>REBR01000096.1 GCA_007692645.1 Halomonadaceae bacterium | reverse complement strand
CGATTGGGGGAAGGCGGAAATGGCCTCATCACAGACCCCATGGTCGGCGGCAAAGAGGCTGATCTGAACCCGGTCCACGGCAGGGTTTTCCCGTCCCTGCTGGCATGCCAGCTCAACCGCCACGGATTCCAGTTGCCCCAGGGCGCCGGGGGGCTTGGTCAGATTATTCTGCTTTTCCAGGGCCTGGGCGCGCAGGCCGGGGTTAAGTGAGGGCAGGGGCTGATGCCAGAAGGAATTATTGTTCACGACAACGTCCGTGGTATTGAAAGTAAGGGTAGGGTGCGTACCAAGCATACGACGCTACTCCTTTCCCGGGCAAACTGCGCTAGGCTATAGTGCCCCGTTTTGCTGAATCACCCATCCAACGAGGAAGCCCATGATCACTGCATTACTGGTTTGTGTTGCCGCCCTGGTGCTGGACCAGCTGCTGGGTGAGCCCCGCCGGGGACACCCCCTTTTGTTACTGGGGGCTTTGGCAAAACAGGTGGAGCAACGCCTGAATCCGGAAGGCAGCGGCAGCGTGGGGGCCGGGGTGCTGGGGTTGTTGCTGGTGACCCTGCCGCCACTGGTGTTGCTGTCACTGATCTACTGGTGGCTGCCCCACTGGCTGCAGCCGGTGTGGGCGGCGCTGGTGTTGTGGCTGGCATTAGGCCTTAAGAGTCTGGGGGAACATGGTGAGGCGGTGGCCTTACCCCTGGCCGCGGGTGAGCTTGAGCCGGCCCGCAAGGCTGTGGGCTGGATTGTCAGCCGGGATACCGACCATCTGGATACCCCCGGGGTGGCCACGGCTGCTACTGAATCCATGCTGGAAAATGGCGCTGACGCGGTTTTTGCCAGCCTGTTCTGGTTTTTGCTGGCGGGAGTGCCCGGGGTGGTGCTGCACCGGGTAGTGAATACCCTGGATGCCCTCTGGGGCTACCGTAATGCCCGTTTTAATTATTTTGGCCGGGGCGCTGCCCGCCTGGATGATGTGCTGGGTTACCTGCCTGCCCGGCTCACTGCACTCACCTATGCCCTGCTGGGACAGACCCGCAGTGCCTTCACCTGCTGGCGCAAGCAGGCCCGGCACTGGGACAGCCCCAATGCCGGGCCGGTCATGGCAGCGGGGGCAGGAGCCCTGGGTATTCGCCTGGGGGGTGCTGCCCCCTATCATGGGCAGTGGCGGCAACGGCCTCCCTTGGGGCAGGGTGTCGCGCCTGGTGCCGGCAGCATCCGCGGGGCCATAACCCTGGTGCGCAGGGGCGTGCTGTTATGGCTGATTACGGTGGCTCTGGTGGTTATTCTGGTTAATGTCCTCCAGTGGTTACTGGTCTGAGGATTCCCAGCACCATTCACCTTTGAGCCTGATCTCCTCCAGTCCCACCAGTTGCCGAAACAGCGACAGATAGCTACGGTTAGCCCAGCGGTTCAGGCCCAGTTCAGCGGCCAGATCAAGCACTGCCTGGGGGTCCACGGAGCCGATGCCTATGGAGGTGATGTGACTGCCATTGATGGTCAGTTCGGTAATATCACAGGCACACCGTGCCAGGCTGAAATGCCAGCGGCGTTTCTCCAGGGGCAATTGAATGACACCGTCGCCGTCTGCAGCAAGTGCCTGACGCAGCGCCTCACTGCCCAGGTCTGGTTCAGTGGTGGTCGCCTGGGTTAACAGTGGTGCAGATAAACGCCCATTCAGCTGGGTTCGGGTCAGGGGCAGGGGGTACTTATCCATTACCGACCATAACTCCAGGGGACCCCGTATCTGCAGCAGGCTGCGAACCAGCAGGTGATTATTACAGAGGCTGATACTGTCTATCTGGTTATGCCTGGGAAGTAACTGCACTTCCTTGCTGGCGCGAATTTTTTCCGGAGCGGCGCGGGTTCTCAGTCGCTGCTCGGTAATGCCGAAATCCATTGCAAAAGCCCGCCACTCGAAGCGTTCCGGGCGTCGGCGCACATGCATTTTCTGCCACTGGTTCGTCTTCATGTCAGGCATCCCGTTACGGCTTGTTCCGGTTATGCACTACTGGCTTACTGCGGCGGCGGTGGTCGCCGGATTACAAGGTGTAAGTAACAGCTTTCCATGTGTAAGTTGTTTCTTAGCTGACAGTAAGGGAGTCTGCTCTCTAAGGTTTAGCGGTTAGCCTCCGGAAGATCAAGTGCCACATCCTCGACTTGCGCTGGCAGTGGTTGCGGAGCGCGGCGTGCCTGGTTAAAGTTCTGCATGTGTCGCAGCGCCTTGCAGTGGTACTGAATCAGGCGGCGCAGAACACTGAGTTGTTCCAGCATCACCGCCAGGCGTGAGGCGGGCAGTCTGCCCCTGACCGCTGCCGCCAGCAGGGTGTTTTTAGTGGCATCGTAGTGACGCTCAAAAGATTGGCTGGCAAGCTCCAGTGCATGTGCAGTTTCTTCATTGGTTATCTCCTGCTGGATCAGCAGCGTGCCGGCCCTTGCATAGAGGTCATGAACCGGAGCGGCCAGTTCCGTGTCTTCCAGTTTGCACCGAGACTGCAGGCGCTGGAACTCAATGGCATGCTCTGCCATATCCACATAGTACTGGGCTATACGCAGGGCTTCTGGCAGAGCGGTGGTCAGGGCGGAGTCTTTCTCCTGGCTGTGGATGCCCGCGGAGAATTCACCCACCGCCAGGCTGATGGTCTCCAGGGCTTCCAGTTCTGCTTCCAGGGAGGCGGGAAGCTGTGGGGTAGCGTTTAGCGCCATGCTGGCAAGCTGCCGCCCCCGCTGGCCCATGGCATCAAGTTCCTGAGCCAGGGCGTCCAGGGCCAGGGCCGGGGTGGTCTGGATGTTGGGGTCGAGGAAGTGAGGCCGGTGGAGATCTTTCTCGGTGCGCTGAAAGCGCTTTTCCAGTTGCCGCACCAGCAGGTCAGTGGCGGGCCACAGGAGCATCAGCCCCAGCAGTTTGGTCATGGTGTGCAGAATGGCCAGCAGGGTGGCTGGCTGACTTTGTAGCCCCAGACCCCGGGCGATCAGTTCCACCACCATCAGCAGCAGTGGCAGGGCGGCCAGTGACACCACGGCTGTGATCATGTTGAAAATCACATGGGCACTGGCGGCCCGCTTGGCCGCCGCCGTGGCCCCGATAATGGCAAACAGGGCGGTGGAGGTGGTGCCCACATTGGCGCCAATCAGCATGGCCGCAGCGGACTCCAGAGGGATTACGCCGCCCGCAGCGGCAGTCAGGGTGACGGCCAGGGCGGCACTGGAGGACTGCATAATGACAGTCAGCAGAATGCCGACCACCATGAACAGCAACAGGCTCCAGAGCCCCATGTCGGTCCAGCTTGCCAATAAGGCAATGTCGCCACTGCCGGCAAAGCTGTTCTTGAGAATATCCAGCCCCAGAAAAAACAGCCCAAACCCCGCCAGGGCCTGCCCCAGGGCACCATAACGGCGAGCCCCCATCACCACCCACAGGCCGGTACCGATGCCAATGGCCGGCAGCCCCAGGGCCTGCAGATTCACGTTGAACCCCACCAGGGCAACAATCCAGGAGGTAAGGGTGGTGCCCACGTTGCTGCCATAGATTATGCCGATGGCCTGGCCCAGGGTCAGCAACCCGGCATTTACAAAGCCGATGGTGGCAAAAATCACCGCACTGGAGGACTGGACCATGGTGGTGATAAACATCCCCGACAGCACCCCCCGGACACGGCTACGGGTAGCGGCCACCAGGATATCCCGCAGGGTGTTGCCGGCGGCCACCTTGAGGCCATCGGTCATCATGCGCATACCGAGCAGAAACAGCCCGATACCCCCGGCAAAGGTGAAAATCGCGGTCAATGACACCTAAAACACTCCAAATACGCCGTCCGGGGTAATGCCCAAGAAGCGGAACCAGGTTTCCCCCAGCACAATGATGGTCAGCCACCCCAAAGTCATCATGACGATGCCATAACGGAAGGCGTCCGACAGGCTGTACTGATCCGTTTCATAGAGCAGGGCGGCGGGCTTGCTGTTGAAGGGCAGCACATAAACATGCTCGATGAGAAAGGCCACCGGCAGCGCCAGGCTCAGTACGCTGTAGCCCAGAGTTTCCGCAGCACCAATGGCAATGGGTACAAACAACATGGCGCGCATGGTTTTGGCCTGTGAGATCAGGGCGCTGTAAGCCATGATGCCGGTCAACAGCAGATAGACCACCCAGAAGGGGGTGTCGCTATCAATGCCCACGGTGGCAAAAAAGGCGCTGACACTGATCTCCGGTAGCCCGGTCTCGGCAAAGCCCGCACCCAGGCAATAGGCGCCCGCCGAAAACAGCATCAGGTGCCAGGGAATATCCACTTCGTTCCATTCCACAATGCCTACCCGGGGCAGTAGCGCCACGATGCCCCCGAGAAAGGCCACCGCTGTGGGGCTGATGCCATGCCACCGGTCAGTGGCCCACAGGGTCAGGATGATCAGAAACAGCAGCCCCGCCCGCACTTCCTGCCATGCGATAGGCCCCAGTTTCTGCTGTTCTTCCCGCAGCCGTTCCATGCCCCCTGCAATCTGTGGCACCCGCTCTTCTGGTGCCAGGGGAAAGAACAGCCGGGTGCCCAGCAGGTAGCCTACCAGCATTAGCCCCAGCATGGTGGGGAGCATGGCGATCATCCAGTCGCTGAAGTAGACATTGCCGGCAATGGCGCCGCTGATCAGGGCCACCGCCAGCAGGTTAGCGCCGGAGCCGGTCATGAAGGCACCGGCCCCGAGGTTAATGTTCAGCAGGTTCTGCAACACGATATTGCGGCCAAAATTGTTCTTGCCGTCTCCCTGCCTGGCCCCGTAAATGGCCGCAATAACCATAAAAATCGGCAGCAGAATGGCCGCCTTGGCGGTGGTGGCAGAAACGAAGGCTGACAGCACCGTGTTGATAATAATGAAGCTGAGAAACACCCCAGAGGCCCGGTGGCCAAAGCGCAGCACCAGCCACAGGGCAAAGCGTTTGGCTAGGCCGGTTTTCACCAGCATGCTGGCCAGCACAAACGACATGATGTTCAGCCACATGACCGGGTGCCCCAACTGGGCATAGGCCTGTCGTTCTTCCAATACGCCGGTTAACACCAACCCGATAATCACCAGCAGTGACACCAGGTAGTTAGGCAGGGCAACGGTGGTCCACAGGATCATGGCTGCAGCGAATACCGCCAGCATCAGCCGGTTACGCAGGATCAGTTCTTCCAGGCCAGACTGCTGCAGGGTTTCTGCCGCCTTGCCGGAAACGGCAGCGGGGTCCAGATTGGCGAGAAAGGCGGGAGTCCAGAAAAAACCGATAATCAGAAAGACCAGTATCGCCACCGGGATACCGCTGGCGGCCAGCCACTGCTCCGTTTTCGAGCGCGCCCGCTTAGGCAGCCGGTCGATGCGGTACTGGGCCATATCCAGGGGATCGAATGGCGGGTTTGCATCCTGTTCGGTTTTTTTCATGGGGGTGTCAGCCCAACCACCTGGCGCAGAGCGGCAACATAACTGCGGTTGGGCCAGTCATCCAGGCGCAGATCCGCTGCCAGGGCAATGACCGCATCCGGGTCAGTGGCTTCAATGCAGACCGTGGACAGGGCCGCGCCGTTCACCAGCAGTTCCGCCATTTCACAGACACAGCCCCCCAGGGTGAAGTGCCAGCGGCGCTTGAATAAGTGCACCACCACCAGCCCCGTATTGGGGTAAATCACCTGGTGCAGCAACTCATCAATTCCCAGTGGCTGCTCTCCGGTGAGTGCGGGGGCGGCACCCAGGGGTGCCAGCAAGTGCTGGTTGACCTGGTCCGGGGAGAGGGGCAGCGGCAGCTTCTCCATGGGGGACCACAGCTCCAGAGGGCCATGGTTGGCCACCAGGCGTTTACGGTCCAGTTGATGATTGCGCAGTTTGACATTCAGGGTGCTGACCCGGCGGGACAGCACATAGATATCCTGGCTCTCTGCAATCTTCTGCAGCTGTGCCCTGGCCCGCAGGCGCTGTTCCACAATGCCGAAGTTGGCGCCAAAGGCGCGCCATTCGTAACGGTCCGGACTGCTCGCCATGGTTTCTCCCGGGGGGGTGAATGGCCACAAATTGATCTGTGGCAAATTTTATTTACTTAGCTAAGGATATTCGTCGAAGGGGACGGCTTTATTGATCTGGCTCAGAAAACCAACAGACAGACATGGCTAAATTGTCATGGTTGCAGCGGCAAAGACGCCGCTAGTGAAACACCTGACTGTAAAGGACCTGCGCCATGTTCAAGACTGCCTCATTACGCCTTGCCATCCTCTCCGCTGCTCTGGTTGCAGCCCCTGCGATGGCGGAAGATGGTAATGCCACTTCTTCCCCTGAAGTGATAGATCGCCACCCGGGCATGAACTATGAGCCCACCACCCCGGTGACTGGGGCGGATGTGCGTACCCGTGTTAATCAATATCGGGTAGAGACAGCCGATGGCGCTCACCGCTTTGGCGTAAGGGGGCGGGTGATGCTGGACCATGCCCGGGTACAGGACCCCCGCAAGACCACCGATGATGACCGTCTTGACCGGGGGGATATCGGTCGCAGCGGCACCATTATCCGCAGGGCCCGTCTCGGTGTGCTGGGTCTGATCAACCACCGCTGGGAGTGGCAGCTGGAAGTGGATTTCCGGGACCCGGTGACTTATGACATCGAAGAGGGGGATGATATCGAAGGCATCCGCTTTGCCAATGCCTATATGGCTTACCTGTTTGACGAAGGGCGCCTGGCGGTGGGCTATTTCAAGGAGCCCTTCAGCCTGGAAAGCTCTACCAGTTCCCGACGTATTTCCTTTATTGAGCGGGCAACTCCGGTGGATGCATACCGGCCCGACCGGCAGCCTGGCATCATGTATGAGACCTTGCGGCCAAACTACTACGCGGCATTAGGTGTCTTTGGTACCGATATTTCCCGCCGCCGGGATGTCAATGAAGGTTGGTCTGTGGCCGGCAGGGCCTCATTCTCGCCTTACACCGTAGAGAATCGTGATATCTGGAGCCACCTGGGTGCCTCTGTCAATCACCGTCGCAACTCCTACGTACACGAGAAGAGCCGTGGCCGGGACCGGGAATATGACAGCGTGCGCATGCGCAGCCGCCTGGGCACCCGGGCTATTGATGCCCGGGTGATCGGTCGCCGGGATTTCTCGGATGTGAAATACCATAACACCTTCGCTCTGGAAGGCGCTTATGGGGTAGGCCCATTCTCCCTGCAGGGTGAATACCTGCTGCAGGATATCCGCCGGGATGCCAGTGCCCGGGGGTTTGATGGTGACCCTGAAACCGATCCTCTGGACCTGAGCAACAAAGGCTACTACGTCCAGTCGAGCTATTTCCTCACCGGTGAGCGGCGCAATTACCGGGTGTTCAGTGGTGACTTTGGCCAGACCCGTATTCTTAATCCGGTCAGCCAGGGTGGTCGAGGCGCTGTTGAATTGCTGGCCCGCTATGCTTACGCGGACCACACCGACCACCATGATGAGCGGGGTGAGCAGGAAGTGGATCACTACACCCTGGGCCTGAACTGGTACCCGGAAGACGACATTGTGCTGAAGTTCAACGCCATGTACGTAGACGCTTCCACCTCCAGCCGGGATCTGGCGCCGGGTGACACCAAGGACTGGGGCAGCATGGTCTATGCACTGCGCTTCCAGTACGAGTTCTGATCACTAGCCAGGCTGTAAGAAGGGCACCTGCGGGTGCCCTTTTTTTGCTTCATCGGACTTTACCGGGAATCGCCCGGGAGCCCCCCCCCGAATGGCACTTACTTAAGCCCCACCTTACTGAAATCCATGCAACGCCTTGCAACCTGTGGGAGCGGCTATAGCCGCGATGCTTTTCGAGGCCATAACGAAACCCCTGCCAGAGCACCTTTCCCGGCGTTGCTTTATCGCGGCCATGGCCGCTCCCACAGCCATTTCACGTTACTTTGCGAAAAGCCTTTTTTATGGGCCCTTAACGGGGCCATGGTATTCTGGCCCGGTCCGGCCGGGGCAGGGCAAGGTCCCGGCACATTTTTCGTCAATAGCGTACAGGTGGCACATGGAACATGGGGGGCGGCTGAACCAGGCGGCCAAGCGCTGGGGTATACCTCGCCGGGACTGGCTGGACCTGTCGACCGGTATCAATCCGACCCCCTGGCCGGTGCCAACGGTGCCTGCTGAGTGCTGGCAGCGCTTGCCGGAAGCGGATGATGCGCTGGTGCCGGAGGCCCGGCGCTGGAGTGGCGCCCCGGCGGCTGCCTGCTGCCTGCCCATTGCGGGCTCCCAGGCGGCCATTTCCGCCCTGCCGGGGTTGCGCAAACCCTGCCGGGTGGCAGTGCCCCACCCGGGTTACGCAGAGCATGGCGCCTGCTGGCAACGAGCGGGGCACCAGCTGGTGCCTTATGCACCAGAGCAGCTTGATGAGCAGTTGGTTGCCAGTGTCGATGTGCTGGTGTGTATTAATCCCAACAATCCCACCGGCCACCGCTTTTCCCGAGAGAGCCTGTTGTCCTGGCATCGGCTGCTAGCCGCCCGGGGGGGCTGGCTGCTGGTGGACGAGGCGTTTATTGATGGCACCGGCATCCCCAGTCTGGCCCCCCATACCGGCCCTGAAGGGTTGCTGGTGCTGCGCTCACTGGGCAAGTTTTTTGGTCTGGCGGGAGCCCGTGCCGGCTTGCTGCTGGGCCCAAATGATCTGTGTCAGCAAGTGGATGACGCTCTGGGTCCCTGGGCCCTGAGTGGGCCAGGGCGCTTTGTAATGGCAGCCGCCATGGCAGACCAACACTGGCAGCGGCAGATGGTGCCCAGGCTGCAACAGCAGAGTGAGCAGCTGGCGGCGTTGTTAGCCGAACGGGGCTTGTCTTGTGCCGGTGGCTCCCTGTTGTTTCAGTATTGCCCCCACCCGGAAGCGGTGGTCATTGCCCATGGTCTGGCGGCCCAGGGGGTGCTGGTGCGGCTGTTTCAGGACCCCCCGGCGTTACGTTTTGGGCTGCCACCCAGCCCCGGCGCATTGTCCCGTTTGGGGGATGCTCTTACTCAGGCCAATCATGGCAAGGGTGAACCCGCCAGCATTGACTAACCTACATGTGATTGGTACTTTAGCTTCGCCTCCAGGTGACCCTGAGCATGTGCTTTGGGTTTAAACGGGAAGTCGGTCCTAATCCGACACTGCCCCCGCAACGGTGATTGAGTTAACAGCGACCATTACGCCACTGTGCTTTTGCATGGGAAGGCGGTCGTCTGAGGTGTATCTGTCCGGTTATCTGGCCAGAGCCACTGCTCATCAGTCCGTAGACCGGCCAGAAGGTGACGCCAGGTGTTGCGGTGGGCAACGATGGGCAGGTCGGCTCTCTGTGCATCCCCGCCATCCCCTGCTTCATCTCTGTTACTACCTGCCAAGACACCGTTTTGACTCTTATTCCGTGCGGGTGCGCACGGCAGAAAACGGTAATCGTAATGCGCAATTCTTCCTCTCTCCCCCTGGTTTTCACCGGGTTCGGGCTAATCTTTTGTACCCCCCTGGCAGTGGCTCAAACCGGCACTGATGCGGATTTCAATCTGCGCCCTCTGATAGTAACCACAACCCTGGCCACAGAGACAGCAGACGAAAGTCTCTCTTCGGTCACTGTCATTGACCGCGAGGCCATCGAGCGCCAGCAACCCCGTGAATTCAGCAGCCTGTTGCAGGGTCAGCCCGGAGTGAACGTGGTCAGCAATGGTGGTTTTGGCAAAAATACCTCGGTATTCACCCGAGGCACCGGCAGCGAGTCCACGGTGCTGTTGATCGACGGTATTCGTATTCGCTCTGCCACTACTGGTGGTGCACCCTGGCAACATGTACCAGCGCAATTGCTTAACAGAGTGGAAATTGTGCGGGGTCCCCGTGGGTCGCTTTATGGGGCGGATGCGGTGGGTGGTGTTATTCAGGGCTTTACCCTGCCTCAGGATGACAATGACCGGGCCTGGGTAGAAGTGGGTGGTGGCAATTTCTCCACCCAGCAGACCGGAGCCGGAGTCAGTGGTCGTGAGGGCAATACCCGTTACAGCCTGCAGGGCAATTACTTCGAAACAGACGGCACCCGTATACGTGAAGGGGGCGACGATAAGGGTTACCGCAATGCCTCTGGTAGCGCCAGTATCCGGCATGAACTGGGTAATGATGCTTCACTGGGCCTGCTGGCTTTTCGCAGCCAGGGGAATACGGAATTTGATTCCGGTGACACAGATTTTGTCCTGCAGACACTGGGCGTTAATGGGGATATTCGGGTAACGGAGAACTGGAAAACCGGCGTAACACTGAGTGAGTCCCGGGATGAAGGTGAAAACAATGCAGAGGGCGGCGGCGTCACTTTTTTCGACACTAGAACCCGCCTGGCGCGCTGGGAAAATACCTTTCTCTGGGGGCGGCAACAGCTGGTGGCAGGTGCCGAGTACCTTGTGGATGAGGTAGACAGCACCACTGAATACGACGAAGACAGCCGTGATAATAAAGCGGTGTTTGGGCAGTTTATTGTTGACCGCAATGAGGCCAGCCTGCAACTCAGTGCCCGCTGGGATGACAACGAAGCCTTTGGTGACCGGGCAACCGGTGCGGTGGCGGTAGGGTTTGAGTTAACCCCGAGCCACCGGGCGCGGCTGAGTTATGGAACAGCTTTTAGAGCTCCCAGTTTTAATGATTTGTATTTTCCCAACTTTGGTAACCCGGATCTCTCCCCGGAAACCTCCAGCACCGCCGAATTCGGTATTAGGGGGCAGTACCGGTCCGGGTTCTGGGATCTGGCGGTTTACAAGACCGATGTGGATGATCTGATTCTACTCGCCGAGAACATTGCCCGGGCCCAGATCCGAGGCGTGGAATTAAGTTCGGGGCTTGACTGGCAACGTTTGGAGCTTCGTTCAGCGTTGACACTGCAAGATCCCCGGGACAAGGAAAGCAATAACCGTTTGGCGCGACGGACCCACCAGAGCCTGCGCGTGGATGCAGATTACCTGCTGGACCGGGTGAATTTCGGTGTTTCCGTGATTGCTGAGGGTTACCGGTATAACGACACTGACAATGAAGAACGCATTTCCGGTTTTACCACTGCTGACTTAAGAATGGGAGTCCAGCTGGCGCAGAACCTGAGGCTGCGCCTGAGCCTTGAGAATGTTTTTGACCGGCAATACAACACGGTCAGAGCGATACCCTTTAATGCTGATGATTTCGACTATCTGGCCGCTGGCCGCACCGTCTTTGCCAGCCTGCGCTACGAGGTCTTTTAATGGCGTTGCGCTATCTGCTGTGGAGTCTGTTACTGGTGCCAGTGCTGGCACCCGCCGCTACTGTGCTGGGCGTTGTGTCTGAGCGTTCGGCGGCGGAGGTAGCGGCCGGGGCCCATGAGTTCCTCGGGGATTTTCCGGGCCATACCGTGATGCTGCGTACGCCGGAGCAGTTGGCGGACAAGTCTGATGAAGAGGTCATTGCCTTGTGGCAGCAGGCAGACGCCCTGATGCTGGGGGCGGTCTTTGGTGATCAGACCGGGCGACTGGAACGGCTGCTGCGCCAGCAGGGGCCCGCAGCCGGGGTGCCGATACTGGCAGTGAACAGCGACCGGCGCATTACCCAACTGTCCCGCCTGCAGGGGGAGTCGGTACTGGAGTCTCTGTCTGCAGATCAGGTCACTGAACTGACCATTAACCCGGAGCCGGGAGAAGACCCCAAGGCGCACCTGGCGGCGCTGCGGGAGCAGTTCCCGGCCCAGGCCGACTGGCTCAATGGCCGGGCCTTCTACCAGGGCCGCAGCCCGGAACACATTGCCGGACTGATGCGCTGGCTGCTGGCCCAGGCCGGGTATGATATTGCCGTGCCGGAGCCTGAGCCCCGGGAAAGCATCCGCTACTACCGCCCTTTCCACGGGGATAAAAACGGACTGCCGGGAGGGGAGAGCCGCCAGGGGGCCACTGCTGACCCTGGAGATATGGCATTAGACAGCCGTCCCGCCGTGGCCCTGCTGGACCTGGATTCCGGGGACCGCCCCGGTGACCGGCACCTGCTGGATGCCATTTGTGCGGTACTGGAAAGTCGCGGCACCCAGTGCTTTGCGGTGCTGTCCCGTTGGGGTGGCGCCAGTGAAGAGGCGGTGTCCGGGCTGGCGGAGGCTGCCAGCCCGGCGATGCTTTCCGCCGTGGTCAGCCTGCAGGATTTTGTGGTGGGGGGCGGTGAAGGCCGCCGTGGGGTTACGCAGGCCTTTGAGGCCCTGAACCTGCCGGTGATCAAGGGCATGCGCCTGAGCAAACAGACGGAAACCGAGTGGCTGCTCTCAGCTGAAGGGATCTCCCGGGACGATGTGCACTACCGCCTGGCCATGCCGGAATTGCAGGGGATCAGCCAGCCCCTGGTGCTGGCGGTGGCACAGCCCGCAGAAGAAGATGCTATCACCGGTGTGCGCCTGAGTCTGACTCACCCTTTGGGGGAGCGGGTTAACGCCCTGGCGGACCGGCTGCAACGCTGGCAGCAGTTGCAGGTCAGCGACAATGCCGACAAGAAAGTAGCTTTGATTTACTACAACCACCCCCCCGGTCGCCAGAACGTGGGGGCGGACAAGCTGGACGTGCCGGAGTCGTTATTCGAGATTCTGCAGCGTCTGAAAGCCGCCGGTTATGACACCGGTGAGTTACCAGAGAGTGCCGAAGCCTTACTGGATATGATCCAGGACCGGGGCATTAACCTGCTGGAAGACCGGGGCGCCCTGGCGGAGCTTGCAGACCGGGTGCCGGCGTTGTCCCATGACCAGTATCAGGACTATTTCGCCACCCTGCCGAAGACCATTCAGGCGGAACTGGAACAGGGCCCCCTGGGTTATCTCCATGCCAATCTGGAACAGGCCCACGGCATGAACCAGCAGACCCAGGCCCTGGGCATGCTGGAGCAAGGCATCAATGACCTGCGCCATATGCTGCAAAACCACGATCACCGGGCCCAGGCCCGGGCCCTGGATCTGTTGGAGCAGTATGACCAGGGCTGGCGGCAACGGCTGCAGCAGGGGGAAGACCTGGCGCCTCTGGCCAAATTGCGGGATGCCATGATCCGCACCGGCATCCCGGGCCTGTCCGGCTGGGGTGAAGCCCCGGGCCAGGCCATGATCCATAACGGCCACATGCTGTTCCCGGGCCTGTACTTCGGCAACGTGTTTATCGGCCCCCAGCCCCCTCGTGGCTGGGAGATCAGTGAAGCCCTGCTCCACGCCAACACCCGTTTCCCCCCCACTCACCATTACGTGGGCTTCTACCACTGGCTGCGGGAACACTTCCAGGCAGATGCCCTGGTGTACCTGGGCCGCCACTCCACCCGGGAGTTTCTGCCCCGGCGCCGGGCCGGACTGGCGGCGGATGATTATCCGGATATTCTCGGCGGCGACCTGCCGGTGCTTTACCCCTATATCGTGGACGGCGTGGGGGAGGGCATCCAGGCCAAGCGCCGGGCCATGGGGGTGATGATCAGCCACCTGACCCCACCCCTGGCCACCACCGAGCTTTACGACAAACTGCTGGAACTGCGCCAGCTGGTGGAGACCTATGAGTCCGCCAGCGACCCGGATTCCCCCACCCGGCGCCGGGCTGCCGAGACCCTCCGTGAGCGTATCCATGAGCTGGACCTGACCGCGGAAATAGAGAACGAGCTGGCCCATGGGCATCACCACCATGGGCACGGGCATGGCGACAAGGAAAAGAAAAAGTCCCACGACCATGATGATGACCATGGGGGTGATCACGGCCATCACCACGATGATCATAACAGCCACGGCCATAACGATGATGATGCCCACAGTCATAGTCATAGCCACCATGACCATGATGAGGAAAAGACACATCACCACGAGCATGATCATGGTGATGACCATGGACATGGTAAAGGGCATGACCACGGCCATACCCACGAACATGACAATGGTGACTCCCCCCTGCGCCTGGAAGACGTGGACGAAGAACTGCTGGTGCACGAAGTGGGCCACTACCTGACAGAGATGCAGGAACGCTTTATGCCCCTGGGCCTGCATGTGTTCGGCCGCGACTGGGATGATGACGCCATCGATATCATGCTCACCTCCATGGCCGGAGACGGCGAGCAGGGAGCTGACTGGCGGCGGGATCTCAGCGCTTCCCCCAGCAGTGAAATGAACGCCTTGCTGGCCGGTCTGGCCGGTGGCTTTATTGCCCCGGGCCAGGGCAACGACCCGGTACGCACCCCGGAAGTGTTGCCCACCGGGCGCAACTTCCACGCCCTGTCCGGGGACCTGATTCCCACCCGTACCGCCTGGTCACTGGGTCAGGAAATGGCCAAAACCGCCCGTGAGCGGGGCGACCCGGAAGCGTTGGGCAGTGAGGCGATTATCCTCTGGGCCTCTGACACCGTCAGGGACGAAGGGGTGATGATTGCCTTTGCCCTGGACATGCTCGGTGTTCGCCCCCAGTGGAATTCCCGGGGCATCGTCGGGGGCCTGGAACGGATGCCCGTAGGCACTGATCGCCAGCGCCGGCGGGATGCCCTGTTTACCACTTCCGGCCTGTTCCGTGACCTTTATGAAGACCAACTGGTATGGCTGGATCATGCCGTGCGGGTAGCCCTTGATGGGGCCTCTGAGACTATTCGTGAGCTGCACCCGCAACTGGTGCCTTCCCTGGAAGCGGCATTGGCCTCCTTGCCCGATAACCTGCGTGACCCAGGCAGTGAAGCTCTGGCAGAAAATGATGTGGCGGCTCGCTGGGTAGAAGATACCCGGGCTCTGCTGGCCGCGGGCACCACCCCGGACCAGGCCGGCCAGGAAGCCGCCCTGCGGGTCTTCGGCACGGCTCCCGGCGCTTATGGCACTGGGGTCAACCGCCTGACGGAACGCTCCGGTGCCTGGGAAGACCGCAGCGAAGTGGCCGCCGCTTATCAGCGGCGTATGGGCCATGCCTATGGCGCCGACAGCGACGGCCAGCCCGCCCATGCCGCCTTCAGCAGCCGCCTGCAGCATGTGGGCCGCACTTACCTGGGCCGGGCCAGCCATATGTATGGCCTGCTGGATAACAACGACGGCTTCGACTTCCAGGGCGGTCTGTCCCTGGCGGTAGAGATGGCCACCGGCTCCCCCCCAGACAACCGGGTACTGACCCACGCCGACCCGGACAACCCCCGGGTGGAATCCCTGGAACGGGCCCTGCTCGGCGAACTGCGGGCCCGTAACCTCAACCCCCAGTGGCTGAAACCCCTGATGGACCACGGCTATTCCGGTGCCCGCACCATGGGTGCGGATTTCCTGGATAACCTCTGGGGCTGGCAGGTGACCAGTCCGGAGGTGGTGCGCTCCTGGGTCTGGGACGCAATTCATGATGTTTACTTCCAGGACAGCCACGGCATCGGCCTGGACGACTTCCTGGAGCAGGGCCACAACATCCATGTGAAGACCCATATGCAGGCCATTACATTGGTGGCTGCCCACCGGGGCTTCTGGGAAGCTGAGGATGCTGTGATCGATGCCCAGGCGGAAAGCTTCGCTGAAGCCGTGGTGGAGCACGGCCTCCCCGGTGGTGGCCACACCCGCCCGGACCACCCCACCATGGACTGGGTGGCAGAACGTCTGGCGGATGATGAGCTGCGGGAGGCCTTTAACGCCGTGCGGGCCGCGGCCCAGATCCAACTGTCAGCCCCGACGGCAGATCCGGCCCGGATTACCGAGCTGACCATGGATCAGCAGCAGTCCTTGCAGGAAGCCGCCGCGCAACAGGCCAGGGAAGACGGAGCTGAAGAGACCGGTGACGATGCCGGCGAATCCGCTGCCGAAGGCGGCCGTCCGCCACTGCTACCCTGGCTGGTGCTACTGGCGGCACTGCTGATCATTGCCGGTGGCGTTATGGCCGGTCGCAGAACCCGGGTGTAAATCCAGAATCACGCTACACAGCATTTAAGGAAGGCAGCTCACATGTTCACATCAGCAACACTGGAAATCATGGATGCGGTGGTGGGCTGGCTATTACAGCCGGTGATTATCGCCCTGCTGGGCCTGGTGATTCTGGCCCTGTGGGAAAGCGGCCTGGCGTTCGGTGAGCGCACCGGCGGTCTGCGCCGCCTGGTGGCGGCCGGTGAGGGCGAGCAGTTGGCGCGCCTGGCCCACCGGCGCATCGACCGGGCCGACCTGATCGCCCGGGTGGGTCCTATGCTCGGCCTGATGGGTACCCTGATCCCTCTGGGGCCGGGCCTGGCGGCTCTGGGCCGGGGTGAACTGGATCTGCTGGCTCAGGCGGTGACCGTGGCTTTCAATACCACCGTGCTGGGGCTGCTTGCGGGTATTCTGGGCTTCCTGCTGGGGCGAATGCGGCGGCGCTGGTACGATGCGGCCATGAATGAACTGGAACAGGCGCAAGAGCAAAAACAGGAAGGAACACCATCAGAGGTGACGCCGGAGGTGGCGGGATGAGCATCCCCCATTACCGGCGCAGCCGCTTCGATGACGGGGATGAAGACCCCATGGGCCCCCTGGCGAACCTTGCCGACATCATGCTGGTGTTTGCCGTGGGCCTGATGGTGGCCCTGGCCGCCTCGGAGCAGGGCCGCCAGTCCGCCCCGGAACAGGGGCAGGATGTGAGCACCGGGCGGGAAATCCCCGAAATGCCCGCCGGCACCGGCGAAGCGGGCAGCGGTTACGAGTCCATGGGCCAGGTCTACCGGGACCCGGAAACCGGCCGCATGATCCTGATCGGACCGGACTAGAGGCGCCCTGGCAAGTGACAATGCACCCTGTAAAGAACGGCACCCTGTGGGAGCGGCTATAGCCGCGATAAGCCTCCCCACTCACGCCGAATTCGCAATAACCACTTTTACCGGCAGGCTTTACCTGCCACTCACAGTACTTCAAGGACCACCTTATGCGCGCAGCACAGCATCGACACCCCACACTCAGCCGCCTGTTGCCAGCACTGGCCGCCGTCGTGATGGGGCTCTGTGCCGGGCCACTGCTGGCAAAAGAAGTCTGCGTCACCGACGATGCAGACCGGGAAGTCTGCCTGGCTCAGCCCGCCCAGCGGGTGCTGCCCCTGTCCCCCGGCGCCACGGAACTGGCCTTCTCCGCCGGTGCCGGTGACCAGGTGATCGCCGGGGTCAGCTACAGCGACTACCCCCCCGAAGCCAGAGAACTCCCCAGTGTCGGCAGCCACACCCGCCTGGACATGGAAAAACTCATGAGCATGGAGCCGGACCTGCTGATTGTCTGGGCCACCGGTAACCCCCGTGAACAGACCGATAGGCTGGAAGAACTGGGCCTGACCCTGTACTTCACCGAGGCCACCAATTTTGAACAGATCGCCAGCAACATCGAACGCCTGTCCCTGCTAACGGGTACCCATGAGGCGGGCCATAAAGAAGCGAAGCGCTTCCGGGACGGTATTGAATCAATCCGGCAGCAATACCAGGATGCTGACCCGGTTCCCCTGTTCTATCAGGTTTGGGATGAACCCCTGATGACCATCAACCAGCACCACTTTATCCATGAAGTGGTGAACCTGTGCCGGGGGGATAATGTGTTTGCTGATCTCTCCCGCCGGGTGCCCCGCATTGGCAAGGAGTCCGTGCTGGAAGCCAACCCGGAGGCCATTGTGGCTGGTGGTATGGGGGAAGAGAACCGGCAATGGCTGGAGGATTGGAAAGGCTTCAGTAACCTGACCGCAGTACAGCAGGGCAACCTGTTCTTCGTGCCCCCCTCCATTATCCAGCGCCCCACCACCCGCCTGCTGGCCGGTGCTGAAAACCTCTGCGAGCACCTGGAGACGGCCCGTGAGCGGCGCTGAATCCCTGGCTCCCGGCGCTACCCTGAACCCCGGGGTCAGCGTACTGCGCAAGTTTCTGCCGCTGCTGATCCTGGCGGCTCTCTCCCTGCTGTCCATGTTGCTGGCGGTGGCCATCGGCAGTGTGCCCATCCCCATTATGGATGTGCTGGCCGTAGTCCAGGGGGAGGGTACCCCACTGCACCAGACTCTGATCATTGAACTGCGCGCTCCCCGGGCACTGGCGGCCTTTGCCGTAGGCGGACTGCTGGCGGTGGCCGGGGCACTGATGCAGATTTTGCTGCGCAACCCCCTGGCGGACCCCTATGTGCTGGGGGTCTCCGGGGGCGCTGCGGTGGGGGCCCTGGGGGCCATGCTGTGGGGTATGGGGGCGGCAGTGATTTCCGGCTCCGCTTTTGCGGGTGCCCTGCTGTCTACTTTTCTGGTGTTCGGCCTGGCCCATGGCAGCGGCAGCTGGACTGCCTCCCGCTTGTTGCTCACCGGCGTCGTCGTCGCCTCCGGCTGGGGTGCGGTGATCACCCTGATGCTGGCCACCGGCCCGGCGGAGAAACTCCCAGGCATGCTTTACTGGTTGATGGGGGACCTGACCTATGCCCGCAGCCCCTGGCCGGCGGTTATTGCCCTGGTGCTGATCTGCCTGCTGGTAGTCCCCTTGGGGCGCAGCCTGAATGTGCTGGCCCGGGGACCTTTGCAGGCCGCGGCCCTGGGTGTTTCAGTCAAACCCCTGGAGTGGTCCATTTACGTGGTGGCCAGCCTGCTCACTGCCATGGCCGTCACCACGGCTGGCAGCATCGGTTTTGTCGGTCTGGTAGTGCCCCATATGCTGCGGCTGCTGCTGGGCAACGACCAGCGCCTGATCCTGCCCGCCTGTGCTCTCGGCGGCGGCATACTGTTGACCCTGGCGGATACCCTGGCGCGTATCATGATCGCCCCGGAACAGCTGCCGGTCGGGGTGATTACCGCCCTGCTGGGGGTGCCCACGTTCCTCTACCTGCTGTACCGGAGTCGCTGATGCTGAGCACCCGTGATCTGGTGATTGATATTCCCGAGCGAGCTGATGGCGTGCCACTGACCCTGTCTGTGGCCCCTGGGCAGATCTGGGGCGTACTCGGCCCCAACGGTGCTGGGAAGACCACCTTGCTACACACCCTGGCGGGACTGCGTGCCCCCCGCTCGGGCCAGGTGCTGCTAGGGGGTAAGCCACTGCCTCAGCTCAAGCGCCGGGAAGTGGCCCGGCAGTTGGGCATCGTGTTTCAGGAGCGCCAGGACGGCTTCCCCGCCACGGTGATGGAAACTGCCCTGATCGGCCGCCACCCCTACCTGTCCCCCTGGCAGATGGAGCGGGCAGAGGATCTGCTGCAGGCCCGCCAGGCACTGGAGCGGCTGGATCTGGGACACCTGAGTGAGCGTCAGGTCGAGACCCTCTCCGGGGGCGAGCGCCAGCGGGTGGCTCTTGCCACCGCACTGACCCAGAACCCGACGGTGTGGCTGGCAGACGAGCCCACCAACCACCTGGACCTGCACCATCAGGTTGCCGTGATGAAACTGCTGGCCGCCCAGGCCGCGGATAACCGCGCCGTCTTTCTGTGTCTCCATGACCTGAACCTGGCCGCCCGCTGGTGTACCCACCTGCTACTGCTGTACCCCGACGGCCAGGCCTGCTGGGGAACGGCCCAAAGCCAGCTGGTGCCAGAGGCACTGGAGAAACTCTACGACCAGCCGCTGATGTCAGCGGAGATCAACGGCACCCGGGTTTTTGTACCCGCCGATTAAGGACACTGTATGAGCACCGACAACATCACTATCACAGGCACCACCGCCGCCGCCCTGATCTGCGCCCCCGGCTCCGGCCATGGTAAATCCATGGTCACCGCCGCCATGGCCCGGCTGCACCGCAACGCCGGGCGCACCGTACGAATTTTCAAACACGGTCCGGACTACCTGGACCCCATGGTTTTGGAAGTGGCCAGCGGCGCTCCGGTGTACCAGGTGCACGGCTGGATGACCGGCTATGACGAGATCCGCTGGCGCCTGGCACAAGCCGCCAGTGAAGTGGATCTGGTGCTGGTGGAAGGCTCCATGGGCCTGTTCGATGGGGACCCCTCCAGTGCCGATCTGGCGGTCAATTGCGGTATTCCCGCCCTGCCGGTGATGGACGCCCGGGCCATGGCCCAGACCTTCGGTGCCCTTGCCCTGGGGTTGGCCAGTTACCGCCCGGATGTCACCGTCCATGAGGTGATCGCCAACCGGATAGGCAGCGCTTATCACGGGCAATTGTTGGCGGAGAGCATGCCTGAAGGTATCCGCCTGCTGGGGGCCATTCCCCGCAGTGAGGCCTTCGCCATTCCCGATCGCCACCTGGGCCTGGTTCAGGCCAGTGAATTACCGGATCTGGATGCCTCCCTGGATGCCGCTGCCGAAGTGCTCAAAGAAGCCGGCCTGGACCGGTTACCTGCCCAGGTGACCCTGACAGGCACACGGCCCCCGACACCTCCCCAGTTGCTGACCGGACGGCGAATCGCCATCGCCCGGGACACCGCCTTCGCCTTTATCTATCGGGCCAACCTGGAACTGCTGGAAGCCATGGGTGCCGAGTTGTGCTTTTTCTCACCCCTGACGGACACCCAGGTGCCTGATGCAGATGCCCTCTGGCTCCCCGGAGGCTACCCGGAATTGCATGCCGCCACCTTGGCTGCCAACACCCCGATGCTGCAGTCCATCCGTGATCACCATAGCGCTGGTAAACCCATTCTGGCGGAATGCGGCGGCATGATGCTCTGTGTGGATAGCCTGCTGGATGGTGACGCTAACGAGCATGCCATGGCCGGCCTGATGCCGGGCCAGGCCCGCATGGCTGGCAAACTGAAAGGGCTGGGCATGCAGGCGGTGGACGGCAGCGGCACCAGCGCCGGTGAAGAACTCCGGGGCCATGCATACCATCACTCGGAGCTCATCACACCGCTGGAGCCTGTCAGCCAGACCCGCAAGGTCCGTGGCCCTGCCGGTGAACCCATTTACCGCCAGGGCAGCCTGAGCGCCAGTTACTTCCACGGTTACTTCCCCTCGGCCCCGCAACTGGTGGCTGACTTATTCAACGGAGACGCAAGCTATGCGTGAGAACGCCAAAACCCCCGAACGCCACGCCAAGCGCATGGCGGCCAAACAGAAAATCATGCAGGAGCGTATCGCCCGGGCCCAGAAAGAGCAGGGCGTATTGCTGGTGCTCACCGGTCCCGGCAAGGGTAAAAGCAGCTCCGGCTTCGGCATGGTGGCCCGCTCATTGGGCCATGGCATGAAGGTGGGCATCGTGCAGTTTATCAAAGGCAAGTTCAGCACCGGCGAACAGGCCTTTTTCCAGAACCTGCCCAA
>REBR01000197.1 GCA_007692645.1 Halomonadaceae bacterium | reverse complement strand
TTGAAAGTTAAAGGACCACTGCTGTGAAGCCAGGGTTTGCGGCTGCCCCATAGCCTCTATTCTGGCAGCCAGTGCCAGGAAAATGGCGGCCAGAAGCACCGCGAACACCATGACACTCAGCAACCAGGCTTTGCTGTTGGACTTACCTGACATCACTATTGCGGGCTCTAGAATTGGTCAATTTGAAGGTGACGGATCTGCTCCCGCTCTTCAGGCTCAAAGTGTTGCTGCATCAATGCCTCTATCTGTGACTGCTTTTCCTGCTCTGCCAGCCCGGCATCGAGTATGCGCTGTTTGTCTGCCTGAAATTCCTGGCGCCGGGTTTCCCAGTTGTCGATGGGTATGATGTCCCGTTGCAACTGTTCATGGAGCTCTGCCGATTTCCTGGCTTTTTCCTCGTGGCTCAGGCTGTCATCTTCCTGAATCTGGCGGGCGGCAAACATGTAGTTGGCGGTTGCATCTGCTGTAGCAAACAGCGCTTCAGCCACCTCCTGGCCCAGATACTGTTCACGAAGTACCTGCAGTTCCTCGTGCTGGTGCTGAAATGCCTCATCTCCGCTGTAGGCGGAAAGCGACGGGGCAAGCATACTATTAAGGGTTTTTTCAGCTTCCATGTAATGGTAGAAATCCACCACGATCCGGGCTGTCTGCTCGCCGGCCTTTCCGGGCAGCCCTACCTGTATCAGCTCTTGTAAATCCGCCAGATCCTGCCCCCCCAGGTCCACGTTGCCATAGTCCAGAGCCTGCTGCAGAGCCTCCAGGGCTCTGTTGTCCAGTACCACATTCCCATTGCGGTCGATGCGTACCTCCTGCAGTGCCGTGTAGATGCCCTCTGCACTAAAGGGAATATCGTTGCGGGTGGGCTGTTCCCGCTGCTGCTGGGGGGCGTCCTCCTGCCACTGCCAGGCGGTGGCAATGGTGTCAGGTTGATCAGGGCTGGGCTGGCCAGTGGCGGCTGTGGGCTGCTCGGGTTCAGACCCCGGGCTGGAAACATTCAGCCAGAGGTTGATCAGGTACAGGGTTAATAGCCCGGCAGCAATGCCGGCCAGGGCCAAAGCAAGCTTTTTTACCGGGAACGAGCGATCTGATCGTGTCATATGGTGAACTGCCTGTTAGTGGTAGACGCCAGTGTCTGCATAACGTCCTCATCAATAAAGGTCTGCAGAAACGGGGGTTTCAGAAAGGGGGTTGAGGGGGCGAGCCCATTGATCGCCCGAAAGGCCCGAGAAAAATGGGCCGAACTGGAAAATCCCGCTTCTTGTGCAGCGTCAGTAACAGTGCGTCCCTGAGCCATTAAAACAGCACTATAAAATACCCGGTACCTGAGTCGATACTGAGTAATGGGTAATCCGGTCTGCTGTTTAAACAGTTTTTCCAGCCGGGATCCAGACAGGTTAACCGCTGCTGCCAGTTCCCCCAGGCTCAGATTCTCACGGAGTGAGCCCCGTATTCGTTGCACAATATCGAGTATCCGCTGGTCGAATTCCCGGAACACGAAGCGACTCACCTGGGTAGGAATCATCAGGTCCCGTAACTGGCGTTGTACCTCTTTTGGTGAGCGTGCGGGGCCGTCCCGCAAGCTGCGCAACTGTTGCGCCAGGGCTTGTTCCTGAGGGTGGTTGTAATAGATGCCTTCAGAGGCCTTCTCCATCAGGCTCTCAAGGGCGGGATAGTCCTGGGAAAAGGGTGCCAGATAGACAATGGCCAACACCGCATTACGCCCATCAATACGGGCTTTATCCAGCAGCACCCCGGTGCGAAGCAGGCAGCTACCGGTGATAACCATGGACTCATTTCCCCGGCTTGAGCAGGGGTAAAGAGACAGGGTGCCTTCAAGGCAGATCAGCAGTTTTTCCTGGACCACGCGATGTGCCCGGTTCGGCATGGGAGCGTTGCTAAGAAAAAGCAGCTCCCCATTCCAAATATAGAGCTTATGGGCAGCAGGCAGGGTGGTCGCTTTATGATTATTATGTGACATCTTTGGCCTGACTCTTCAGCCGGAACACAAAAGATAGTATGTCAGGGAAAAAAGCTGAATACCGGAATTGCTCCGCAGGTTTAGCAACTAAGCAAGCTCATGGGTCAGTTGGAAGGGCTCAAACTGGCTGATAACAGTGACCAGAGCCACTTCCAGCTGGCGGGCCTGGGCACTGAGCTGGTCAGGGAGACTGCTGGTGGCTATGGTAATGTCGGAAAAGCCATGGGTAGGCAGGCGCCATAAGTTGCGATCCCAAAGTTTAGAATAATAGTTAGCTGAGGAATTTGTCTGTATGGCCCTTCCTGCCGGGGTAGAGAAGTTTCAGGGTGTGCTCTATGTGCTGGCTATTCTGCTGGGCCTTTTCCTGGGTTCACTCTGGCCGTCACTGGCACAACCCCTGGCAACGCTATTATGGCCTGTGTTGGGGGGGCTGCTGTATGTCACCTTTATTCAGGTGCCTTTAGTCAATATGCAGGCGGCCCTGGCTGATGGGCGTTTTATGGCTGCTGCAGTGGTGGGGAACTTTGTTCTGGTGCCATTGCTGTTATGGGCGGTGATTGGGCTCATGCCGGATCAGCCCGGTGTGCAACTGGGGATTCTGCTGGTGTTGTTGGTACCCTGCACCGACTGGTTTATCACTTTCACCCATCTTGGAGGAGGGGATACCCATAGGGCCATGGCTTTCGCTCCATTGAGTCTGGTGCTGCAACTACTGCTGTTACCCTTGTATGTGGCAGTGATACTGGGCCAGGACCAGTTGCTGGGACTGCTTCAGTGGGAACTGATAATGGCGTCCGGGTTGTTGATTGGGGTGCCGCTGGCACTGGCATTTGTCACCGAACGCTGGTGCCGTAGTTCAAGCCGGGGTAATGCACTGGTCCAGCACTGCCAGGCTTTACCAGTGCCCCTGCTGGCGTTGGTGTTATTTTCCATCGCTGCCAGCCAGGTCAATCTTGTCACTGCTTCTTTTTACTTGCTGGGGCCCCTCGCACTGATTTTCTGTGCGTATTTGCTGCTGGCAGCACTGCTGGCTCGCCTGGTGGCCACCCTGTTGCGGTTGCCTGCCACCCAGGGAAGGGTGCTGGCGTTCAGCTTTGGATCCCGTAACTCCTTTGTGGTACTGCCGTTAGCGATAGCCCTGCCTGCGGGCCTGGAGCTGGCCATTGTGGTGGTGGTGTTTCAGTCTCTGGTGGAGCTGTTTGGCATGCTGCTGTATCTGTGGCTGATACCCCGGGTGCTGTTCCCCGCTGCGACCAAGGGTGATGCCAGGGGCTGATCAGCTACCCGCCAGCAGTCCCATTTCATACCCTGCATGGAGTTTTTTGCTATCCCGGGTCAAGCGCCCAACCGCAAAGTGAGGGGGCGGGGCGATGGGGTGAATCCGGCAGTCAGCAGGGGGATTGCGTATAAAGTCCATAGACCGGTTGTAGTTCTCTGTGCGCTGGCTGATGGCTGCGGCCAGGGCAGGCTGGTCTTTCAGCAGCCGGCGGATCAGCCAGGGCGCTTTACTGCGGCCTTTGCAGTAACCATTCGGGTGGGACAGGATTACGGTGATATCCCGGGCCCCCATCTCATAGGCTTTGATAACAGGTATGGAGTCTGCCACGCCGCCATCGGTCATGGCCTCACCATTAATCACCGGATAATCCCGGTACAGCAGGGGAACTGAACAGGAGGCTTTCAACAGTTCCTCCAGATTGTCTGGGGTTGCCGTGATATAGCGGGGGCCGCCATCGGCCACAGCGGTGGTGACCACATGCAGTGGCAGGCCCTGGCGACCAAAGGTTTCAAGATCCAGGCGAATCTCCCGGATGGTGATTTCCCACAGCCAGTCGAGATCCAGCCAGTGCCCACCTTTAAGAAAATTGCCAAAGCGCATGAACTCGGGGCGGCAGGAATAGTCCGTAATTACCCGGTAATTACGGCCCCGTTGCCCGGCCAGAAAGGCCGCCAGGTTGGTGGAGCCTGCGGAAACCCCCAGGCAGAAATCAAACGGCTGATACTGGCGGTCAAGAAAGCCGTCCAGTACGCCGCTGGCAAAGATGCCGCGCATGGCGCCACCTTCTACTACCAGGGCATGGGAGGAGGGTTGAGTTGTTTCAGGCATGGGTATCTGACTCTTTGTCTGGCTGAGCACTGGTGCTTTAAAGACATACTATGGCGGATGGAATAACAGACTGGAAGCCCCAATAGCGCTCATAGGTTGCCATGTACCACCCGGGGTGCCACTGGTAAAGTAGCGCCTTGCCAGCACCAAGGGGGTGAGGGCCGTTGTCAATGTTAGGACTCCAATGGCAGTTATCAGTGCTCTGGTGCCAGTATTCCTGTTGATTTTACTGGGCCACGGGCTTTATCGGGCCGGCTTCCCCGGTGAGGGGTTCTGGTTGGGAGCGGAGCGCCTGACCTATTACGTGCTGTTCCCGGTGATGCTGGTGTATACCCTGGGCCGCGCTTCCTTTCCCATGGCAGAGTTTGCGCTGCTGCTGCCTTTGGTGCTGGTGATGTTGATCCTGGCCACAGGTCTGCTGCTGTTGGCCTGGCGTTGGTGCCGGTGGCCTGGGCCGGTGTTCGCGTCGGTTTTTCAGGGGGGGATCCGGTTTAATTCCTATTTGGGGCTGGCGGCAGCGACCTCTGTGCTGGGGCCGGAAGGGATGGCGGTGGCAGCCCTGGCCATGGCGGTAATGATTCCGCTGCTGAACATGTTGTGCATAGTCATGTTTGCCCTGGTGGGAGGTAAGAACGGCCCGGGGGTGGCCGGGGTGCTAAAGGCCATGGCAGCTAACCCGCTGATTCTGGGCTCCCTGGCTGGTGTTGCCGTCAGTGTGGCTCCCTGGCAGCTGCCGGGGTTGGCTGCGGGCTTTATGGCCCCCCTCAGTGAGATGGCGTTACCCCTGGGGCTGATGACGGTAGGTGCGGGGCTGCGCCTGTCCGCATTACGCCAGGCCACCTGGCCCTTTGTCTGGAGCAGCAGTATCAAGCTGGTACTTTACCCCGTGCTGACCGGGGGGCTGCTCTGGCTGGGGGGTATTAGCGGCATGTTAGTGACAGTGCTGGTGCTGTTGGCGGCCCTGCCCACGGCGTCATCGTCTTATATTCTGGCCCGCCAGTTGGGGGGCGATGCGCCACTGATGGCAGCCATTATCAGTGGCCAGACGTTACTGGCCATGATTACCCTGCCGGTTATTCTGGCCCTGTTGGTTTGAAAGGGCACCCGGCATTAGGCTGAGGATGATTCCACAGGCGTTAATCACGGCATGCACTGACCTGATCTGCAAGATTTTGCAGAAATGCCAGATAACCGCCCTGTTCCACCGCAATCTCACTCCCCAGCGGGTCCCAGACACTGATTCCCAGTGTCATGCCGCCACTGATCCCCTGCCACCAGTCACGGTTGAACTGGGGCTCTACCATGATGCAGGGAGCCTCCTCCTGTTGCAGCCGGTCCCGTAACTGCGCCACCCGCCGTGCCCCCGGGCTGCGCTCCGGGTTAATGGTAAGGTGGCCGGCAATGTTCAGGGCAAAGTAGTCACCATAGCGGCGAAAGGCGTCGTGATAGGTGAAAATGGCCATTTCCCGGTGGGGTGCCAGCTGCTCCCGAATGGCATCCAGGGTCTGCTCCAGGGCATCTTCAAAAGCTGCCAGGTTAGCTGCAATAGCTTCACCGTTGATGCCCTCAATAGCACTCAGGGCCTCAGCAATACGTTCTGCCATAGGCAGTGCCAGAGCCGGATCAAGCCACAGGTGTGGGTCGTCACTGGCGGGGCCTTGGGGGCTTAGTACCGGGGGTTGTTGCTCGGTCTTTTCACTATGGCTGTGGTCATGATGATGGCCGTGGTCGTTGTTATGCCTGTGTTTATGGGAATGTGAATGGGCATGGCCGGAAGAACCCGAACCACTGCCAGCACCTTGCAATTGCAACGATTTTTCTGAAAGGTCCGGTTGCTCCATGACCCGCTCCAGAAACACTTCCATGTCCGGGCCGATCCAGACAAACAGATCTGCCTGTTGTAATTGACGCCGCTCTGAGGGGCGCATGCTGTAGGTGTGTGGGCTGCCACCAGCAGGCACCAGGGTATTGATGGTCACTTCGTTACCGGCAATTTCCGCGGTTAGCAGGGCCAAGGGATGCAGGCTAGCCATCACTTTGGGCTTTTCCGCCACGGCCATGGGGGAAATCAGGGTTACAACAAGGATTAGCAGGCCAGCGGCGAGGGTCCGCGTCATTCGAAAGCACTCCGTAAATGATATAACGTTGCATTATACGGCCCCCGGGGCTTTTAACAAAGCAGGCTGGCGGTTAATTGTCAGCGGGTTTACCGGTTCCGGTCAGCAGACTGCTCATGGCCGGGTGGGGGCTCATGGCGTTATAATCCCCGGCTTTGCGCCGATACCCCCATTTCACTATCAGTAACAGGAAAGCGGCATGACTGTCAGAACCCGTATCGCCCCATCACCCACCGGGGACCCCCATCTGGGCACTGCTTATATTGCGTTGTTCAACCAGTGCTTTGCCCGCCAGCACGGCGGTCAGTTTATTCTGCGTATTGAAGACACGGATCAGCAGCGCAGCACCGCCAGTTCAGAGCGGGACATTCTGTCGGCGTTGCGCTGGCTGGGGCTGGAATGGCAGGAAGGCCCGGATGTGGGCGGACCCTATGCCCCCTACCGGCAATCGGAGCGCAAGGACGAGTACCGGGCCTTTGCCGAGCAACTGGTGGCCCAGGGTGACGCCTTTTACTGTTTCCGCCTGCCAGAAGAACTGGAGCGCATCCGTGAGGAGCGTCGGGCTGCCGGACTGGTGCCGGGAATCAAGGGAGATCTGGCGTTGCCGGATGCAGAGGTGCAGCGCCGGCTGGCCGCCGGTGAGCCCTGTGTGATCCGCATGAAAGTGCCGGATGAAGGGGTCTGTGTGGTGGAGGATATGCTGCGGGGCACTATTGAAATTGACTGGTCTCAGGTGGACTGTCAGATATTGCTCAAGTCCGACGGCATGCCCACTTACCACCTGGCCAATGTGGTGGATGACCACCGCATGGCCATTACCCATGTTATCCGGGGTGAGGAATGGATTAATTCTGCACCCAAACATCAGCTGCTGTACCGGTATTTTGGCTGGCAGCAGCCGGTGTTCTGCCATATGCCGCTGTTGCGTAACCCGGACAAGAGCAAGCTGAGTAAACGCAAGAACCCCACCAGCATCAATTTCTACGAGCGCATGGGCTTTCTGCCGGAGGCGGTGACCAATTACCTGGGGCGCATGGGCTGGTCCATGCCGGAGGAGCAGGAAAAGTTTTCCCTGGCTGAGATGGAAGCCGCTTTTGATATTCAGCGGGTGTCTCTTGGGGGACCCATTTTTGATGTGGAGAAGCTGCGCTGGCTGAACGGTCTGTGGATTCGTGAAGAACTGAGCGACGGTCAGTTTATGGACCGGGTGCAGCAGTGGTGGCTCAACCGCGAGCAGCTGGCCGCAGTGGTGCCCCATGTGAAGAGCCGGGTGGATGTGTTCAGTGACATCGTGCCCCGGGCAGGCTTTATGCTCTCTGGCATGCTGCCCCTGAGTCCGGAGGATTTCAGCCACAAGACGCTTGATCAGGAGCAGGTGCTGCGTGTGCTGCAGTTCAGTCTGTGGCGTCTGGAAGCCCAGCGGGACTGGAGCAAGGACAATATCTTTGCGGATATCAAGGGGCTGGCCAAGGCTATGGACCTGAAGCTGGGGGACTTTATGCACCCGATCTTTGTGGCCATTGCCGGCACCCCCAACTCATGGTCGGTGATGGACTCCATGGCGCTGCTAGGGCCGGATATGAGCCGGGCCCGCTTGCGTCATGGTCTTGAGGTGCTGGGGGGCTTCTCCAAAAAGCAGACCAAGAAAGTGGAGAAAGAGTTCGCTGCGCTCACTGCACAATAGCGACAGTAGCAAAAAAACCGTCCCCAGGGGTTGACGCAGGGGGGCGGTATTACTAATATACGCCGCGTCACAAGGTAGTGGGGCCATAGCTCAGCTGGGAGAGCGCGGCGCTGGCAGCGCCGAGGTCAGGAGTTCGATCCTCCTTGGCTCCACCATTTTTATGACAGTTCTACCATCTGTTTTGTGAAGCAGATGTTATGTGAAAGCAGTCCTTTGCGTCCCCTTCGTCTAGTGGCCCAGGACACCGCCCTTTCACGGCGGTAACAGGGGTTCGACTCCCCTAGGGGACGCCATTATTCCGGAAAGCCGGATGTCTTTTAAGGCATCCGGCTTTTTTTGTGCCTGAAAAAGAGAGTTCAGAAGCGAATGTCGCTTACATAGGCACCAGTTTACTGAACTTTTCACCTGTGGGAGCGGCTATAGCCGCGATGACTTTCGAGGTCATTTCTAATTTCAATGCAGAGCATCTGTGCCGGAGTTGCTTAATCGCGGCCATGGCCGCTCCCACAGGTAAGAGCAGCTGCGGGGTAAGCCGTTGCCGAGCAGAGGTGTTTAGAAGCGTGCCATTCGCTTCAGAGGCCTTAGGCCGAGTCCGCCAGCGCCCCTTTACCCACCCCTTCAAATGCCCGTACCCGGAACTGGGCCCCGGGGTCTGCGTTCTGGCACTGCTTCAGCAGGTGGTCGGCAATCCACTCAACGGTAGAGTCAGTATCGATCAGGTGTACCCGGTGAGCAGCAATGGTCAGGGCAAATTCCCCCTGATCGGAATGGTAGCCATAGTGGTGGTACTGGCACCCGTCTTCATGGAACTGCTCTAACAGGTCTTCCCGGGTGGCAATGTAGATATCCTGAAAACGGTCTGCCCACTGTTGTTCCAGATCATCAGCGCGGACACCGTTGCGTTCAATCAGCAGCCGTGAGCGGTGTCCGTGGGCGATGCGCTGGCAGTTGCCGTCGTGTTTTTTCAGGCCATGCACATAGTGGTACCAGGGGCCCTGAATGACCTCCGGGCGCAGTGTCAGTGAAACGGCATCCACATTGGCGGGTAGCACCGATGCCAGTGCCTGTTCCAGTTGACGGGCCAGGCTGGCTTCATCCAGTTGGCTGCCGGGGGTGAACAGCACCGAGTCAGCGGGGGAGCGGTGTTCAATCTTATCACCCTGGCGGGTACGCCAGGTGAGGGCGCTGCCCTGATCGTTATGCTGTTGCACGGTCAGACCGCTGAAATCCTGCGGCACCAACAGGCGATGGTCAGCCTGCTCATCGATCAGTCGCTTGATACGTTTTTTTACCAGGCTGAAATCAAACACCATGCCCTGGTGGTCCAGCTCTCCCGCCAGTTCTACATCCACGATCCAGCTTTCACCCACCAGGCCCCGGTCTGGGTCCAGAAAGGCAAAATCGATGACGGTCAGGTTGTCCACAAAGAGTCGGTGCATGGGGTGGCGGTTCCGGTGCAGGAAAACGGGGCATCATTGTAACAAAAAAGCGGTAGTCTGCCGACTTCCCCGTTTCTTCGGCTTTAATTAAGCCTGCTTTTACCCGTCATTAATTGAATAGTCCCCCCAGCCAGGCGATACCGCTGGCAAATACCCCGAGGCTAATGGCTAAGGCACTGATATACACCTTGTTGCTGATGGTGTTTTTGCGCATCAGGTATAAATCGATGGTGCGCTGGGCAATTTCTTCAGCGGTGTCTCGGGAAATTTCCTGGGCCTGTTGTACGGCTTCTGCCTGCAGGGTTTGCCAGAATTCAGTGTCAATGGTCTGAGTGGCAGTCATGTGGTCTTTCAGTGCATCCAGATCAGCCTGAGACAGCCCGGTCTGTTTGCCGTTTTGCAGAGCCTTGCGTAACCCCTGAAGCTGTTTACCCAGGTTAAGTGTGACCTGGTGGGTGATTTCATCTTTCAGGCTGATTAGCTGCTGCTGCAGGTGATTGTTCAGTGATTCCTGTAGCTGGCGGATATCCTCCCCAAGCTGGCGTAGCCACTCTTCCTGATCCTGGTGCAGCTGATCATGGTGCTCGTCCAGCAGGCTGGTGATCAGTTCATGGGTGGCGTGATCACTGCTTCTGGTAGTCCCGTGCTGGCTATTCTTTATCTGTCGTTGAGGCGTGCTGTCAAAGCCGTTTAAATGTTGATCGGGGTTTTCTGCATCAACAGGGGCATCTTCAGTGACTGGCAACACCGGCACTATGGACGGCAGGACGCCTTGTTGAAGATCCTGATCCAGATTCTGCAGCAGGTTGTTCAGACCAGCCAGCAGCGGGGGCTTGGGCAGAATGTTATAGACCCCGAATTCCCGGGCTTCCTGGATAAACGACTCGGATTTTCGGGAGGTACACATGATGATGGGAATGCCTGCAGTGGCCAGGTTGCTTTTCAGGGCTCTGGCGGCTTCCACACCGTTCATGCCAGGCATCAGATGATCCATGAAAATCACATCCGGCTGCTGATTCTCTGCCAGGTACTTCAGAGCCTCTTCCGCTGAGCCTGCCATGGTTACTGATAAGTCCTGGCTCTCAAGCAGTTTGCCCAGGGCAAATCGGGCAACTTTGGAGTCGTCCACCAGCAACGCATTTTTGATGTTCATGAAAATACCTCGGATTAATAAACGGCTACCAGCCATCCATGGGCGGGCACTGGGTTGCACGATAACTTTCTTCGCGATAACAGACGCCAGGCTCCGATGTCCTGGCGGTAAAACGTTCCCCTTTGGGGGTGGTCAGCCTGACCTGGCCATGGGCCTTGCCCTCCCGGAACGTGCTGGAAATGCTGCCGCCATTGGGGTGATTCAGGGTGCCTGGGCCATGAAATCTGCCATTCGCAAATTCACCGGTATAACGGCGGCCGTTGGTAAACAGTTTGCGGCCCTGACCATGGTAGCGGTCCTCGGCAAACTCCCCTTCATAGACCCTGCCGTCTGCATAGGTGAGGGTGCCCTGGCCATGAAAGCGCCCCTGGTGGAAATTGCCCACATAGAGGGTGCCGTCCAGGTAGTTTAAGACCCCCTCGCCGTGGAAGCGCCCCCGGGACCAATTGCCGGTGTAGCTGTCCCCGGACACCATGGACAGGGTACCGCGACCATGGAACTGGTTGTTGCGAAATTCTCCCCGGTAAATACTGCCATCGGTTCTGTGTAGTTCCCCGTAGCCTTCCTTTTCCCCGTCTGCCCACTCACCCTTATAACGCCGCCCATCAGCCCACTGTGCCTTGCCTTCGCCATGAAAGGCCTGCTCCCGAAAGCCCCCTTCGTAGTGTAGGCCATTGTCGTCCTGGTAGGTGCCTTCACCGCTGACCACGCCGTGCTCCCACTCGCCCTGGTAGAAGTGCACAGTGGTATAGCGTTGCAATCGCGCAGACAGGCTCTGGTCATCCCCTGGGCCAAGTCGCACCTGTTGCCGCCAGGGGGCATGCCCGGGTTTGCTCACCTCGACGGTGTAACTCCCGGGCTTCAGCTGTAAGGTCTGTTCCCCCACGCCGTGGGACTTTCCGTTAATCGTGATGCGGGCGCCAGCCACATTGGCTGCTACCCGTAACAGGGCTTCCCGGGTGGCTGTGGGCTGACCGTTTTGTCCGGCATGTTCCGGTTTTGCCCCAGGCTGCAGGTCTGGGGTGCCCGGTGAACTCACCAGGGGCTCATGATGATCCGCTGTGTCCGGCTGATCAGGGGCTGCAGTAATGGCCGGTATGGTGATCAGCTCTATGGGCGGGGAAATATCAGCCTGTGGCAGCGCTTCCTCCTTCTCTTTCGCCGCTGACTGGTGACTCTGAGACTGGCGGTCTTGCTGGGTTGTGCTGGTGGGGGCAGGGAGACGTTTAAGTGAGCTGGTAAGGCGGAGTCTCTCGAGCCGCTCATTAACCGGGGCGAGCCAGGCGTGATCCGGTAACGGGGGGGATGCGGGCAGGTGACCCCTGACGCCGGCAAAGCCAACTGTCACCACCAGCATCAGCAGCAGGGCATTGGCAAACAGCAGCGGCCTGGGATCCACCATTGGCAAAAATACTCTGGTCACGAAGAAATTCTGACCAAATTTTACCTTAATGGTTAGCTTGCGCTGCGTGAAGCAACGCACTTTATAGGCAATTATGAATAAAGATGTGCAGTTTTGTGGGGTTAGTCCGAATTCTGCTCCCTGGCAGCCTCCGTTGACCCCGGCTCTGGTTCCCCCTCTGACTCCGGCCACTGGGCCAGGTCATTCTGGATTTCTTCCCAGGCACGCATATGCACATCCGCTTCGTACTGATAGGGGGACTTGAAGGGAGTGAGTACCAGATCAAACAGGGCAAAGATCAGACCCACAGAGAGCCAGGCAATCAGCAGGGTGTCCAAGGTGTTGGATTGCATCTGGGGGGTAGAGTCCACGAAGGCCTGCAGTTGTGGCAGGGCAGAATTGACCATGGCTACCGGGTTAAATCGGGAAAAGACCAAGGGTAACCAGAATGCCAGGAACACCGGAATAAACCCAAATGACCACATAAAGCGGCGCAGCAGATAGATGGCAACTGCCTGGACATAGCGCCGGCGTAACTCGGGAATCCCCTTGATTTTCTCCAGGTATCGCTTGCGCTCCACCCAATAGGCTTCCAGTACCGGAGGCTGGGGGCGGCGGCGCCACCACTTGTGCCGGCCAGGGCGGGGCCGGGCACGCAGGTCGCGGGCTTCTTCGAATGTGGGGCGGGCAGATGTTGCCGGGTTATTATTGGACACAGATGTTACCATTCATTGTTTTAAGACGGTTCTGCTACCACTATAAATGAACCGGGCTATGATGCCAGCGGGATTGCCTACTCAGGCAAGAGTTAGCTCAAGGTTATGGCACAGGAAAGGGCATGTTATGCATCCGATTAAGCGAGTGGCCCTGGTGGCCCATGACAACCGTAAACGCTATCTGCTGGACTGGATGGCCCGCAACCGGGAGCATTTTGTCGGTACCGAATTGTTGACCACAGGCACCACGGGTCACCTTGTTGAAGAGCAGCTGGGTTTACCGGTGGTGCGCTTCCAGAGCGGCCCTCTGGGGGGCGATCAGCAGATTGGCGCCCGCATTGCCAACGGTGAGGTGGACCTGTTGATTTTTTTCTGGGACCCTCTGCAACCCATGTCCCATGACCCGGATATCAAGGCCCTGCTGCGGCTGGCCACCTTGTGGAACATTCCCATGGCCTGTAATGAAAGTTCGGCGGACTTTATCATCAGCTCCCCTTGCTTTCAGGATTACCAGCGACGCATACCGGACTTTACCAGTTACCAGAATCGCAAAATCCAGCCCTAAAGAGGATACAACCGTACCCATGTCAGCCAGCCTGAAACCTGAAACCGTTCATCCCGCTTTTCGCTGGGTCCGCTCACACCCGGTGGAAACCCTGCATCTGACCGTCGAAGAGTATGAGCACCGGGCAACCGGGGCGCGCCATCTGCACCTGGCGGCAGACAATGACGAAAACGTTTTTCTGGTGGCCTTCCGCACCTGTCCCATGGACTCCACCGGGGTGGCCCATATCCTGGAGCACACGGTGCTTTGTGGCAGTGAAAACTACCCGGTGCGGGATCCGTTTTTCATGATGATTCAGCGGTCTCTGAACACCTTCATGAACGCCTTTACCAGCAGTGACTGGACCGCTTACCCCTTCGCCAGTAAAAACCGCAAAGACTTTGACAACCTGCTGTCGGTGTATCTGGATTCGGCGTTTTTCGCCAAGCTGGACGAGTTGGACTTTGCCCAGGAAGGTCACCGGCTGGAATTTGCCACGGCGGATGACCCCAGTACCGATCTGGTGCACCGGGGTGTGGTTTACAATGAAATGAAAGGGGCCATGAGTTCCCCGGTTTCCCAGTTGTGGCAGACCCTGTCCAAGCACCTGTTTCCCACCACCACCTATCATCACAACAGTGGTGGTGAGCCGGACCATATTGTCGACCTGACCTATGAGCAGCTGAAGAACTTTTATCAGCACCATTACCACCCCAGTAATGCCCTGTTTGCCACCTTCGGGGACATTCCTGCTTATGAGCACCATGAAAAGTTTGAGCAGCTGGCCCTGAAGCGCTTTGAGAAAACCGATATCCGCTTACCGGTGCATGACGAAAAGCGCTATTTTGCGCCGGTGCGGGTGCAGGAGCATTACGCATTGGAAGAAGGGGAAAAAACCACCGGCAAGACCCATGTGGTGGTGGGTTGGTTGCTGGGCCACAGCTTCGACCTGGAGAGTAATCTTGAAGGTGAGCTGCTCAGCAGTGTGCTGCTGGAAAACAGTGCCTCGCCACTGCAGCGGGCCCTTGAAACGACGGATCTGGGCCATGCCCCCTCGCCATTATGTGGTCTGGAAGATTCCAACCGTGAAATGACCTTTGTCTGTGGGATTGAGGGTACTGAGGCCGATAAGGTAGGGGCTATTGAAGCCTTACTGGACGCAACCCTTGAGAAAGTGGCGGCTGAGGGGGTCAGCATCGACCGGTTAGAGGCCATTCTGCATCAGCTAGAGCTGGAGCAACGGGAAATTGCCGGTGACGGCTTCCCCTATGGTTTACAGCTGGTTATGCAGGCCCTGGCCCCCATGGTTCACGGTGGTGATCCGGTGGCTCTGCTGGACCTTGAGCCGGTGCTGGAGCGTATGCGCGAGCGCATCAAAGACCCGGACTATATCCCGTCTCTGGTGCGCAGGCTGCTGCTGGAGAACCCTCATCGGGTGACCCTGACCCTGTCCCCGGATACCGCTCTGGAGAGTCGTCGTCACCAGGCCGTCTCAGCAGCCCTGGCGAAACGCAAGGCGGCCCTCACAGAAGCTGAATCCCAGGCCCTGGTAGATCAGGCGCAGCAATTGCTGGAACGGCAGAATTTCAAGGATGACGACAGCCTGTTACCCCGGGTCGGCATTGAAGATGTGCCCATGCAGGTGCCTGAGCCCAAGGCCAATAAAGTGCCGGATTTTCCTGCTACCTGCTATGCCCAGGGCACCAATGGCCTGGTTTACCAGCAGCTGGTGACGCCGTTGCCAGTGCTGGACGAACAGGAGCGCCAGCTGTTGCCTCTGTACAGCATGCTGCTCACTGAGCTGGGCGCCGGTGACCAGGATTACCTGACCATGCAGGAACGCATGACTGCTGAAAGCGGCGGACTGGGCTGCAGTGTTACGGTGAAAGGTGCCATCGACGATGTCCAGTCGGTGCGGGGCTATTTCAGCCTCGGGGGCAAAGCCCTGACCCTTAACGCCCAGGCATTGGCTGCGCTGATACATGATGTGTTCAACCGGGTGCGCTTTGATGAGCACGAGCGCATTCGCGAGCTGGTGGCACAGGCCCGGGCCCGCCGTGAGCAGTCCGTGGTAGGCAGTGGCCATGCTCTGGCCATGGGGGCTGCGGCTCAGGGCAGCAGCCCGGTGGCACAGATGAACTTCCAGATCAGCGGCCTGGCTGGCATCAAGGGGATTACCGAGTTGGATGATTCCCTTGGGGATCCGCAACGGGTGGCACAGCTGGCGGAGCGTCTGAAAGCCTTGCATCAGCGCATCAGTGACGGCCCCTGGCAGTTTCTGCTGATCGGTGAGCAGGATGGTCTTGATGCATCCCTGGAGGCACTGCGGGGCCTGTGGACGGCTCCCCAGCCCGGTGAGCGGGCAGCCTTCGAGCTGGCGCCGGTGTCACACCAGGTGCAGCAGGCCTGGCTGACCAACACCCAGGTGAACTTCTGTGCCCGGGCCTATGCCACGGTACCCGTGGAGCACCCGGATGCGGCACCACTCACGGTGCTGGGGGGCTTTTTGCGTAATGGCTTTCTGCACCGCACCGTGCGGGAACAGGGTGGTGCCTATGGTGGCGGCGCCGGGCAGGACAGTGCCAATGGCGTTTTCCGCTTTTTCTCTTACCGGGACCCCCGGCTGACGGAGACCCTGGCAGATTTTGACCTTTCCCTGGAATGGTTGCAGGAAGAAGACCACGAAGCCCACACCCTTGAGGAGGCCATTCTCGGGGTGATCAGTCAGTTGGACCGTCCCCAATCCCCTGCCGGAGAAGCCCGCCATGCCTTCAGCAGCAGTCTGTTTGGCCGGGATGCGGCACAGCGTCAGCGCTTCCGGGAAAGAGTATTGGCGGTGAGTATCGGTGAACTGCAGCGTGTGGCCTGTGAGTGGTTGCAGCCAGCCAAAGCCAGTACCGCAGTGGTCAGCAGCCATGGCAGTGAAGACATGCTTCGGGAGCTGGGCTTTGAGATTCGGGAACTCTAGCGGGTGCGGCGCTCCACCCCGCTCTGTAACAGGATCCGGGTGGAGATCTCTTCCACGGAATAGTCAGTGGTGTTGAGATAGGGAATACGTTCCCGGCGGTACATGGTCTCGAATACCTCGATTTCCAGAATGCACTGGTTAAGGGAGGCATAACGGCTGTTGGGGCGGCGTTCATTGCGTATCTGTGACAGGCGTTCAGGCTCATTGGTCAGCCCAAAGAGCTTGCTGCGATGTTCCCGCAAGGGCATGGGCACTTTCTGGTCTTCCAAATCGTCGTCAGTGATTGGATAATTGGCCGCCTTGATCCCATATTGCAGGGCCAGGTACAGGCAGGTGGGGGTTTTGCCACTGCGGGAAGGCCCCACCAGAATCAGGTCAGCATTGTGGTAGTGGCGGGTTCGGGCGCCGTCATCGTTATCCAGGGCAAAGTTCACCGCATTGATACGCTGGTCGTAATTGCGGTCATTGGTAATGGAGTGAGACTTGCCTACGGAATAGGAAGATGCTGAATTCAGCGCCTCTTCCAGTGGCGATAGGAAGGTGCCGAAAATATCCACCATAAAGCCGTTGGCCCCGGCAATGACTTCACGAATATCTTTTTTGACAATGGTGTCAAAAATAATGGCCGGGGCACCGTCGACTTCACCGGCTCTGTTTATGCGCGCAACAGCACTGCAGGCTTTTTCCGCGTCATCAATATAGGGCAGGGTGATTTTTTCGAATTCAATGTTTTCGAACTGCGCCAGCAGGCTGTTGCCCAGGGCTTCTGCGGTAATTCCGGTGCCATCGGACACAAAAAAGGCACTGCGCTTGCTCATGACGGCTGACTCCATCGTCGGGACTGAGTTCTGATCGATCTGACCGGGACAACAAATTTCCCTGTTAATGGTCAAGGCAGTTACAGTATCACAATCCGGTAAATGCCCGGCAGCGCAGATCAGTGCTGCCAGGGACCATGAAACACGGTAACTATTGCACAAAGAGAGGGAGACTGGCTTTGGATGATTATATCTTGGGCTTTGAAACGCTGGGCATGACGGATGTCGACCGGGTGGGCGGAAAAAACGCCTCCCTGGGGGAAATGATCAGCAATCTGGCCAACGCCGGGGTCTCGGTGCCAGGGGGCTTTGCCACTACCGCCCATGCTTACCGGGAATTCCTCGCTAAGGATAATCTCAAACAGCGCATTGACGAGACCTTGGCGGCTTTGGACGTGAATGACGTTAATGAGCTTGCCCGGGTCGGTGCCATGATCCGTCAGTGGATTATCGACACTCCGTTTCCCGCCGCGTTGTCTGAAAATCTGGAAAAAGCCTTCACCTCACTCTGTGACGGTAATCCGCATTTAACCGTGGCAGTGCGTTCCTCTGCCACGGCGGAAGACCTGCCGGATGCCTCCTTTGCGGGGCAGCAGGAAACCTTTCTCAATATTGTTGGCCTGGACAACGTCAAGTTGGCAGTAAAAGAAGTCTTCGCCTCTCTGTTTAACGACCGGGCCATTTCCTACCGGGTTCACCAGGGTTTTGATCATGGCCAGGTGGCACTTTCTGCCGGCATTCAGCGCATGGTGCGCAGTGAAACCGGCAGCAGTGGGGTCATGTTCACTTTGGATACGGAATCCGGCTTTCAGGGGGTGGTGTTTATCACCGCAGCCTATGGTCTGGGTGAAACCGTGGTTCAGGGGGCAGTGAATCCGGATGAGTTTTACGTGCACAAACCCACTTTTGAAGCGGGCCGCCCCGCCATACTGCGGCGCAACCTGGGCAGCAAGGCGGTAAAAATGGTGTATGCCGGCAACGGCGATACGGGCAAGTCCGTGGAAACCGTCAGGGTAGACCCGGAGGAACGTAACCGTTTCTGCATCAATGATGCCGAAGTGAACGAACTGACCCGTCAAGCTTTGATCATTGAAAAACACTACCAGCGCCCCATGGACATTGAATGGGCCAAAGACGGTGATGATGGCAATATCTACATCGTACAGGCCCGGCCGGAAACCGTGCGCAGCCGCACCTCGGCCCATGTGATGGAGCGTTACCTGCTGAAGGAAACCGGTAAGGTGCTGATTGAAGGCCGTAGCATCGGCCACCGCATTGGCAGCGGCCCGGTACGTATCGTCACCAGCATCCATGACATGGACCGGGTAGGCAAAGGGGACGTGCTGGTTACCGATATGACCGATCCGGACTGGGAGCCGGTCATGAAACGGGCCGCCGCCATCGTTACTGACCGGGGTGGGCGCACCTGCCACGCCGCCATCATCGCCCGTGAACTGGGCATACCGGCGGTGGTGGGCTGTGGCAACGCCACGGAAAAACTGGTTGAAAACCAACAGATCACCGTGTCCTGTGCAGAAGGGGATACCGGCTTGATCTACGACGGCATGCTGGACTTTGAGCTGCGGGAAAACTCCGTGGAGTCCATGCCGGATATTCCCTTCAAGATCATGATGAATGTGGGTAATCCGGACCGGGCCTTTGATTTTCAGAGCCTGCCCAACGAGGGGGTGGGCCTGGCCCGCCTGGAGTTTATTATCAACCGCATGATCGGTGTCCACCCCAAGGCGTTGCTCAACTACGATGCCTTGCCCCGAGAGGTCAAGCAGACCGTGGATAAGCGCATTTGTGGCTATGCCTCCCCGGTGGATTTCTATATCGACAAGCTGGTGGAGGGGATTTCCACCCTGGCGGCGGCTTTCTGGCCTAAGCCGGTGATTGTGCGGTTGTCGGATTTCAAATCCAACGAGTATGCCAACCTGATTGGCGGCACCCTGTACGAGCCTGACGAAGAAAACCCCATGCTGGGCTTTCGCGGCGCCTCCCGGTATATCTCCGAGTCATTCCGGGACTGTTTTGAGCTTGAGTGCAAGGCCATGCGCCGGGTGCGGGAAGAAATGGGCCTGACCAACGTGGAAATCATGGTGCCCTTTGTGCGCACCGTGGGTGAAGCCAGTCAGGTGGTGGAATTGCTGGCAGAGAACGGCCTCAAGCGGGGCGAAAACGGCCTGCGGGTCATCATGATGTGTGAGTTGCCCGCCAATGCGATACTGGCTGAGCAGTTTCTCGAGCATTTTGACGGTTTCTCTATCGGCTCCAATGATCTCACCCAGCTGACACTGGGTCTTGACCGGGATTCCGGTATCGTTGCCCATTTGTTTGATGAGCGTAATGATGCGGTTAAGGCATTGTTGTCCAATGCCATTGCCGCCTGCAGAAAGGCGAACAAATACGTGGGTATCTGCGGGCAGGGTCCCTCGGACCACCCGGATCTGGCCAAGTGGCTGATGGATCAGGGCATCGACAGTGTGTCCCTGAATCCGGACTCGGTGCTGGATACCTGGTTCTTCCTGGCAGAAGAGCAGGCCTAATCCGCTTCAGAACGGCAAGGCAGGGCTAAAGGAATGCGAAGTAGCAGTGCGTTGTTCCCCGTGAGCTTGATAGCGACGGAAATACTGGGGGATCTTCACGACGATGCCTATTTATTAAATCCCCGGGTCAGCCCTGACCCGGGGGTGCGCATCGCTGTCAGCCGGATTACTGACCCTGCCTGGCAAGGGCCCCGGACACCGGTGGTATTGCTGCACAGTGAATTCAACAACCGCCATCAATGGATTGGTAACAGCACCCAGGGCATTGCCCGGCAACTGGCCCGGGCTGGTTTTGATGTCTGGCTGCCGGAAATGCGGGGCCATGGGCGCTCGCCCAGGAATCCGCAGTGGCAGGGTAACCAGCTGGAGCATTATGCCCAGGAGGACTGGCCTGCGGTGCAGCGCTTTGTGGTTGAGCAGTCCGGTGAACCGTTCTGGGTTGCCCAGGGTCTTGCGGTGCAGTCTCTGGTGCGCATGCTGCTGGACCGGCCGAAGCATCAGGCCCGGGTTAGGGGCGTGGTGTTTGTGGAGCCGGGCCAGAAAACACAGCACTGGCTGCAGCGTTCACTGAGCCGCCGTGAACGCTGGCGCCTGTCCCGGCAAGTGAGTCTCAGTGGCCCCTGGGGGCCTGAGGAGGAGCCCGCCGCTTTTATTGCGGGGGTGTTGGCCACTCAGAGCAAGCACCGCCGCAGCGACGACCACCCGGTCTATGACCAGTTACGGGGTATTCGCAATGACAGTCTGGTGATCAGCAATGGCAACGATGACCAGGTCCGGGTGTTTTCCGGTTTATTGGGGGCCCAGAGCCGTGACCTGTTGCTGCGCCATGGGTCGCTCCCGGAAGCAGTACCAGGCAGTGGCGTTGGCTTTGCTGGCGGTGCAGCTGCCTGCCAGGCTCCGGATTCTCTGTTAACAGTAACTCTTCTGGAGTGGTTGCAGCAGCGTTGCCAATCCACCCCGGCGTCTGCAGCGAGGGAGGCACAATGACAGAGCGGGTTGCTATGGTGGCCGGTCCCACCGGTCTGGTGGGGCGCCAGTTATGGCCTTTACTGGCATCAGATAATCGCTGGTCTCGGGTGATCCTGCTCTCCAGACGTCCGTTGGCGGCACTGCCAGCAGGAGTCGAGTGCCTGCAGATCGATTTCGAGCATCCTCATAAAGTGCTGTCTCAAGTGCCAGTGGATGATTTGTTCTGGTGCCTGGGAACCACCCTCAAGCAGGCGGGCAGCCGTGAAGCCTTTGCCCGTATTGACCGGGATTATGCCCAGTGGGTGGTTGAGTCGCTCCAGGCTGCAGGCCCTTTGCAGCATATACTGGCGGTCACCGCTATGGGCAGTAATGCCCGCAGCCGGGTATTTTATAACCGTATCAAAGGTCAGCTGGAACAAAACCTCAATCGCAGCAGTGTTCCTGCAGTTACCCTGTTGCGACCCTCCCTGCTGCTGGGTGAGCGTCACGATCAGCGATTACTGGAAGGCCTGGGTAACCGGGTGGCAGGCCCCGTCAGCAAGCTGATGCGGGGCCCTCTGGCGCCATGGGCGCCGGTTCCCGGTTACTGTGTGGCTCAGGCCATGCACCGGGCGGCGGTTGCGCGCCTGGAAAGCCCCCATATCCGCCGGCACCGCAGCAGCATTGCCTCTGATCAGATGCGCCGTGACTGCCAGCATGACACCAGCCGAACATAAGACTTATTTTTTCAAAGAGGAGCTTAACGCCATGGAAACAGCCCCAGACGCAATCGTGACACC
>REBR01000152.1 GCA_007692645.1 Halomonadaceae bacterium | reverse complement strand
ACAGGTGGTGCAGCCGTAACCCACCAGGTTAAAGCCCAGATCGTTCAGGTAAGGGGTCAGGTTGGCCTTTTGCAGGTAGTCGGTGACCACTTTGGAGCCGGGGGCAAAAGAGGTTTTCACCCAGGGCTTACGCTGCAGGCCTTTCTCCAGGGCTTTTCTGGCCACCAGCCCGGCGGCCATAAGCACACTGGGGTTGGAAGTGTTGGTGCAGGAGGTAATGGCGGCAATCACCACATCCCCGTGGCCCAGGTCATAATCCGCGCCTTTCACCGGCACCCGTTTTTCCTTGCCGGAACCCGCCTTGCTGGATTCCAACAACAGCTCAAAGGTGTTTTTGATGGCGGGCAAATCGACCCGGTCCTGGGGCCGCTTGGGGCCCGCCAGTGAGGCACCCACATCCCCCAGATCCAGCTCCAGGGTGTCGCTGAAGGCCGGTTCCGGGGCGCTGGAATCCCGCCACAGGCCCTGGGCCTTGCTGTAGGCTTCCACCAGTTCAATCTGGCTCTCTTCACGGCCGGACAGGCGCAGGTAAGTGAGGGTTTCCTGGTCCACCGGGAAGAAACCGCAGGTAGCCCCGTATTCCGGCGCCATATTGCTGATGGTGGCCCGGTCCGCCAGGGGCAGGTTATCCAGACCCGGTCCGTAGAATTCCACAAACTTGCCCACCACACCCCGTTCACGGAGCATCTGGGTGACGGTAAGCACCAGATCCGTGGCGGTGACACCCTCTTTCAGGGCGCCGGTCATGCGAAAGCCCACCACTTCAGGGATCAGCATGGAAATGGGCTGGCCAAGCATCACCGCTTCCGCCTCAATGCCACCCACACCCCAGCCGAGAATACCCAGGGCGTTGATCATGGTGGTGTGGGAATCGGTGCCCACCAGGGTATCCGGGTAAACATAGGTTTCCCCGTCCTGCTCACCGGTCCAGGCCACCTTGCCCAGATATTCCAGGTTCACCTGGTGACAGATACCGGTGCCCGGGGGCACCACCCGGAAGTTATCAAAGGCTTCCTGACCCCAGCGCAGAAACTCGTAGCGTTCCCGGTTGCGCTTCATTTCAATATCCACGTTTTCCCGGAATGCCGTGGGGGTGCCGAACTTGTCCACCATCACCGAGTGGTCGATTACCAGGTCCACCGGTGACAGGGGGTTGATCCGCTCCGGATCGCCACCGGCACGGGCCACGGCGTCGCGCATGGCGGCCAGGTCCACCACACCGGGCACTCCGGTGAAGTCCTGCATCAGCACCCGGGCCGGGCGGTACTGGATTTCCCGGTCGGATTTGCGCTGCTCAAGCCAGGCGGCCAGGGCGTGGATATCGTCCTTGGTGACGGTGCTGCCGTCTTCGTGGCGCAGCAGATTCTCCAGCAGCACCTTGAGAGATACCGGCAGCTGCTGCAGGGAGCCCAGGGCAGACTCGGCGTCAGCCAGGCTGTGATAACGGTAGGATTTACCGCCGGCGTTAAGGGTTTTAAGTGTGTTAAGACTGTCCAAAGACGGCATCTGTGCCCCTCCCTATAGTGATCCGACAGGTATCGGAAAACTGGCGGTTAGCCCCGGTAATACCAACCTCAAGGCTGGTGGGGCAACCTGAAATGATAGTTCCAGAATAGAGGTAACGGCGGGTCAACGTCCAGCCTTGAAGGAAGCCGATGGCTCCCTCAGATCATTTGCCCACGGGGGAGGCAGGCTACTGCCCAGCAATCAGGTCTGGCGATGACCATAAAGCTGGGCATAAAGACCCTGACGGGCAATCAACGCCTGATGATCCCCCTCCTCAATAATGCGCCCGTCTTCAAACACAAAGGCACGGTCTGCCTGTTTTACCGCACTCAGGCGATGGGCAATGATGATGGTGGTGCGCTGGCGCAGGAAGGTTTCCAGGGCCTTGTGCAACTGAAACTCGGTCTCTGCATCCAGGGCCGAGGTGGCCTCATCCAGAATCACCACTTTCGGGTCAGACAACACCATACGGGCAATGGCCAGGCGCTGGCGCTGGCCCCCGGAGAGACGCACCCCATTGCGCCCGATCAGGGTATCCAGCCCCTGGTCCATGGCCGCTATGGTGGAGGCCAGCTGGGCCACTTCCAGGGCCTGCCAGAGTTGTTCATCCGGTAGCTCCCGGCCCATGGTCAGGTTCTGGCGCACATCGTCGTTAAACAGTGCCGGGTGCTGCAGCACCGTGGCCACATGCTCCCGCACCCGGGCCATGCCCACCCGCTCCACCGGCACACCACCATAACGGATGATGCCGGACTGGGGGGTGTACATGCCCAGCAGCACCTGCACCAGAGTGGACTTGCCGCCACCGCTGGCCCCTACCAGGGCCACCTTCTCCCCCGGTGACACATGGAGGGAAATGCCCCGCAGAATGGTCTCGTCCTCGTAACTGAAATGCACATCCTCCATGCTGACACTCACCGTGGTCTGACCCGCAAAGGGATCCTCCAGGGCCGGATACTGGGGCTCCTGGCGCAGCCCCATGAGCCGGTTAACCCGGGCCAGGGCGGCATTGGCCGCATAGTAGTTGTACTGCATGTTGAGGATTTCCTGCACCGGGGTGAGCATAAACCACAGGTAGCCGAACACCGCGAACATCATGCCGATACTCAGGTCACTGAGCAGCACCGCAATCATGGCCGCCCCACGGAAGGCATCCACACCGAACTGGAACAGGGTAAAGCTGGCCCGGGCAGCCGCATCACTGCGCCACTCGAACCGGGTGGCCATATCCCGCACACCCCGGGCCCGGTCCGTGAGCTGGCGCAGGTAATGCCGCTCCCGGTTGGCGCTGCGAATCTGGTGAATGCCGTCCAGGGTTTCGCTCAGGGCCTCCTGAAACACCTCAAAGGCGGCGTTTTCCCGCCCTTTCAGGTTCTTCACCTGTTTGCCGATAATGGCGGTGACATAGATCACCAGGGGGTTAAGCAACAAAATCAGCAGGGCCAGTTGCCAGTGCACCCAGAGCAGCACCAGGGCGGTGCCGAATATGGTCAGGCTGGCGACAATAAACTTGCTGATGGAGGGGCCGAGAAAACGGTCTACCGTGTCCAGGTCAGTGACAAAATGGCTGGTGACCCGGCCTGAGCCCAGGGTCTCGTACTCCACCATGGCCACCCGTTGCATGCGCTCCAGCAGCCGGCGGCGCATGTGAAACACCACATCCTTGGAGATAATGGAGAAATCCCGGGACTGCAAGGTATTCAGGCCCAGGGCCATCACCCGCATCACCAGTGCCAGCATCACCATAGTGAGAATAAACAGCACCGGACCGTGCCAGCTTTGTGGGTAAAAGCCCTGCATGATGCCCACCGCCCAGCCCGGGTCATCCAGCAGGATTTCGTCCACCAGCAACGGCAGCAGTAAAGGCACCGGCACCGACACCAGGGTGGCCAGCACCGCCAGTATATTGGCCCGCACCAGCCGGGGCCGGTGTTCCAGCACCATAGCCAGAATCTGGCGCCAGCTGTAAGGGGCGTCGTCGGCTTGCGTGATGTCCGGCTTGGACGAATTCAAAAGACCTCCGGGGCCCTGTACCCTGACGGGGAAAAAGGTATGGTGTGATCATTACGCCAAAAACCATGGCTCCGGTGTATATTCTACGTGGCTGCCGGTTTGGATCATAATCACCCGGACGGGACACTAAACAGGAAATCCGGATGGCCAGGGCCAGCATCTACTGCAACTTCCACCCCACCCGCCATGCCCGCTGGCACTGCAAACAGTGCCGCTGCGACTACTGCAGTGGCTGCATGCCCGACGCGGACCCCCAGCGCCAGCAGGGCCAGTGTCCCCAGTGCGGCCAGCGCATGACCTATTCCGGCGCCGCTGGTGAGGTGGAGCCTTTCTGGCAGCGCATTGGCCATTTCTTTCTCTACCCCATGGCCAGCGACTCCCTGATCCTGATTGTGCTGTGCACCCTGGTACCCGCCCTGCTGCAACCCAACCTGCTGGGGGGTCTGGTGTCACTGGGGCTGATGCTGGCGCTGCTGAAATACAGCTACAGCGTTATTCTCAACAGCGCCCACGGCCAACAGACCCCGCCGCCCCTGAGCGAGGCCTTCAGCAGTGCCGGGTTCAGCGTCATTCTGCGGCAAATGCTGGTGCTGTTTCTGATTGTGGGGCTGATTATTTTAAGCTTCCGGGTGGGCGGCAGTTTTCTCGGGGTGATTGTGCTGGCCTTTATGCTGCTGGCGCTGCCCGCCAGTATTGCCCAACTGACCCTGAATGAAAGTGTCGCCGATGCGGTGAACCCACTGCAGCTAGCGCTGCTGATGCTGCGTATCGGCTGGCCTTATATGGTGCTGTACGCTCACCTGGTGCTGTTACTGCTGGCGGCGGCGGTGTTGCAGGATTTTGCCCTGGAGCATTTTCCCCCGGTAATTGCCCAGCCCCTGGCGGGGCTGGTGAGCAGTTATTTCCTGCTGATTTTCGCCCATATGCTGGGCTATGTGCTGTATCAGTTCCAGGGGGAGCTGGGCTTTAGCAGTGAACTGGACCAGGCCGCCAACACCACCTCGGACCCCGTAAAGCGCCTGGATGCGGACATCGACATTAATCTCAAGCAGGGCAATTACGATCAGGTACAACGCCTGCTGCTGCAGGCCCTGAAACGCCAGCCCACCAATGACCGGCTGGCGACCCAGTTGCTGCAACTGATCCAGGCCCGCCAGGACACCCTGTCCATGCGGGACCACCACCGCCAGCTGATTCCCGCCCTGATCCGCCAGGCAGACAGTGACAACCTCAGCCAGCTACTGCTGAAACTGCGCCGCCAGGACCCGGACTTTCGCCTTTCAGATCCTGACCTGAGCTTCCAGTGCGCCCAGCTGCTGTTCCACCAGCAGCAGTACCGGCTGATTCTCTGGCTACTGAAACAGTTCCACCAACGCTTCCCCAACCACCCGGACACCCCCCGGGCCTACCTGCTACTGGCCCGCACCCTGGCAGACGGCCTACAGCAATACCGCCAGGCCGGCCAATGCCTGGCATTTATCCACAAACACTTCCCCCAACACCCCCTGCACCCCCAACTGCCCCACTACGCAGCCCCCCGGAAACCCCCGGGGCCGGTGGCCCAGCCCGGGGGTTTTT
>REBR01000193.1 GCA_007692645.1 Halomonadaceae bacterium | reverse complement strand
CACTCTGCAAACCCTCCAGTCGCGCCAGTTTCTGACGGATTTTATCAGCCGCCATGAGTTGAAAGTTCCGTTGCTGGCGACCCGGGGCTGGGATGACCAGAGGCAGCAGTGGGTGATCGACAGTGAGCAGTTTGATGTGCAGCAGTCCCTCTGGTTACCCCGGGGTTCCGCCAATGCCAACCCGGAACCCAGTGACTGGCGGGCTTATAAAGCCTTGCGCGGTATGCTGAGTGTGTCCGAGGACCGGGACAGTGGCATGGTCACACTCAACCTGGAATCTCTCTCTCCTGTTGCCGCCCAGCAGTGGCTTGACTGGCTGGTGGCTGATATTAACGAACACCTGAAGCGCCGGGAGATGAACGACACCCGGCGCAATGTGGCTTACCTGGAGCAGCAGCTGGAGCGAACCAATGTATCTGGCATGCGCCAGGTGTTTTACAGTCTGATTGAAGAGCAGACCAAGACCCTGATGTTGGCAGAGCTGGACTCGGAATATGCCTTTAAGGTTATCGACCCGCCTCTGGTACCGGAGGAACCTTCCGGCCCTCAGCGAACCTTGATAGTGATTCTTGCGGTGCTACTGGGAGGGATGCTCTCTACATTGGGCGTATTAACCCGCTATGGGCTCCGTCAAAATGTCTGACAGGGGCTATATTACAAAGAAGAAACTGATTACCACTTTGAAAATTGCCTATGAACCGCGCCTTGTTGAGAATAAGAGTGCGATGCCCCAAGACGCCAATGGCGAGAACCCATGATTAATCGATTCCTGAATCTTTCCCGCCTGAATAAGCGGCTGTTGGCGGTTACATCTGACTCACTACTGCTTTTCTGCACGCTTTGGCTGGCTTTTCTGCTGCGTCTGGAAGGACAGTTTATCGGCCTGACTCAGGATTATCTGGTGCTTTTCGGCCTCACGGTACTGACCACCATTTTCTGTTTTATCCGTCTCGGCCTGTACCGGGCGATTGTGCGCTATCTCAGTGATCAGGCATTGGTCACCATCTGTGCCGGCGTGCTGGCCTCCGCCATGAGTCTGATTGTGTTCGGTTATCTGCTGGAGGTCATGGTGCCCCGGTCGGTGCCGGTGATTTATGCCGGCCTGGCTTTTCTGGTGGTAGGGGGCACCCGCATGGGGGTGCGCACCCTGGTGCAGATGCCCCGCAACCGGGACAAGGAAACCGTGGTCATTTATGGCACCGGCGACCGGGCACTGCAGCTGGTTCTGGCATTGCAGCAGGGTGAACTCTACCGGCCGGTGGCTTTTATCAGTTCCGGGGAGCATGAACCTGGTACGGTGTTGCATGGTCTGCGGGTGATCGAAGAGAAATCGTTACCGGCCCTGGTGGAGAAACACCGGGTGAAGCGGTTGCTGCTGGCCCTTGAAGCGCAACACACGCAGCAGGTAGCGGATATTCTGGAAAGGGTCGAAATGCAGCCTCTGCTGGTGCAGACCATCCCCGCCGTTAATGAGCTGATCAGCGGTGTCGCCAGCATTAACGAATTGCGTGACCTGTCAGTGGAGGATCTGCTCGGGCGAGACCCCATCCGCCCGGACCCGAACCTTATGGGGGCCTGTATCCTTGGCCGCTCGGTTATGGTGACCGGTGCCGGGGGATCTATTGGCAGTGAGCTGTGCCGGCAGATTCTGCCCCTGAAGCCCAGCCGCCTGATTCTGTTCGAGCGCAGTGAGTCTGCGCTGTATTTTATTGAGCAGGAACTCTCAGCAAGGGCACTTGAGCTGGGACTGAATACGGAAGTGCAGGGGGTGCTGGGGAGCGTCATCCACCGTCGGCGACTGGAGGCGGTCATGCGCTCTTTTGCCGTCAATACCATTTACCATGCGGCGGCCTACAAGCATGTGCCCCTGGTGGAGAAGAACGTTATCGAAGGCCTGCGCAATAATGTATTTGGCACCTGGCACACCGCCGAGGCGGCCATAGCCGCCGGGGTCAGTGACCTGGTGCTGATTTCCACCGATAAGGCGGTGCGACCCACCAATGTGATGGGGGCCACCAAGCGCATGGCAGAACTGGTGCTGCAGGGGCTGGCCCAGCGCCAGGATACTACCCGGGTGTCCATGGTGCGCTTTGGCAATGTGCTGGACTCCTCCGGGTCGGTGGTGCCGCTGTTTCGCCGGCAGATTGAAGCGGGGGGGCCGGTGACAGTGACCCACCCGGAAATCATCCGCTATTTTATGACCATTCCCGAGGCCAGCCAGCTGGTGTTGCAGGCCAGCAGCATGGGGGGGCAGGGGGAGGTGTTTGTACTGGACATGGGAAAAGCGGTAAAGATCGCCGATCTGGCCCGTAAAATGATTCGCCTGATGGGCTTGCGGGTGAAAAACCCGGAAACTGGCGTCGGCGAAATCACTATTTCCTACACCGGGCTGCGCCCTGGGGAGAAACTGTTTGAGGAACTGCTGATCGGGGATAACTCTATGCCCACCAGTCACCCACGTATTCTCAAAGCCCGGGAGCGGGACCTGTCTTGGGCTGAAGTGGCCCGTTATCTTGAACGTTTCGATACCGCCTGCCACGATTTCGACTGCCAGGCAGTGCTGGACCTGTTAATGGAGGCCCCCATTGGGTTCAGCCACAACGGTGAACTGGGGGACCTGATCTGGCTGCAGGGGGAAGAGCAGGTGCAGGCCCAGGCAATACAGCGGGCCAGTCTTACCAGCCATAACCCCGGGGGCCGTTAACCGGGTTGGCCACTCAGAACTGATAAGAGTAACTGGCGCTGATCCGGCCGATAGTATCCCGCCCCTGGATGTCTTCATTGACAAAGTCTGCCCCCAGGGTGAGGGACACTCGATGCTGCTGCCAGGGCAGGGAGTGGGTCAGTTCAGCACCAATAATCTTTGCCTGCTCTTCCACGCCGGTGGCCCGGTTGTCGCCGCCATTACGATTTTGTTCAGTATGGCGCAGCAATCCGTGCCAATAGCCGCCGTCAGACTGGGAGTACTGGGCACCCAGGGAAATCATGCGGCCATTGCCATCCAGGGTGTGGCCCATAACACGCCCCCGGTGCCGGTAGCCATCGGTGTAGAATGAGTGCAGGTAGGCGCGGCTGCCCCGGGGGTTGTCGGAATAGAACTCCACCTCAGTATCTGCCACTTCAAGATTAAGACGCAGCAACCCGTGGCCCACCGGGCGCCAGTATTCTGTCCCCGCCAGACCAATAAACTGGTATGGGGTCCCCCCCGCTTCATCAATACCGATTAACTGTCCGTAAATGGCATAGGGGGCGTTATCACCGAAGGGTGAGCGCCAGCGGAAGTCATAACCGCCAAACTGGTTGGCATCTCCGCCAAGCAGATCATTGCGGTCACCCCGGTTGCTTTGACCTACCAGGGTGGCCCACAGGGAGCTGAGATTTTCGGGACGCCCTTCGCCGCCCCACTGGGCGGTGCGGGAAAGACCGACTTCCAGCCCTTCCAGGGGTTGAAAGACCAGCCGGAAACCAAAGAATTTGGGTCTGGCCGCATCGTCCCGATTAGATTCCAGTTGGCCAAAAAAACTGGTCAGGTTCCAGGGCCCCAGCCAGCGCAATACCGGTAACTCAGAGGGCCTTGGATCGTTGCGCTCAAGGGCAATAGCCGGCACCGGGCGGGGGTTATCCCCCAGAATCAGGCTGCCCTCCCAGCCAGGTCCCCACCAGCGATCCTGGGCGCCGGCAGACAGCAGCCAGTTGCCCAGGCGAACTGCCCCGTAGCTGCCATCCAGGGTCAGGTCAGTGCCCTGCTGGCGGTCATCCGTGAGGTTGCCCTGTAAGCGCCCGCCAAAGCGCTCACCGGAAAACCCATAAGTGACCCTGGCCTCTGCATTGTTAATGGCCTGATCGCCGAAATGGGTTCTGGGGCTTGGGTTTTCGCTGGCCCGCAAGCGGATACCGGCCCCCTGGGCATCCGCTGCAGCCAGAACCCGCTCCCGGGCCAGCAGCACATAGCCTGGCTGATCTTCAATTGACAACTGCCGCAGCTCTGCCAGGGCTCCCGTGGGCAGTGGCCAGGTGGTGGTGGGCCGGTTAAGCGCCCCGGCATCAGCCAGGGTCTGTACATCATGGCGAACCTGGCGGCTTTCGCTGGCCAGATAGGGCTCTGCAACGCCCAGGGCTGGCACCAGCAAACACAGGAAAAGCAGTGTTGTTAAGCGTACCATCGGTCATAGTCCTTTAGCTTCAATGGGGGCCTGTTACCACCTGCTGCAGTCCCTGATCCAGGGACAGGGGGGGTGTCCAGTCCAGTGTCTGACGGGTAAAGCTGCTGTCCAGTTGCAGGGAGCTGAACAGTCGCTGGTAAATATCTTCCCGTCTCAGCACTTTTACCAGCACCCAGACCAGTCCCGAAGGTACCGGTAATAACCGGGATGAGGTGCCCATGGCCCCAGCGATTTTTTGCAGTAGCACGGTGGTTGAGACGTCTTCCCCGTCGCTCACCAGAAATGTCTGATTGCCGGCCCGGGGGTGGCTCAGGCAGGTGATGATCAGGTCCACCAGATTGTCCAGGGCCAGAAGTGAGCGCAGGTTGTTGGTACGGCCCAGTGGCAGGGGTACACCCCTTTGCACCCAGCGCACCATACGGGCAAAGTTGGCCTTAACCCCGGGGCCGTAGATCAGTGGCGGGCGCAGTATTACCACTTCCATGGCACTGTTCCGGGCCAGTTGGCGAAGCCCTGCTTCCGCTTCTGCCTTGGATATACCGTAGGGGTCCTGGGGAGCGGGGCGGTCCTGATGGGTAAAGGGCTGACCCGGCTCCGTACGCTCACCATTGACCTTGATGGTGCTGATAAAAATAAATCGTTTTACCCCGGCGTTGGCCGCCTGCTCCGCCAGGGCCAGGGTGCCGGCCACATTGACCTTACGGAAGGCCTTCAGGGGGTCATGCACGGTTTCATTCATAACGTGCACCCGGGATGCCAGGTGGACCACTTCGGTCACTCCGGTCAGGGCAGACTGCCAGTCGGTTTGTGGATCAAGACCGGCAATCCGGGCCTGGGCAATGCCCCGTTGCAGATTCTGGGGTTGCCTGACAGCGGCCAGCACTTTGGTGTCCGGCTGCTGGTTAAGCACCTCCAACAAACGGCGTCCGACAAAGCCGGTGGCGCCGGTGACCAGTACTTTTCTTGCGTGACCCATGGAAATTTTCTTCACTGTGATGGCTGAATGGGTGCCATGGTAACTGTTTTACATAAACAATCGTTAACCGCAGCTCTGCAAATTTTGCCACTTGCGACATGGAAGCTCGTTTATTGAATGGCGCAGAATCTGAGGTTGTTCGGAGCGTTGCTGATGCTGCTGACGTGAACTGGGCTCCGTCCTCCGTTTAGCCTCAACAGGAACAAAGGTTACCATGACACTTGCCGAGAATGTGCATCCCAGGGAAAGGGGCTCGCCCATGGCAGTCACAGTCCCAGAAGAAATCAGTCTGGTGGATCTGGCCAGGCTACTGTTGCGCCGCCGGTTCTGGATTCTGGGGGGCTGGACGGCGGGGTTAGTGGTATCCGTTATCTATGCCCTTTTACTAGTGCCCCAATACACCTTCACCACGCCCATAGAACTTGGCGCCCTTGGTCCGGAACAGCGGGTGGCCAGCAGCCGAGGTGCCCGCAATGAGGTGCTGGAGTCACTGCTGCCCCGTGCCAAGCGGGCGTTTATGGCACAGCAGAATCTGCACACCATGCCCTTTAGCGTGTCAGTGCCCGGAAATGAGGACAGCCGTTTTCTGATGCTGACGACCCAGGCCCCTATGGAGTTGCAAGAGAGGGTGGAAGAGTTTCACCAGCAGCTCTATAAGGCGCTGCGCCAGTCCCACGACCAACGCTTGTCGATGCTTAAGCAGCACAGTAATGCCCGGCTGAACGCCCTCAGGGAAGCGGTCAAAGAGAGTCAGCAGCGGTTAAATACCCTGGTGGGTATCAGTGAAGAGGTGACCAGGGAGGCGAGGGTTAATAATAGCCACTCCGGGGATCTGGCCTTGCTGCTTAAGCTTAATCAGTTTCAGTTAAGTGACCGGGTGATGGTGACAGAGGCCAGTATTCAGCAGCTGCGCCGGGATCTGATGGAGGAGCAGGCCCGGCGTGACTGGATGCACCCCACCCGCACCGGGGAGTTCGCCGTGGCCTCCCTCTCCCCGGTGGGGGCCAGCCGGTCCCTGGTGGTGGTATTGGGTTTGCTGGTCAGCGCTATGGTGGGGTTGTTGGTGGGGCTGGTGGTGGAATTTATGGCCAGGGTGCAGGAAGCCCCCATGCCTGAGCAACTGCTGTTGGCAGGCACTGACCCGGAACAGTGCAAGGGAAAAAGCGCAATGGGTAGCTAATGGCTCTCTGGGGTAGGTAAAATCCCTCTGGACTGAACCGGGTCGAATAATTCCAGGGACCAGGAGGGTCACCATGGCATGGTATGCAGTGCAATATAAACCGGCGCAGGGTGAGCGGGCGCTGGAGAACCTGGAGCAACAGGGTGTCGAGTGTTTTTTCCCACAGATTGCGGTGGAGCACATCCGCCAGAACAAGCGGCAGTGGAGAACAGAAGCCCTGTTCAAGGGCTACCTGTTTATTGCCTTGGAAGATGATAACCCGTTATGGCAAAAGCTTCGCTCCACCCGAGGGGTGAGCCGGGTGGTGAGCTTTGCCAACCGGCCAGCGGCCATCGAGTCAGAAGTGATTGAGCAGATCCGCCAGGGGCTGGAGCAGATCAGCAACGAGGGTGGGTTGCGGGCCGGTGTCGCCCTGGAAATACAGGATGGGCCGTTTCGGGGCCTGAGGGGGGTGTTTGACCGGTATGACGGTGAAGAGCGTGCCCTGATCCTGATTGAATTTCTGCACAAACTGCACACCGTTAGCATGCCTCTGAAAGACCTTAAAAGTCTCTGAGAGCGGCCTCCCGTCCCTGTGGTTTCAGCCACAGCAGATGCTTACTTGAATGACACCCTGCATACCCTGATGGGCCATCTTGACCAAGAAGCTGTCCGGTCTCGCACTGTCTTTGTGTTCTGCTGACAGCTAGGCTGTGGTAACTGCAATGTCTGCAGCCCGGTTACATGGGCTCAGCCCCAATAAGGAGAACATCCATGCTACAGGCCAAATACCAGAAACGCGGTCCCGTGCCACAAGAGTCCATTGAAGCGGTAACGGTGGAGCAGCCTGCCCTGAAAGAAGGGGAAGTGCTGCTGGAGATTCTGGCGGCCCCCATCAACCCCTCTGATGTGCTCACCCTGACCGGCGAGTACGGCATCCTGCCCCCTTTGCCAGCTGTTGGTGGCAATGAAGGGGTGGGCCGTGTCAGTGAACTGGGTGCCGGCGTCAGCGGCCTGGAAGTGGGGCAGACAGTATTACTGCCCATCGGTATCGGCTCCTGGGCCAGCCATGCGGTGGCCAACGCCAAGGGGCTGGTGCCACTGCCCAATGATGCAGACCCACGGCAGCTGTGCATGATGACGGTGAACCCGCCCACTGCGGTATTGATGCTGCAACAGTTCGTCAACCTCAATGAAGGCGATTGGGTTATCCAGAACGCCGCAAACTCCGGCGTTGGCGGCTACCTGATTCAGGAAGCCAAGCGCCGCGGTCTGAAGAGCATTAATGTGGTACGCCGGGAGTCGGCTCTGGCGTCAGTGGAAGGTCAGGGTGGCGATGTGAATTTGGTAGATGGCCCGGATCTGCACAAGCGGGTCAGAGAAGCCACCGGTGGTGCCCCGGTACATCTGGCCATTGATGCGGTTGGGGGCGAAGCCACCAACCATCTGGCCAACTGTGTTGCCGAAGGCGGTGTGGTGGTGAACTACGGCATGATGAGTGGCGAGCCCTGCCATGTGTCACCGGCCAATATTGTTTTCCGGGATGTCAGTCTGAAAGGTTTCTGGCTGTCCCGCTGGTTTAAAAATGCCAGCAAAGAAGCCCAGGGGAAACTGTTCGGTGATGTGATCAAGCAAATCGCCACGGGTCAGATCAAGTCCACCATCGCCGCCGAGTACGATGTCAGCCAGATCAAGGAAGCTGTGGCTGCCGCCGCCTCTGGTGAGCGGAATGGCAAGATTTTGATTGTACCCAAGCGTTAATCACCACGGATATTCCCCCGTAAAAAAAGCCCCGGGCCATTCCTGGCCCGGGGCAACGATCGTCCTGATCAACAGTGCAGATCCCTTGATTCTCAGTCTTTCAGACGTATGGCATTGAAGTTGATGATTTCGTACTCAGTGATTTCTTCATTGAATTCAGCTTCGAACTCAGTCTCTGCAATGAATACGGCACCCATCAGACTGTTCAGGTCCCGGGAGATGTGCAGCTCCACAAAGAGACCATCTTCGCCATCATCGCCAAAAATCGTCGCCTCAATTAACTGACTCTCAGTATTGAACGCCCAGTCGCCGGGGATGGTTTCATTTGTTTCACCGGGAAGGCCATCAATACTGGTGTCATCGTCAATACCACCGAAACGGCCAAGGAAAATAATCGGTTCCAGATTACCGTCGATGACATAGCTCAGTTCGCCGCTACCACTCAGAGTGAGTGTGCCAGCGACCAGAAAGTCACGCCAACTGGTGGCATCAATGGTTTCAGCATCTTCCAGTCGATTGAAAAACTCATATAAAGCACCGCTTATTTGCAGGCGATAGTCGCCCACAAGAGCGGACTCGTTGAGCTCAGCGGTACCGGATGCCGCCTCCAGGGCGGCAATACGCTCCGCCAGAGACTGGAAGTTTTCGTTAACTTGGGCAGCGCTGGCGGCTTCACCGGCTACAAAGGTATGGGGAACATCGGCGGCCGCTGCCAGTGGCAGGGTCATCAGAACGCCGGTGAGAGTAACAATGTTAAATGCTTTCATGGTGTGACTCCTGAATTAATAAGGTTGCGTGTTATTGCCACTGGCTGCCGTCGTCCCAGTTAAACTGGTCCCACACGGCGGCTTCGTTAAGGGGAATGGCCTCGAAGTTGGCGGTAAAGTTCTGGCCTTCTTCGGGGGTGAAGGTGTAGTCCAGGTCTTCGCTGACAAGATTGCCCTCACTATCTCGCCAGTCCACAAAGCGGAATCCCTCGGCAGGGACGGCGGTGTAGGTGACGGTGCCACCTCCTTGCTGACCGTCGTTGTTAACGATGATGTTACCGCTGCCTTCCTCGCCCACGTCAGCATTGGCAATGGCATAGCGGGCAGTGAGAGTGGTGTCTTCTGCCGGCATGGTGAAGATAAAATCTTCTTCTTCTGATAACAGCGCATCGCCGTTAAACCAGCCGCTAAAGGCAAAGCCTTCGGTGGTTGCCGGCATCAGGGGCACCGCTTCCTGGAAGTCTCGCTGGCCACCACCGGCGGGCATTCCCGCGACCTGCGGGTCGGCTTCCAGTAACAGGGTGAATGCCTGTGGCTCGAAGCTGGCTACCAGGGTGGTATCTTCCCGGGCCGTGAAGGTGTAGCTGGCATGGCTGGAACCATCTACCTGCTCTGAGCTCCACTGCACAAAGGCGAAACCATCATTGGCTACTGCGCTGACCGTGACCCGGGAGTCGGCTCCCTGGACACCGCCACCGGTGACAGTACCGCCCTCCATGGGATCTGCAGAAACCGTGATGGTGACATCTTCACCTTCCAGGCTGGTCAGGCCGGAGTCGCTTTTGGGTTCCTGCGCCGGGGTATCTTCCGCCTCTTCCAGATCTGCCACGTTTCCTTCATCAACCCCAACGGCTGCGCGCTCCTCATTGACGATCTGGCGGACCTCGCTCACCCGCCGGGTGGTACCGGGAATGATCAGCTGTTCCGTGTCTATAGCGGCCAGGGTTGTGGCAATGTCCCCGTAGCCGTTGTCCACCGGATTACCGTCTTTGTCCAGGCCGTTAATCATGCCGGAGGACAGGTCCAGGGTTATCAGGTCGAACATCTGCTCGATAGTGCGGGGGCTACCTTCAGCATTCTCAGCCAGTTCTGCCATCACGGCGGCCACCGCTTCAACGGCTTTGCGGTTACTCAGGATGACCCGGCGCACATCAGGGTCAGTGGAATCACTGCGTAACAGGGGGGCGGTGGTAAACAGATCGAGGTCATCATCCAGCAACTGAAAGCCGAACGCATTACGCACCGCGGTCTGGCCCCTGGCCAGTGCGCTGACAATGTTGCTGCCCACGTTGCGGGCAGCAATCTGCACGGCCATGTGGGTCAGGGGGGTGGCATAGACCGGCTGGCCGCCGCGCCATTCATCGGCGTCAATGACGCTCTGGAAGCGGGTCAGCACCGGGCTATCCCCGGTAGTCAGGTCGATGGTGCCGTCAATGGCCCGCACCTCCACCAACAGCAGGCCGTTGGCGTTATCGGGCAGGTTGGCGCTAATGGTGGCCTGGCTATTGGTACTGCCGGTAGCCAATTGCGGCCCTTTCAGGTCGTCAGCGCCGGGGTCCAGCTGGAACACGCTGACAGCGGCGTCGGCCAGGGGGCCTTTGGTGGCAGCGCCACCTACAGCGGTGGTTCCTGCGGCGTCATCGTCCGCCATGGCCGGAGAGCGACTACTGCTGCTGTCGCTACAGCCGGCGAGTATCAGCAGCACGCTGATCAGGCAGGGTAGCCCCCAGCGGTGCAGGGGTCCTGGGTTTGAGTGAATCATAATGCCTCCTCGCAATTAAGCCGTCGGAGGCAGTGAGCCTGATTAACGTCATGAGCGGGCATGAGCGCATCCCCCTGGTGTGGTTGAACAGTTTCATTAAGGAAACTAAATGCTCAGACCCGGAGGGTGCATCACCCAAATGGTGTATAACGTCGACTTTTTTTACAGCGTGGCCATAACTTCAGCCAGGCACTGGTGAAAACGGTCCGGCATTTCCCATTGCGGGAAATGACCGGCACCTTCCAGATGCCACTCTTTAATCCGCTGCTCACAACGGTCTTTGGCCGCCAGGGGAATCAGGTCGCCGTTGATGGCATGTATGGGGACAGTGAGACCGCTCAGTGCCGGCTCCGGATTCCACCGTAGCAGGTCATTCCATAGGGGTAGCATAAACGCCGGGTCGGCGGCGCTCATCTGCTGTTTCAGGGTGTTTTTGCTGGCGGGTGTCAGTGTGGCGGCGCTGAAGTTCTCTACCAGTCCCTCGATAGCCACCGCAAAATTGTCCTGGAAGGGGTGTTCAATGTCCCGGGCCTGTTCTTCACTAATGTCCCCATAAGGCAGTGCAAAGGTATCTACCAGGATCACCCCTTTCAGTTGCGGGTTTTGCAGCAACAGCGCTGCCTCCAGAGCTACGGCGCCGCCCATGGAATGCCCGGCAAGTACCACAGGTCCGGTAACGTGCTGCTGGACTGTTTCAGCCACCAGTGCAGCCATGGCAGCCACTGTCCATTGGGTTGGTGTCTGATCAGCACTGTCACCATGCCCGGGAAGGTCCAGGGCCAGCAGCCGGTGGCGGTCTTGCAGTGCCTCCAGGGTTGTCTCCCAATCACTGCGCCGGCAGGTCCAGCCATGAATCAGAACCAGTGTCTCCGGCTCCTGGCCAGCCCATGTGCCGGCAAGAGTGATGTTTTGGCTTAGGAGGAAGCTTTGTTGTGTCATGGTTGGCTCCGTGGAGGACAAAGGGGGTTTACAAAAGGCTACAACATGAACTAAAAGTCATATTATTATATTTCTTTGCTAAGCAAAACTGCGGGCCAGTAATTATAGGTCAGGGGCAGTAAGGAGTGACTTCGTGGTTACCCAGGCCAGGCTGAATGATTTTGAGCAGCAGCAGTCACAGCTGTTGCAGACGCTGTATCAGACCACTCTGGAGTCCGCAGCCTGGGACACCTTTCTCCGGCAGCTGGTGACCATCAGTGGCTCCCGTTCAGCCAGGATACTGGTGATGGATCGCCAGGCGGAGAAGGTGCTGAACAGCTCCAAGGTGAATATCGACGACGATGAGCACCGGCGTTATGTGGCCCATTATGTGAATCGTTGCCCCTGGCGCCCTGAGCTGAAGCAAAAGCTGCCAGGACGGCTGTACAACACCCACAGTGACTTTTCCTGCGATCAGCAGGCGTTTTACCGGAGTGAGTTTTTTAATGACTGGGCGCGTCACCTGGACATTGAACACGGGCTTTGCGGCACGGTGTTTCAGGACTCCCACTACGCGGTACAACTGCTGGTGCAACGCACTGGGGGCCAGGGCGCCTTTGACCTGGGGATAACCCAACGCATCAACCAGTTGATTCCCCATGTTCGCCAGGCATTGCAGTTAAGCCGCCAGATTACCCGGGAGCAGACCCGGCAAGGTCTGGCTTTGCGTGTGTCTGAACAGTCTTTTATGCCATACCTGCTGGTGGATGGCCATGGCAGCTTGTCCTACGCCTGCCCCCGTGCCCGGGAAATTCTGACCCGTTTGCCGGGGGTGGAGCTGACGGCTCAGGGATTGCAGTTTCAGTGCCGCCATCAGCAACGGCGCTTTTGTCTGTCACTGCAAAGTGTGCTGAAAGGCCCCGTGGCGGGGCAGAGTGCGGACAGTTCATTGACCCTGATTAATGGTGCGCTGCCGGTACGCTTACTGGTGGCGCCGGCTGAGGCGCCGACAGCGGCGTCCACTTGCCGCGAGCTATGGCCATCCAGTGCGGTGGCTACGGTATTCATACAGGATTCGGCAGAACAGCTATGGGTGGATGAGTGCCGCCTGTCGCAACTGTTTGGCCTGACCCCGGCAGAGGCCCGGGTCGCCGCAGGTGTGGCTATGGGCCAGGAACTGCGCACCCTGGCGGATCTGGGTGGACAGTCCCTGCATACCTTGCGTACTCAGTTAAAAGTGGCAATGCGCAAAACCGGAGTATGTCGCCAGGCCGAACTGGCGGTGCTGGTGCTGCGTTCTGCGGCTTTGCGGGACCGCTATGATGATGTGGTGCCAAGGGTGCAGTCAGGGTCAGTGCCCTTTGGCTGAAGGTACCTTGATGGTGGCAACCACTTTGGCCAGCAGATCCTGAAAAGCCTCGGGCATTTCCACATGGGGGAAGTGTCCGGCACCGGGCATGCGCCACTCAGTCACATAATCGGCACAGCGGGAATAGGCAGCGCTGGGGATCATATCCCCGTTGATGGCATGGATGGGAATGCCCAGCTCATCAAAGGCGTCATCCGGTGACCAGCGCAGCAGGTCTGACCATAAAGGCAGCATCAGAAACGGGTTACTGCTGCACATGTTGCGCTGCATGGCGGCTTTCTGCATGGAAGGGGCCATGGGGGCCATGAAAGCATCCACCATCTCTGACAGGGCCTTGGGGAAATTCTCGTAAAAGGGTTGTTCAATAGTCTTGGCACCGGCCTCATGGATGTCCCCGTAAGGCAGAATAAAGGTGTCAATCAGCACGATTCCCTGCACCTGAGGCAGTGCCCTGGCGGCTTCCAGGGCCACCGCCCCACCCATGGAGTGGCCCACCAGAATCACCGGCCCCTGATGCCAGATCTTCAGGGCCGCTACCAGGGTATTGGCCAGGCTGTGCAGGGTCCAGGCAGGGGGCGGTTGATCGGCGCTGTCACCGTGACCGGGCAGGTCAATACTCATCAGCGGATGCGCCTGCTGCAGCCGCAGCAGGCTGGGGTTCCAGTCATGGCGACGGCCGGTCCAGCCATGCAGGAGAACCACCGGAATACCCTTGGCATCTTTGCCGGCTTCGGTAATCGCCAGATTCAGTTGTGGCGACAGACGCAGGTGACGGTACTGCATGAAATGGCGGTGTCCTGATCAAGGGGGTATTGGTTAAAGGCTATAGCATAATAGCCAACCCCCCTGGGGCACCAGTAGCAGTAACCGGTATCTCAGCCATAGAGAGGCATGGCCACCGCCAGTGCCGCTACGGTAGCCAGTACCGGTATGGCTACGGTGACCATAAAGATGTCCTTGTACCCCTCCCGGTGCTTGATCCCCATAATGGTGAGCATGGCGATCACCGCACCACAGTGGGGCAGGGAATCCAGCCCCCCCGAGGCCACGGTGGCGATCCGGTGCAGAGCTTCTGGATCGACGCCCATATCCAGGTATGAGTCGGCAAAGGTCTGCATAAAGATCTGCAGCCCCCCGGAGGAGGAGCCCACAATGGCCGAGACCAGAGAGACGGAAAACACCACCGAAATCAACGGCGGCAGATCCAGGGCCATGACACTGCTGGAGAAAACACCGAAACCTTCCGTCTGGGTCACCACACCGCCAAAACCAATAACGGCTGCGGTATTCAGCAGCGGCATAATGCTGTCGTTTGCCCCTTCCCCCAGGGCCTCCATGGCCTGCTCCCGCAGGTTGCGGAAGAAGACCACACAGCTGGCAGCGCCAAGTGTGAGGGCAATACTGGGCCAGATAATGGGCTGGCTGTTGGCAAAATTGAACAACTCACCCACCAGTGGCGTGGTCTCGTTGACCCAACCCAGAGCTGTCGCTATCCGTGGCACCATGATGCTGCCCAGCACCACTCCCATGGGGGCAAGAGCCATGCGCCAGCCTGGTCCATTTTCCAGTTTGGGGGCCATGGCTTCCATCTGCCGGTCCCGGGCATTGTCCACATAGCCTTCCCCCTGCGCCTTGGCCTTGGTCCATTGGCGTTCCAGGTACCAGATGCCGCCGCCGAACATCACCACCGCCGCCGCCAGCCCTGGCAATATGCCAGCAAACAGGTCCGTGCCCAGTGCTGAGGCGGCAATGACGTTATGGATGGAGGGAGTGCCGGGCAGTGCGGTCATGGTAAAGGTACCCGCCCCCAGTGCGGTGGCACCGCAAAAAAGCCGCCTTGGCAGGTTGGCTTCCCGCATCAGGGCAATGCCCAGGGGGTACATGGTGAAGACCACCACAAAGAGTACCACGCCACCGTAGGTGAGCAGCCCGCACACCAGCACCGTCACCAGCAAGGTGCGGGTAGCCCCAAGCCAGTGAATGATGGCGTTGGCAATAGAAGCGGCGGCACCACTGGCGGACATCATCTTGCCGAAAATGGCACCGGTGAGAAACAGCACAAAAAAGTTGCCGGCAAAGGTAAAGGCCCCTAAGGGGCCGGCGGGAAAATGCTCCAGCAGGGTGGCGGGAATACCCAACTGGTTAGTCACCGCCACCACCAGGCTGGCGGTGAGTGCCGCCACCAGAATATTCACCCCCCGCAGGGCCATAATGATCAGCAGGGCCAGCCCGGCCAGCAGCCCCAGATTACCCAACACCGCCGATTACTCCCGGAAGCCGGGGTTCAGGCGATCCAGCTTGCGCAGCAGCCCGGGCCAGGCCAGATTGCCACCCATGCCTTTGGTGACCTGGGCTGCCTGTTCCTTGATGCCGTCAACAATGGGCTGGGGTATGGGGATGGTTTCGCTGCCTCCGGCCAGAGCACCAATTTGCACCTCACAGGCCCGCTGCAGAATGTAAAGTGCCAGGAAGGCATCGGCAATGCTGCTGCCGCAGGTAAGCAGGCCGTGGTTACGCAGAATCATGTAATTGGCGCTGCCCAGATCCGCCTGCAGCCGGGCTTTTTCTGCCTCCCGCAGGGCCACCCCTTCATAATCGTGGTATGCGAGGCTCGACAGGGGAAACAGGGATTGTTGTGACAGGGGTAATAGGCCCTGCTTTTGCGCAGAGACAGCAACCCCGGCGGCGGTGTGTACATGCATTACGCAGTGGGCGTCTTCCCGCACTTCATGAATGGCGCTGTGAATGGTGAAGCCGGCGGGATTAACGTCATAATCTTCCGGGTCGAGTTTATTGCCTTCGGCGTCCACCTTGACCAGGCTTGAGGCGGTGATTTCGTCGAAGAACATGCCATAGGGGTTAATCAGGAAATACTCGTGATCCCCGGTCATGCGGGCAGACAGGTGGGTGAAAATCAGGTCATCCCAGCCGTACAGGGCAATCAGCCGGTAAGCGGCGGCCAGATCCACCCGCAGCTGCCATTCTTCCGCGGAAACGCGGTTTTTCTTGGATTGTGTCGCTGTACTCATGGTGTCCCCCAGGGTTGTTATTGTTAACAATGCTCTCCAGTCTAGCAGTCCTGTGACAGACTGACGGAGTTTTTGCCCGTTGTAATTCCCCGGTTCAGAAGGAGTAAACCATGGCGTTAATAGAGTGGGATGATTTTACCCGTGTTGAACTGCGTGCCGGCACTGTGGTGGCGGTAGAGGCATTTCCAGAGGCCCGGCGCCCGGCCTGGATTTTACGGGTGGATTTCGGTGAGGCCATTGGTGTACTCAAATCCAGTGCCCAGATTACCGATCACTACAGTGCCCATGAGCTGGTGGGTATGCAGGTCATTGCGGTGGTGAATTTCCCCCCGAAACAGATCGGCCCCCTGCGTTCCCAGTGCCTGGTCACCGGCCTTTACCGGGAAGATGGCAGCATTGTGCTGGCGGTACCGGACAAACCGGTGCACAACGGTGCCCGCCTGGGTTGAATTGGCAAAAAAAAGCCCCGCAGTGCGGGGCAAAAACGGGTTGAAACTGAGGAGGTGTTCGCCGGTATCAGGCGGCTTTCGCAGAGACTTTCGCAGGACCGGCACGGCGTGCCTTAGGTGCTGCTTTTGCTGCCTCGGCAGCGGCTTTCGCCTCTGCTTTGGCTTCGGCACGAGCCTGCAGATTGAAGCGGTTCGGCAGTGAGTACCAGGCGACCCGCTTGACCATAGATGCGTACTGGCTGGCGAAGCTGCCGGTGTTGTATTTAATGCCGTACTTGTCACAAACCTTTTGTACTTTCTTGCTCAGAGCCGGGTAGCGGTGTGCCGGAATATCCGGGAACACGTGGTGCTCAATCTGGTGGCTCAGGTGGCCACTCAAGGTGTACACCCACTGGGGACCGGTAAAGTTGCTGGAGCCGGTCAGCTGGCGCAGGTACCAATGGCCGCGGCTCTCGCCTTCACACTCGGCTTGATCGAAAGTCTCGGCATCGTCTGTGAGGTGGCCACAGAAGATCACGCTGGAGGACCAGAGGTTGCGCATCATGTTGGCGGTAAAGTTACCGGCAATAACCACTGGTGCTACCGGCAACGTCAGTGCGGGGTAGAAGATGTAGTCCTTGAGTACCTGACGGCCGCCTTTTTTCACCAGTGCCTTACCGAATTCTTTCTTGTCGGCGAAGGTGATCTTGCCCTGGCGCAGGTTCTGGGCTTCCAGTTCGTGCAGGGCAACGCCCCACTGGAAGAAGAAGCTCAGCAGGCCCAGGTTGGCCAGCTGGAACAGGTTCTCCGGGCGCCAGGTCTGGCTGGCGTCAAGGCGCATCACGTCGTAACCATAGTCCCGGTCTTTGCCCAGGATGTTGGTGTAGGTGTGGTGCTCGTAGTTGTGGGTCAGGCGCCAGGAGTCAGAGTCACAGGCGGTGTCCCACTCATAGGTCTGGGAATTCAGGGTCGGGTCATTCATCCAGTCGTACTGACCGTGCATGACGTTGTGGCCGATTTCCATGTTCTCCAGAATCTTGGCCACACCCAGTGAGGTGGCGCCAGCGATAAAGAAGGGGGGAATAAAGCCCAGGGGCATCAAGGCCCGGCCACCAAACTCCAGGGTGCGGTGCAGGCGCACAATGCCGCGGATGTAGTTGGCGTCTTTCTCGCCCACATCGGCCATTTCTTCGTCACGGATGGCGTCCAGGTCTTTGGCCAGGGCGTCCAGTTGCTGTTCGTTAAGCTTTTGCATGATTTTCACCTTTTTTGCAGTGAGACAATAATGTCAGTGGTTAAACGTTGTGGCCTGTCGGCGATACTTCAGGACAAGGTGGCCACGGGTACTAATTCAGATAACTGTTTCAGATCACTACATCCACGGGGCCGCGGGCCACGGAGATGCATAGTTGAATGGTCTCTTCACCGGGGCCTGAGGCTTTGCCGGTCAGACGGTTGATCACGGTGCCTTCACGCTTGGTGCAGCTGCACTGGTGACAGATCCCCATGCGACAGCCGTGCTTGGGCTTGAGGCCAGCGCTTTCTGCCACATCCAGCAGGGAGCTTTCCCCGTCACTGGTCGCGCTTTTGCCGCTTTTTGAGAACGCCACTGCGCCGCCAAGTTCGTCTGTGTCCAGAGCGACCTGGGGGGCACTAAAGAAGGTGGTGCTGATCTGTTTGTCACTGACGTTCAGGCCTGCCAGCAGGCCGGTAGCCAGATCCATGAGACCCCGTGGGCCACACAGGTAACAGTGAGCTGTTTCCAGGCTGGCACTGTCTGGCAGATGACTGGCGGCCAGCAGGTCGCCGCTGTCAGTGATGTGAATCTGCAGCTCAAAGTTGTTCCAGCGCTGGCGCAGGTTATACAGCAGAGTGGCGCCAATGATGTCCTGTTCGGTGCGCACGTAATACTGCAGCGTTACCGGAGCCGGGTAATCCGCCTGTTCCAGGGCTGCCAACTGGGACAGCACCGGGGTAATACCGCTGCCACCCGCAATGTACAGCAGGGGCTTGGGGTTGGCGGGCAGCAGGAAGTCACCAAAAGCCTCCCCTAAGGAAATCACATCGCCGGCCTTCAGGGCATCGTGCATGAAGTTGGTGACCAGGCCACCGGGCAGACGCTTGATGGTCAGGCTGATCCAGCCATTCTGCTTCCAGGACTTGGGGTCGCTGGAGATGCTGAAGGTACGGGTCTGGCGTGAGCCGTTCACTTCTACCGTTACCGGTAAATGCTGGCCGGGCTTGAAGCCACTCCAGTGGCTGGCGGGCTTGAGCACAAAGGTTTTGGTATCCCGGGCTTCTTTATGCACTGCCAGAACACGGGCGGGAATGACACTACGTACCAGCATCGGGTCAATGGCCCCAAGCAGGGGGTCAATATAGGCCAGGGGGTTGCTGTGGTTAGACAGCTGGCGTCCCAGCCAATTGATTGCAGTGGTCATCTTGCTGTTTTCTGCGGTCATTTTAAAGACTCCTGGCCTACCTTTGTGTACGGTTGTTTACTATCTGTGTACAAACGTACACTCGACGTCGGGGGCTGTCAACATATTCCTGTAAATAAATTGATCAATTTTACGAGAAGCTACTGCTATGACTCGCTGATAGGGGGTGGGGCGGGTGATGAGCGGTTGTGACATCCATGCATTAACAAGGTTCAAAAAGAGGTTGTTAAAAACCTTGGGTGGGGTAAATGGCAGGCAGTTAAGGATTAAGTGTACACAGAATTATGCGGTGGGAGAGGGTGTTGATGTGGTAAGAGTGATGCTGTGGGAGCGGCCATGGCCGCGATGAAGGCAGCGCCGGGCGCGGAGGCTATGGCCGAACCTGTTAGGTGACCTGAAATTGATCGCGGCTATAGCCGCTCCCACAGGGGTGTTTACATGGGCTAAGGAGTGACGAGGTGGCGGTAGAAGGATCTTCAGCCAGCAGGCTGGAGACCCTTTAAAACCCATTTAAGGCAGCAAGGCCTTATTATCAGGCACTGGCTGTTTTACGCTGGCGAGTCTTGACGGCCTGAACGGTAACTGTCTGACCATTAAGCACGGAGACGCCACTTAAGGGGTCAATCTGGCTATCATCAATAATGTCATTGATGCTTTCCCCAGCATGGGCTTCTGCCACGCTCATGCGGGTGCCGCTGCGGTTATGGCCCCAGCCGTGGGGAATGCAGATCACACCGGGCATCACACTGTCAGTGGTTTCCACCGCCAGGGTGATTTCACCAACGCTACTGGAGATGGTGGCCGGGTGGCCGTCCCGCAGGCCCAGGCGGGAGGCATCCATGGGGTTGACCATGGCGGTGCAGCGATCCCGGCCTTTGACCAGGCGCTGGCTGTTGTGCATCCAGGAGTTGTTGCTGCGCACATGGCGGCGGCCAATCAGGTACAGATCGTTGCCGTTATGGTGGGGGTCGCTGTCCTGTGCCAGCTGAAAGGCATCATGCAGCCGTGGCAGGTCCTGCAGGTAGCGCCGGGGTGCCAGCTGAACACGCTTGTCACGGGTTTGCAGCCGTTGCGGCAGTGACGGGCTTAAGGGGCCCAGGTCGATGCCGTGGGGTGCCTGGCGCAGGGCGGCAATGCTGAGGCCTTTGGGTAACTCGTCCCAGCGGGGGTCCAGGGTGCTCATCTTAAGCAGGCCACTGATGGGGTTGTGCTTGGGTAGCAGGTCTTCCAGCAGGTTAGCGGCTCCCTGGAGTGGGCCCCGCAGTCGTCCCAGGCTGGCGCCATAGGGGCCACTACGCAGCATGCCGTCGAGCATGCGGTCAGGCCCCAGGCTGATCAGGCTACGCCAGCGCAGATCACCACTGACGTTGCCCCCCTTCAGGCGCTCCAGGCGCTGTCCCAGGCCCATGAGGATCTGAAAGTCACTGCGGCAATCCCCTTCAGGGGTGAACAGGGCGTCACTGAACTTGGCCACGTTACGCACCGCCATGGCGTTAAACACCAGGTCGTAATGACTGCGCTCAAGAGAGGCGGTGGGGGGCAGGATAATGTCTGCATGACGGGTGGTTTCGTTCAGGTAGTAATCCACCGAGACCATAAAGTCGAGACCTTCGAAGGCTTCATCCAAGCGCCGGCCATTGGGGCTCGACAGCACCGGGTTGCCGGCCACGGTGACAAAGGCTTTGATCTGGCCATCACCGGGGGTGAGCATTTCATCCGCCATGGTGCTGGCGGGGAACTCGCCGCCGAATTCCGGCAGTGCCTTTACCCGGCTGTACCGGCGGCCCATATGCCCGGCCTGGCCGGTCAGTCCGGATAAGGCCACGGTATCCACCGCCGGGTGGGTAAACAGCATGCCACCGCTGCGGTCCAGTTTGCCGGTGATGATGTTCAGCACATACAGCAGCCAGGTGGTAACGCCGCCATAGGCCTGGGTACTGGTGCCGATACGGCCATAGATCAGGGCTCTTGGGGTGTCAGCCAGGTCCCGGGCAAGCTGGCGGATTTGTTCAGGCTCAATGCCGGTGGCCAGTGCTGCCTGCTCCGGGCTATAGGGCAGTGCGGACAGGCGCAGCAGCTCCAGGTCGCCGCTGAACTGACTGGCGGCAGCGGGGTCGATACGGTCTTCTGCAAACAGGGTATGCATCATGGCCAGCAGCAGGAAGGCATCCGCTCCCGGGCGGATAAAATGGTGCTGGTCCGCTTTTTCCGCAGTTTCCGTGCGCCGGGGGTCGATGACTACAAAGCGCCCGCCCCGCTGCTTGAGTTCTTTCAGCCGGCCGCGGAAGTCCGGCACGCTCATCAGGCTGCCATTGGAAGCCATGGGGTTGGCGCCAATGCAGATAAACAGGTCGCAGTGGTCCATATCCGGAATGGGGAACATGAGGGAATTGCCGAACATTTCCAGGTTGGCCAGCATGTGAGGCAGCTGGTCATTGGAGGTGGCGGAAAAGCGGTTTTTGGTGCCCAGGGCAGCGGCAAAGGGGGGAATGGCGAGCAGGGCGCCATGGTTATGCACATTGGGGTTGCCCAGATAGGCACCCACGGCATTG
>REBR01000198.1 GCA_007692645.1 Halomonadaceae bacterium | reverse complement strand
GGCCCGCTCATGGCGCAGAAACCCGGACACTTCCAATTTGTCGAAGCGGGAGATGGTGTCAGTCACATGGTGAGCGGTCTGCAGGGCACAGCAGAAGATGAACTGCCGGCGTTTGCCCAGGTTCTTCCGCAAAAACCCCACAAAGGCTGCCATAAAATCATTCTTTACCGCCTGATGCTGGTCATCCTCCAGGGCGCTGGGTGCCATTACCGAGGCTACACTGACCCGGTCAAAGTCCGCCTGGATATAACGACCCTGCTGATCCGCTGGCCCATAACCAAAGCCATAGATAATAGCCTTCGGCATATGCCGGGTATAAATGCCCACGCCACCGTCTTCGGTATTCTCCCCGTCAATAAAGTAGGCCTGGTAATCCGGCGGCACCAGCGACGGATCATCTTCCACATCCCTGACCCGGACCCGGTGATCCTGGACGCAAACCACATCCGCGTCCTGACCTTCAAGCCAGTCAAAAAAGCCATTTTCAATCGCCTGGCGCAGGCCGTTCACACTGATGGATACAACGCGCATAGATGTTCCCGTCCCTATTTTGTCTGTATGATACCCGTCACACTTCGTTTCTTGAACCAGTACCCTGAAATTACGCTGCCATGAAAGCCTACCAACACGATTTTATCGCCTTTGCCATCGCCCGGAATGTGCTGCGCTTCGGGGAATACCAGTTGAAATCCGGGCGCTTAAGCCCTTACTTCTTTAACGCCGGACTATTCCAGAGTGGCGGTGATCTGGCCCGACTGGCCAAGGCCTATGCCAAGAGACTGACAGAAAGTGACCTGTCATACGACATGCTGTTCGGTCCGGCTTACAAAGGCATCCCCCTGGCAGCAGGGACAGCCATGACCCTGGCCACGGATCACGACCTGGATATTCCTTACGCCTACAACCGCAAAGAAGCCAAAACCCATGGCGAAGGCGGCAATATCGTCGGTGCGCCACTACAGGGCCGGGTACTGGTAGTGGACGATGTTATCACCGCCGGCACCGCCATTCGTGAATCCATGGAACTGATCCAGGCTGCGGGCGCCCGGCCGGCAGCCGTGCTGGTGGCTCTGGACCGCCAGGAACGGGGCCAGGGGGAGCTCTCCGCCATTCAGGAAGTCGAGGCAGACTACGGCATTCCCGTTGTCAGCATCGTCACCCTGGACCAGATCCTTGACTATGTCCGGCAGTCACCGGAGCTGGCCAAACACAGCGAAGCCATTGCCCGCTACCGGGCGGAATACGGCATCAGTAGCAGCCGCTGACCCCCCCTGCCCCCGGTGGCAACAGTTCTTCTTCCAATACAGAGCTACCTGACAGCAACACAAGGGAACATGTCCCCGGTGAATTTTCTGTTATTCTTGTATTGAGAACAGAATCACTGGCTGACACAGGTGCCTCACTTATGACCTTCCCACCCCTGCTCCGTGCTTCCCTGATAACGGCAGCCCTGCTGTCTATGATGGCCGGCAGCGCCTTCGGCAACCAGATGTACCGGTATATCGATGATGACGGCAGGCCCGTTATTACCAACAGCCTGCCCCAGGAGGTGGTCAGCCGCGGTTATGAAATACTCAACCAGCGCGGCCGGGTAGTGGAAACCGTTGACCCCGCCCCCACGGAAGAGGAAATTGCCCTGCGGGAAAAACAGCGGCAGGAAGAACGCGAGCGGGAAGAGGCAGCCAAGCGACAGCAGCAATCTGACCGGCAACTGCTGCGACAGTTCAGTAGTGCTGATGACACTGTGCGGGCGCTGCAACGCTCACTGCGGGAAATGTTCAGCCTGATCCGCCTCAAACAGGGCAACATCACCAATTTGCAAGGGCAGCTGGCTGAGCAGGAAAGCACTGCCGCCAACCTGGAACGCCAGGGCCGTGATGTGCCCGAATCTGTCCATGAAAGCATTGAGCGGATCAGAACCCAGAAAGAGGAACTGCACCGGGAGATCACCGTGCAACTGGACGACATCGAAGAGACCCGGGAGCGATACCGGGTCAGAATCGAACGCATGGAGGAATTAACCGGGCAGTCCCGCAGCCTGCCCCTGACCATTCCGGAAGAGCACGACATAAGCCTGAGCGACCACAGCAACTGATCCGGCAATGACAGGGGGCAAAAAAAAAGGCAGTTGCATTTGAGCTTCTGCCTTTTTTGCTTCAGCCCCCAGGCCACCCTCAGACGCTATTCAGCAATCTTCAAGCAATCGTCCTGGCAACCTGGCATAGAATCCAGGTGCTTATACAGATGCCTGAACAGACTCGGCTTTCTTGGCCACGGTCTTACGGGCACTGCTGGCTTTCTTGGCTACTGGCTTCTTGGCCTTGGTAGCTGCATCAGTCACGGCATCAGCCGCCTGATCTGCTTCTTTATCGAAACGGCCCAGCAGGTCGCCGGCATACTCCCCCAGACGCTTGTTCCACACCCGCAGTGCGTCGTAAGCGGAAGTGGCAGCGCTGTTGTGCTTGCTGCGAATAGACTTGATGCTGTAGGACTTGGCTTCTTTTTCAAGCTTTTCAGCCAGCTCGAAAGGGCGAACAGCCAGTGATTTGTGCTGCTCTTCAACGGTGTTGATGCTCTTCTCGATGATGTCTTGAACTTGCTGCTGATATGTTTTGAGTTTGCTCATAATAAGCCTCCGTAAATAACAATCTGTTTGCCGGGCAGTAAATCGCCCTCCTCGACCTCAACACGCACATTACGGAGAAAAATTAGAATAATCATACTAACCGCACAACTTGTCCTCTTAGGCGTTGCACAGACAAACCCAGTTTGCATAATAGCTTCGTTAAAATTCTGAGAATTTTGTAATGAGTTCACACTTTTCATAACCAGCCGGCAAGGTTGTATCGACTGGCAACAAACATAAAGGTCACAACATGTCTGCTTTTCGCAATGCACTTGTGTGTATCACTTTTGCGGTGTCTCTGCTTTTAACCGCCTGCATGGAACACGATGATTTAGTCGCACAACTGCAACACCCTCCCACTGAGTCCCAGCAGCAAACCACCTCCTCCAGCACCGTTAACAGTAATCCCCAGCCACTGATCCGCCACCGCACCCATACCACCGCTGAACAAAGCGCCAAGCCCCCCCTGCTGCGCTGGCAGGCACCCATGGACCGGGTGAACGGAGAAAAGCTCTATCCGGGTGAAATTGACGGTTATCGGCTGTACTATCAGGCCAGCGACGAATCCCGCGTGCGCATTATTGAAATCAGCGACCCCGCCAACACCAGCCGGCGGCTGGATGATTTTGGTCCCGGTGATTACCATTTCAGCATTTCCACCCTGGATAGCGAAGGGCGGGAAAGTGCCAGAACCGGGGAGGTGCTTGTCTCTGTGAAGTAATGCGCGCGGGCCTCAATCACCCCAAGGATTGACACACTGCCATGACTGACCAAGCGACGCCGCCACCCGTAGTACTGGTGGACGGCTCTTCCTACCTGTTCCGCGCCTATCACGCCCTGCCGCCACTGGCCACCGCCAGTGGCCAGCCCACCGGTGCGGTGAAGGGGGTGATCAGCATGATCCGCCGCCTGTACCAGGATTACCCCGGCTCCCCCATTGCGGTGGTATTTGACCCCCGAGGCAAGACCTTCCGCCATGCCATTTACCCGGAATACAAAGCCAACCGCCCCCCCATGCCGGAAGATCTGGCCAGCCAGATCGCGCCGATCCACGCCATTATCCGTGCCATGGGCCTGCCTCTGCTGATTGAAGACGGCATGGAGGCGGACGACGTCATTGGCACCCTGGCCTATGAAGCCACCGCCAAAGGGGTGGAAGCGGTGATCTCCACCGGCGACAAGGACATGGCCCAACTGGTGAGCGAACACGTCACCCTGATCAACACCATGACTGACACCGCCATGGACCGGGAAGGGGTGGTCAACAAATTCGGTGTTACCCCGGAGCAGATCATTGATTACCTGGCCCTGGTGGGGGACAAGGTGGACAACATCCCCGGGGTGAATAAGTGCGGCCCGAAAACCGCCGTCAAATGGCTGCAGCAGTACGGCAGCCTCCAGGGGGTGATCGATCATGCGGATGACATCAAGGGGAAAATCGGCGAGTACCTGCGGGAAGCCATTCCCTATCTGCCCATGAGCCAGGACCTCACCACCATCCGCACCGCCCTGGAGCTGACCGTCAACGTGGACCAGCTGCACCCGGCGGAACCGGACCGGGGGGCACTGAAAGCCCTGTACCAGGAAATGGACTTCAAAAGCTGGCTGGCGGAAGTCAGCGATGACGCCGCTCCAGCCAAAGGTGCTGCGGCTCAGCCTGACAGCAACAGCAACAGCCCGGAAAGCCAGCCCCCCAGTGGTGAGCTGGATTACCAGATCATTGATCAACAATCCCAACTGGACCAGTGGCTGGCGCGGCTGGAAAAAGCCGAGCTGTTTGCCTTCGACACGGAAACCACCAGCCTCAATTACATGGAAGCGGAAATCGTCGGTGTTTCCTTTGCCGTCACCGCCGGCGAAGCCGCTTATGTGCCTCTTGCCCACAATTACCTGGGGGTGCCGGAGCAGTTAGACCGTGACAAGGTGCTGGCACAACTCAAGCCCCTGCTGGAAAACCCCGACCTAGCCAAGGTGGGCCAGAACTTCAAGTACGACATGAACGTGCTGGCCAACCACGGCATTGAGCTACAGGGCATTGCCGAAGACACCATGCTGCAGTCCTATGTCCTTAACTCCGTGGCCACCCGCCACGACATGGACAGCCTGGCCCGGCGCTACCTGGATGTGGGCACCACCAGTTACGAGGCCATTGCCGGCAAAGGCGCCAAACAGCGCCGCTTCGATGAGATCGAGATTGAAGTGGCCGGCCCCTATGCGGCAGAAGATGCAGACATTACCCTGCGCCTGCACCGCCAGTTGCGCCCCCAACTGCAGGCTATTGCCAGCCTTGAGCGGGTCTACCATGACATCGACATGCCACTGGTGCCGGTACTGGCACGCATGGAACGCCGAGGCGCCCTGGTGGACCGGGAGCAGCTGGCCCGGCAAAGCGGTGAACTGGCCAGCCGTATGGCGGAACTGGAAACCCTGGCCCACAAAGAAGCCGGTGAAGAATTCAACCTGGGTTCACCCAAGCAGCTCCAGGCCATTTTCTACGAGAAACTGGGCCTGCCGGTGGTGAAGAAAACCCCCAAGGGCCAGCCCTCCACCGCCGAACCGGTATTGCAGGAACTGGCCATCGACCATGCCCTGCCCCGGCTGATTCTGGAACACCGCAGCCTGAGCAAGCTCAAGTCCACCTACACGGACCGGCTGCCGGAGGTGATCAACCCTGCCACCGGCCGTATTCACACCTCTTACCACCAGGCAGTGACCGCCACCGGGCGATTGTCTTCCTCGAATCCGAACCTGCAGAACATTCCCATCCGCACCACTGAGGGCCGCCGCATCCGTAAAGCCTTTGTAGCCAAGCCCGGCTACCGGCTGGTGGCGGCGGATTACTCCCAGATTGAGCTGCGCATAATGGCCCACCTGTCTGGGGACAAGGGCCTGCTCACCGCCTTCGCCAATGGCGAGGACATCCACAAGGCCACCGCCGCCGAGGTGTTCAGCACGCCCCTGAAAGAGGTCACCGACAACCAGCGCCGCAGCGCCAAGGCCATCAACTTCGGCCTGATCTACGGCATGTCCGCCTGGGGTCTGTCCAGGCAACTGGGTATTGCCCGGGATACCTCACAGGAATATATCGACCGGTATTTCGAACGCTACCCCGGGGTGCTGCAGTATATGGACCGCACCCGCAAGGAAGCCCACGAGCAGGGCTATGTGGAAACCCTGTTCGGCCGGCGCCTGTACCTGCCGGAAATCCACAGCCGCAACAACAACCTGCGCCAGGGGGCCGAACGCACCGCCATAAACGGCCCGATGCAGGGAACCGCAGCAGACATCATCAAACTGGCCATGATTACGGTGGAAGACTGGATCAGCCAATCAGGGCTCGATGCCATGATGATTATGCAGGTACACGATGAACTGATTGTGGAAGTGCGGGAAGACCAGGTGCCGGAGCTGACGGCAGCACTAGAAGACATGATGAGCAAAGCCGCCTCACTGGATGTGCCCCTGCTGGTGGAAGCCGGTGTCGGCCAGAGCTGGGATGAAGCCCATTAACCCCTGAGGAACACCCATGGTACAGCGTGAATGGCAGTCTTTCTGGCTGGCACTGGGGTTTCTCAGCCGGATACCGGTGCCGGTGCGCATCGACTATTCCCAGCGGCTGATGAACCAGAGCAGCCTGTACTTCCCCCTGGTAGGGCTGCTGCTGGGGGCACTCTATGCGGGCCTGTTTCTGCTGCTGGAGACCCTGCTCCCCACCCTGCCCGCTTTGCTGACGGTGGTCAGTTTTCATCTTTATATCACCGGCGCCTTCCACGAAGACGGTCTGGCAGACAGTGTGGATGCCCTGGGTGGTGGCTTTACCGTGGAAAAACGCCTGGCCATCATGAAAGACAGCCGCATCGGCACTTACGGTGCCGTGGCCCTGATCATGGCCCTGGCCCTGAAAGTGGCCCTGCTGCTGGAAACCCCCCACCTGTGGCTGGCCCTGCTGGTCACCCCCTGCCTGGCCCGACTGACGCCCCTGCTGCTGATGCACTGCATGCCTTATGTCACCGAGACGCAAGGCAGCAAAACCAAACCCGTGGCGGAGTCCTTCTCCCGCCAGCGCCTGTGCCTGGCCCTGGCCTTCTGCGCCCTGGTGGCCCTGGCCTTCAGCCACTGGCACAGCCAGTTGCTGCTGCTATTTCTGCTGGCCACCGCCGCCACTGCCCTGTTCTGGGGCTGGCGCCTGCACCGGCTGCTCGGGGGTTATACCGGAGATGCCCTGGGGGCCAGTGTGATTTTTGCGGAATTGCTGCTGCTGGCAGGACTGGTTTACCTCTCATAGTGAGTAGCTCATAAGCCATAGGAGAAGCTGGCAATTGATCGCGGCTATAGCCGCGATCAATTGCCACACAACCCTGACGGTAGTCCCTGAGGGACTGCCTGTGGCATGCTGGATGTCCATTCCAGCCAGGCAGCCTACCCCGCCATGTCCAGCAAGATAACGCTCAAGCCCGTTTCCGCCTCCGCCATCGACAACCATGTGTACAAAGTCTTCCCCAATGATATGAACGCCCATAACACGGTGTTCGGGGGCATGATCATGGCCAAGTGTGACCGCCTGGCCCTGGTGGTGGCAGAGCGGCATTCCGGTTGTGTCTGTGTCACCGCGGCAGTGGACTCCATCTATTTCAGGGCCCCGGCCAAGGGCAATGACACCCTGCTGTTCAGCCTGTCACTGAACCGCAGTTGGGGCTCGTCCATGGAAATCGGTGCCAGTGTCAGGGCGGAAAACAGTTACACTGGTGACCAGCGGCATATTCTGTCGGCCTTTTTCACCTTTGTGGCCCTGGATGCCGACGACAAACCGGTGCCGGTGCCGGCAGTGCAGCCGGAAACCGATCAGCAGCAACGGCGTTTTGAGAATGCGGAGATCCGTCGCCAGGGGCGTCTGACCATGCGCAATGAACTGTTGGCCAACAAGAACACCTGATGTACCGCTGAAGCCGGTGTAACGGATGCGGGTAACCTGGCCGTTGCGGCGGGGTCAAATCAGGATCACTGCCTAAACAGGAGGTTTTCATGAGCAGCATACAGTTCACATCACGCCAGGGTCTGTCACTTAACGGCACTCTGGAGCTCCCCCCCGGGGGGGAGTGGCGGGCCACCGCCCTGTTCGCCCACTGCTTTACCTGTTCCAGCGACCTGCGGGCCGCCCGCACCCTGAGCCAGTCCCTGGTAAATGCGGGCTTTGCGGTGCTGCGTTTTGATTTTACCGGCCTCGGGGAAAGCGAGGGAGACTTCGCTGATACCGATTTTTCCAGCAATCTGGATGATCTGGAAGACGCCGCCCTCTGGCTGGAGCACCACTATGCTGCCCCCCAACTGCTGCTGGGCCACTCACTGGGTGGCACCGCCGTGCTGGCAGTGGCGGAGCGCCTGCCCTCGGTCAAGGCCGTGGCCACCCTGGCGGCACCGGCACAGCCGGAACATGTGTTGAAGCAGTTTGGCGACAACATCGAGCGCATTGAGCAACAAGGCAGTGCCGAGGTGGATCTGGGGGGACGCAACTTCCGTATCCGCAACGACTTTATTGAGGATGCCCGCAGCCACGATCTCAGTGACAGGATGCGCAAGCTACGCCGGGCACTGCTGGTGATGCACTCCCCCACAGACAACATTGTGGCGGTAAGCAATGCCACTGATATTTTCACCGCCGCCCTGCATCCGAAAAGCTTTGTCAGCCTGGACGATGCGGATCACCTGCTGTCACGGCGGGCTGATGCAGAGTATGCGGGCCAGGTAGTGGCCGCCTGGGCCGGGCGCTTTCTATCCTCGGCAAAAGCGGAGAAGGTGCAGGGAGCCCGGGTATCCGGCGTCACTGAACAGGGCTTTCTCTGCCGGGTACAAACCGGCCAGCATCAACTGATTGCCGACGAGCCCCGCAGCGTCGGGGGAACGGATCAGGGGCCTGACCCCTATGCCCAGCTTTCCTCCGCCCTGGCAACCTGCACCGTCATGACCCTGAACATGTATGCCCGGCACAAGAAACTGAAGGTAGAACGGGTGATCTGTGAGGTCAGCCACAGCAAGGTGCATGTTGAGGATTGCGAGCACTGTGACAGCAGTGAGGGCAAGGTGGACGCCCTGAGCCGCAAGATTTCCATTGAAGGTGACCTCACGGAGCAGGAACGGGAGCGGATGATGGCCATTGCCAACCGCTGCCCGGTGCACCGTACCCTGGAGAGTCAGATCCACCTGCCCGCCCCGGAGGTCGGCTAGGGCCTGTTGTGCTGCAAAGCCTGATCCCGGCACCCTGTGGGAGCAGCCTGTGGGAGCGGCTATAGCCGCGATCAATGTCCACAGCTTCTCCCCTGGCCCAAGTAAAGAAACTCAGGCTTTTGCCCCCCCCAGTGCCCCATCCGGTTATTAATCCACCGCCACCGCCTTGATCTGGGCATACACCCGGCTCCCCGGCACCAGTGCCAGGGCGTTCAGTGAACGCAGGGTAATTCGCGCCAGCAGGGTATTCTGCCCCACCCCCAAACGCACCAGGCGGTGCGCCGGATGGGGGTCCGGGCTGATTTCCAGCACCTGTGCCGGCAGCACATTCAGCACGCTGGCCTGCTCCGGCGGCGACAGGCTCAGCACCATATCCCTGGCCGCCAGGCGCAACCGCACCACCGTACCAACCGCCGGGGGTTGATGGCAGGGCAGCCATAGCTGACCCCCGTCCTGATCATTACCACTCCCCTCAATACGCAGCTGCATCAAATAGTCACCCGGCGCATAACCGGTCACCCGGGCAGCCAGTACCGACAGGGCATTATCCCCGTGGGACAGGGGCAGATCCGTCCGGGTCAGCAGCTCCTGAAGGGAACCCTGAGCCAGCAGTTTTCCTTCTTCCATCAACAGCATGTGGTCCGCCAACCGGGTCACTTCATCCAGGGCATGGCTCACATAGATCACCGGCATGGACAGGTTGCGGTGCAGCTTTTCCAGCCAGGGCAGAATCTCTGCTTTGCTCAGGGCATCCAGGGCCGCCAGAGGTTCATCCATCAGCAATAACTGGGGGCTGGTCAGCAGTGCCCGGCCAATGGCTACCCGCTGACGCTGCCCCCCGGAGAGTTGATCCGGGCGCCGCTGCAGCAAGGCCCCAAGACCCAGCAGCTCCACCGCCTCTGGGGGGTGAAGCTGACGCTGGGCCACCGGAGTGCGCCGGTAACCATAGTGCAGATTGTCACTGACATTCAGATGGGGAAACAGCCGCCCTTCCTGGAACACCACACCCACCGGTCGCTGCTGCGGGGTCAGGCTGCGACCATTCCCCTGCCAGCTCACACCGTTAACCTGGAGATGCCCCTGCGCCCCGGATTCCAGACCTGCAAGGCAGCGCAACAGGGTGGTCTTGCCACAACCGGAACGGCCAAACAGGGCGGTTACCCCTTCGGGGGGAAGCTGGCTGGCCACCTGCAGGTGAAACCCGGGGCGCTGCAGTTGCAGGTCAAAGTGGATCATAGGGTGGTCAGCCGGAAGCGCCCATTGACGGCATAAAGCCCCAGGAGCATAAAAAAGGAAATCCCCAGCAACAGCCCGGACAGCAGATGGGCAGAGGCATAATCCACCGCCTCCACATGGTCATAAATGGCAATGGACACCACCTGGGTTTCCCCGGGAATATTGCCGCCGATCATCAGCACCACCCCGAACTCCCCCACGGTATGGGCAAAGCCCAGGGTGGCGGCGGTGAGAAAGCCCCGCCGCGACAGGGGCAGCACCACCGAACGGAACTGGTCCCAGGTACTGGCCCGCAGGGTGGCAGCGCTTTCCAGCAATTCACGACCCACGCCGGCAAAAGCATTCTGCAAGGGCTGCACCACAAAGGGCAGGGAATAGAGCACGGAGCCGATCACCAGCCCGGTGAAGGTAAAGGCAAAGGACGGCCCCCCCACCGCCTGAATCGGCCCCTGGGGCCCCAGCATCAGCAGCACATAAAACCCCAGTACCGTGGGGGGCAGCACCAGAGGCAGGGCCACCAGGGTTTCTACCACCAGGCTGGCCCGGGTGCGGGCATTGGCCAACCACCAGGCCAGAGGAGTACCCAGCACCAGCAGCACCACCGTGGTCACAGCAGCCAGACGCAGGGTGAGCCACAGAGCCATCAGATCCTGTGAGCTGATGCCGGTATCAAACATAGAACCGTTTCCCGTTAACAGCAGCAGACAACCCCCTAGGGCGCAGGCAAGGCATAGCCGTCCTCCTGCAATATCTGATGAGCCTGTTCGTCATGGCGTATCCAGTGCAGAAACACTGTCGCCAACTCCGGGTGACGGGCATTCTTCAGCAATACCACCTGCTGGCGTACTTCCGGGTAGTGCTCAGCGGTGGGCGTCCAACGGGAGCCCGCGGGGTGCTGGCGCTCATAGGCGATCACCTGGGAGGCGGCCACCAGGCCCAGCTCTGCATTGCCGGAAACGACAAAATTAAAGGCTTGCCCCAGACTCTGCCCAGTCACCAGTTGGCCCCGGCTGAGACTGATCTCTTCCCGCTCCAGCAATGCCATAGCGGCAGTCCCGTAGGGTGCTACCCGGGGATTGGCGATAGCCAGACGGCGAAAATCCCCTGCCCGCAGTACCTCCAGCCCATCTTCCGGCAACCGCTGAGGGTCAAGGCTCCATAGCATCAGCACACCCAGGGCATAGGTGAAAAGACTCTCTTCCTGACCATGACCACTGGCCACCAGATCAGCCGGGCGCTGATCGTCGGCGGAGAAAAACAGATCGAAAGGGGCCCCCTGGCGAATCTGCGCGTAGTGCTTGCCTGAGGAGCCACTACTGATACTGGCCCTGAAGTCAGGTTGCTGTTGCCGGTACCCGGATACCAGCCGCTTCAGGGTCTCGGTGAAATTCGCCGCCACGGCAATACGCAGCTCTGCCCCTAACAGGGGTAAGGGCATCAGCAATGCCAGTACCAGCAGGGACTGGGGCAGCCAGCGGAAATAGTGACGCAATGGTCGTGAAGTGGGCATGGTATTTCCTGCCAGTGTACAGGCACCTATCACTGGCAACAGGGGTTAACGACACAGAATAATGGCTAAAGGTTAGCAGAAAGGAGCCTGGCCGTAGTCACGGAATTTGCAGCACTTGCCGTAACCACCCGGTGTCCAGATGCTCCTCTACCATGTCCGCCAGCCGGTCCAGCTCCGCCTCCCGGTGGCGCTGGTAATCCACCCCGGCGCCGGGGCCACTGTCTGGGGCTAAACCGGCCCGTTGCAGCAGGGCATCACAGGTTCCGGGCTGGTCAAAAAGTCCGTGTACATAGGTACCGAACACCTGACCGTCGTCACTCACAGCGCCATCTGGCCCCGCTTCAAGATTCACCAGCGGCCGGGTCAGGGCCTGACCGCTGGTAACACCATTGTGGATTTCATAACCGCTCAGGGGGCTGCCTTCCGGCAGCAGCGTTCCGGTAACATTGCGCAACTGCTTGCCCGCCACCAGCCGGGTTTCCAGGTCCAGCAGCTGAAGCCCCGGGGAGCAGCCCGCTGGCCCCTCTAACCCTTCCGGATCATCAATCCCCTGCCCCAGCATCTGCAGGCCGCCACAGATACCCATAACCCGCCCCCCATAACGCAGGTGCCGCTGAATCGCCGCCTCCCAGCCCTGTTGCCGCAACCAGGCCAGATCACTGCGGGTGCTCTTGCTGCCAGGCAGAATAATCAGGTCGGCAGGGGGTATCGGCTGGTCGGCGCGTACATAGGTAAGGGTGACCCGGGGGTGTAACCGCAGGGGGTCAAAATCGTTGTGGTTGCTCATGCGGGGCAGTACCGGGATCACCACCCGCAGGGCGTCATCCCCTGCCTGGCGGCCATGAATGCCGACACTGTCTTCCGCATCCAGCACCAGTCCCTGCAGGTACGGCAGCACACCCACTACCGGTTTTCCGGTGCGCTGGGTGAGCCAGTCCAGACCACTGGTGAGCAGCGCCGGATCACCCCGGAAGCGGTTGATAGCAAAGCCTTTGATCCGGTTCTGTTCAGAGGCCGACAGCAGCTCCAGGGTGCCCACAAGTTGGGCAAAGACACCGCCACGGTCGATATCCCCCACCAGCAGCACCGGGCAGTCAGCCGCCTCGGCAAAGCCCATGTTGGCAATGTCGTTGGCTCGCAGATTGATCTCCGCAGGGCTGCCTGCCCCTTCAGCAATGATCACATCATAGCGGGCGGACAGATCTCGCCAGGCGGCCATCACCGACGTCTGTGCTTCGGCTTTGAAGCCGTGATAATCCAGCGCATCCATATTGCCATGGACCTGGCCCCGGAGAATCACCTGGGCCCCCCGGTCGCTCTGGGGCTTGAGCAGTACCGGATTCATATCGCTATGGGCGGGGATGCCACAGGCCATGGCCTGCAGGGCGGTGGAGCGGCCTATTTCGCCCCCATCAATGGTCACGGCACTGTTCAGGGCCATGTTCTGGGGCTTAAAGGGGGCCACGGACACCCCCTGGCGGGACAGCCAGCGACAGATGGCGGCCACCACAGTGCTTTTGCCCGCATCCGAGGTGGTGCCCTGAACCATTAAGGTACTCAACCGCGATCCTCACTTAACAACAGTATGGCGAGCCCCCGCAGGGGTCCGGGGAGTAGATAGTGGCTCAGAGTATCAGCTCAGATGGGCTGCCGCAGCCGCCAGGGCGGATCAGTTAAGACAGCGCACCACGGATTGGGCAGAACGCACGGCGGACTCCAGCAGGGGCACCCCATCATGGGCCCAGGAGCCGCAGAAAAACACCTTGCGCCCTGGCTCCTGGTGCCATTGTTGCAACTGCTCATGGACCCGGGCGGTGCCCAAATGCACTACCGCCCGTTGCAGGGGCACCCGGGCCAGCACGGTCTCCGGCGCCGGTTCAAATAATGGATTCCAGGTCTGTAGCACCGGCTCGTCATCCCGATTTAGGCTGGGCTCCACAGCATTGACCCAGACCGTGAATACGGGCTTCTTCAGCTCCCGGTCCATGTGGAAATTCAGCGCGGTCCAGTCACGGCGATGGGCAGGCAGAAAGCGGCGGTCCTGATGCACCCACAGCTCCCCGGAATCAAAGCGGATATCACTCAGCACCTGTAATTCACGGGCAAACTGGCTGGCATCGAGAAACTGCAGCTGATTGGCCTGGGTGGCTATAATCACCCGGTCATACAGCCCCCCCTCACCCCGGTCATTGTGCACCCGGACCTTGTCCCCCTCTTCCACCACCTTGGCCACGGGGCTGCCTGCATACAGCGGCAGATCTTTGGCCAACCCTTTCACCAAAGCCGACGTCCCACCCTGCAACCGGTACAGGGTGGCGTCATGGACAATGCCGTGCAACAGCCCCAGCAGCTGGGCTGCGGGCCACTGCAGCAGGTGTTTTTCCTCGCAGGTACAGATGGTGGTCAGAATGGGCAGTATCAGACCCCGCCAGAACAGGGGGTCAAAGGACTGGCGTTGCAGCACCTGTTCCAGGGTCTCCCGGGAATCCGCCTGCTCCAGTGCCCCGGTCAGGCCCTTGAGTTGCAACAGGCCCCGGCCCAGGCGCAGCCCCCGGGGATTCATGTAGCGCAGGGAGCCGGCGAAGGGCCACTTCAGCAGTGGCAGCTCACCACTGCGAAACCAGGTTTTCCGGTCCGACCAGTTACAGGAGACCCGGGTTTTCACCGCAAAAGTGCCGACCCCCACCTCTGCGGCCAGTGCTATCACACTGGGCCAGGAAGCAGGGCTCATAACCCGCAGCGGCACATCCACCAGGCCACCGGCCACGGACAGGGCATGGGCATCCATGCCGTGGCCCTGCTGGGCTTCAAAAACCGTCACCGAATGGCCCTGCTGGCGACAACCATAGGCGGCAGCCAACCCGGCCATGCCGCTGCCGATAATGGCGATGGAAAAGGACATCAGCACCTCTGCTCAAAGGAAAGAGCTGAAGAATAACAGCTCTGTCAGAGCATCGCAGCTGCCGCGGACTGTCCCGGGGCACGACGACAGGCAGACATTCCACGTATAATACGGACAGCCAAGCCTCCATCGCCCTGTAGATCATCAGGATCTGTAAGGCCCAGTAAACAATCCCCACTGGAGTACTGCCCATGACGTCTGCCCCCACCTCGACCCTTGCGCAACCCCTGAAACTGCCCTGTGGGGCCGTATTGCCCAACCGTATTGCCAAGGGTGCCATGACCGAAGGGGTGGCTGATGCCCATCTCCATGCCACAGTCCGCCATCAGCGACTTTATGAACGGTGGTCTGAAGGGGGCGCTGGGCTGCTGATCACCGGCAACGTGATGATTGACCGGGGCATTCTGGAGCGCCCCGGCAATGTGGCCATCGATCCGGCACCGGCTGAAGGGGAGCCGGAAGGCATGGCGCAGTTGCGGGACTGGGCCAGTGCCGCCACCCGCCATGGCAACCATTGCTGGATGCAGATTTCCCATGCCGGGCGCCAGTCCCCCCGTTATGTCACCGGCCGGCCAGTGGGGCCTTCTGCCGTTCAACTAAAGCTGATGGGCAACTACGCCCGCCCTAGAGCCCTCACCGAAACAGAGATCCTGGATTTCATCCAGCGCTTCGCCAATGTGGCGCGCATTGCCAAAGAGGCGGGCTTCACCGGGGTACAGATTCACTCGGCCCATGGCTACCTGCTGTCGTCGTTTCTCTCCCCGGTAACCAATCAGCGGGAAGACCGCTGGGGCGGTTCACTGGAAAACCGGGCCCGCTTTCTGCTGGAAACCCTGAAAGCGGTGCGGGCCAAAGTGGGACCGGACTTCCCTATTGGCGTGAAGCTCAACTCTGACGATTTCCGCCAGGGGGGCTTTACCCATGAAGAGTGCCTGCAGGTGGTGAAGTGGCTGAATCTCGAGAAGATTGACCTACTGGAAATTTCCGGCGGCACCTATGAACAGCCCCGGTTGCTGGGGCACACCGGAGACAACAGCACGGTACGGGAAGAGGTGCCGGCGGTGCGGGAAAGCACCCGCCAGCGGGAAGCCTATTTTCTCGATTACGCGGAGAATATCCGCAAGGTCTGTGACTTCCCCCTGATGGTCACCGGGGGCTTTCGCACCCGTAAGGCCATGGAAGAGGCCCTGGCTTCTGGCAACGCCAATGTCATCGGCCTGGGCCGGCCCCTGTGCACCGACCCAGACACCCCGAAAGACCTGATTACCGGGGGCATCGAACAGGCCGTTACCCATGAGCACAACCTGCACCTGGCGAAAAAGGGCCTGTTTTCCCCCGCCAGCCCCCTCACCCCCCTGAAGGTGATTAATGTGCTGGGTGGCCAGGCCTGGTATTACCAGCAGATTTTCGCCCTGGCGGATGGCCGGCCGGTGAATACCCGACTGGGGGTGATGCGCGCTTTTAGTGCCTATTTCGTGGATGAACTAAGCAGCGCCATACGCCTGAAAAAGGCGGCACGGCGGCAGCCGTAACGGCCCGGAAAGACAATTTTTGTCAGACCCCATGGGAGCACCTATGCTTATCGCCAAAGTGAACTTACCGAAGCGAGTGCTCACCTCATGGGATTTGATGATTATTTAACCCTTCTGGCCAAACACGATGGCTCGGATCTTTACCTGAGCACCGGCGCGCCCCCCTGCGCCAAGTTCAACGGCACCCTCAAGCCCATTGACCGCACTCCCCTGGCGCCAGGTGTGATCCGGGAGATTGCCCACAGCATCATGGACGACAAGCAGCGGGCGGAATTCGCCGCAGAGCTGGAAATGAACCTGGCTTACAGTATCAGCAAAGTGGGCCGTTTCCGGGTGAATATCTTCCGCCAGCGCAACGAGATTTCCATTGTCGCCCGGAATATTGTCACCGAGATCCCCAATGCGGATGATCTGGGCCTGCCGCCGGTTCTGAAAGAGGTGATGATGGCCAAGCGGGGTCTGGTGCTGTTTGTGGGGGCCACCGGCTCCGGCAAGTCCACCTCACTGGCGGCACTGATTGATTACCGCAACAGCAACGCCAATGGCCATATCATTACCATTGAAGACCCGGTGGAGTTTATTCACCGCCACAAGAAATGCATTGTTAACCAGCGGGAAGTGGGGGTGGACACCCACAGCTTCCAGAAGGCCCTGAAAAACACCCTGCGCCAGGCCCCGGACGTGATCCTGATCGGTGAAATCCGCGACCGGGAGACCATGGAGCATGCCCTGGCCTTTGCGGAAACCGGTCACCTGTGTATCTCTACCCTCCATGCCAACAATGCCAACCAGGCCCTGGACCGCATTATCAACTTCTTCCCGGAGGAGCGCCGCCAGCAGCTGTTTATGGATCTGGCCATGAACCTGAAGGCGTTTATTTCCCAGCGCCTGATACCCACGGTGGACGGCAAGCGCTGTGCCGCCATCGAGATCCTCCTGGGCACCCCCACCATCAGCGACACCATTCTCAAGGGGGAGCTGGATGCCATTAAGCCGTTAATGGAGAAGTCCGCCAACCTGGGCATGCAGACCTTTGATCTGGCCCTGTTCAAACTGTGGAAAGAAGGCCGCATTACCGAGGATGAGGCGCTTAAAAATGCGGACTCCGCCAACAACCTGCGCCTGAAGATCAAACTGGACGGAGGTGAAGCCCCGGGTCAGCAGAACGCTGCCGGTAGCGGGGGCCTGTCCCTGGCGGTGGAAAAAGACGAAGAAGATGACCCGGAGGCTCACTGAGCCGCGCTGATGCGCCCCAGCTCTTTCGCCACGTCAGACATGTCCTTGTAGGGTTGGTCACCGAACTGTTTGATCACCCGCATTTCCCGCTCATTGGCTCTTTTCCGGGCATACTCTTTCAGCTCCAGCCCGGAGGCCGGAAAACCAATGCCCGCAAAAATCTGCGCCACCCGGGCCGGGGCGGGCACCTCCATGGCTTTAGGCTCGGCCTTACACAGGGGATGGGCAAACTCCCCTTCCACCATGGGTTCTTCCTGCCACTCCCCGTGGCTGACCCCGAGGGTCTGGTACAGATCCGGTTTGCCGGTCAGGTCAATGTCCGCCTGTTCCAGGCTGGCATGGGCACCAACCAGCAGTAACTGGGCATGCTCATAGTTGAGCAGCCGGGGGTCATCCACGTTGATCCAGCGCTTGTGGGCAAACTTGTCCTGCAGGCTTTGCGGGTAAGCGGGCTTGTCATCCGGAAAGCCCGGCACCTCCACATCCGGGTTGCGCACGGAAATCACCAGGCTGGATTCCGGCAGAATACCCAGGGCTTTCTGGGCCGGCCCCGGGGTTTCCGGCTGGGTCAGGCGGTACCCCAGGCGGGTACTGCCTTTGCGCTCAAACAGGGCATAGCGTCCGATACCGGCGGGGATGGCCTCCCCCTCGTGCTGTTCGCCCCGGGTCTCGGTCTGGTAGACAATGGGGCGTAGCGCTTCCCCCACTTTATCCGGGCGCTCGGTGAGGGTATTCATCACCCATTCCCGGGTAGCGGCTACGGGCCGGTCCCGGATAATGTCCGGCAAATGCTTTTTGCCCACCACAAACAGCCGCGCCAGCCCCTGATGATCCGGCACCAGGATCAGGTAAAAACGCTGCACATCATCCAGGCCGGCAATCTCCGCTTGGTTCACTTTCGAGCGGTAAAAGAAAAACACCTCACCTTGTTCCAGCAACCGGGACATAGATCTCCCCTCCATACCGTCAGCAGGTCATAGCCAGAGCCATTACCACAGAGTTTATGCAGAGTAGACCTTGAAAAGGCGGGGGCGTTCAGTGGTGGCAGCCGGGGTTGCAATCACTCCGCTGCAGCGGCTCTCAGGGTCAGGGTTTCCCCTTCACAGCTTACCTGATCCCCCGCCACCATCTGTTTGCGCTTGCGGGTTTCCACTTCGCCGTTGACCTGCACCAGCCCTGCTTCTATAGCCGCCTTGGCCTCACCACCGCTGGCGTAAATCCCTTCGAACTTGAGGATCTTGAACAACTCAACAGGTTGATGAGTCAGGGTCACTTCTCGCATAGCAGGGGCCTTTTATCGAAATCAGTAATGGGCGCTAGGATAACTGACCAAGGAAAACAACAGCAAGCTGGGTCGATTAAGTGAAGCAGTAGAAAAAACAGAATACTTTATCCAAGTAAACCTCTTAACAGGCCTAATTCATGCTAGCTTGGACGAAGATTTGTGGACGGCTCCCCCCGTGAATCCCACCGGTCACACATTCAAGGTAGCGCCTTACTACAGACCTTGCGTCTGCAAAAGGGATTTACATGACGGAACTCACGGGCCCGCTGCAGAACCGCCTGCTGAATGCGTTATCGAAAGACGCCCAGCAGCGACTATTCCCTAAATTGAAACGGGTGGAGCTATCCCGGGGTGACATTGTCTATGAGTCCGGCCAGATCATTGATTATGTCTATTTTCCGGTGGATGCCATCTTTGCTCTGATTTATATCATGATCAATGGCGCTTCCGCTGAGATCGCTATTGTTGGCAAGGAGGGCCTGGTAGGGGTAGCGGTGATCATGGGCAGTGAGAGCACGCCAAATCAGTTTATTGTTCAGAGCCGCGGCCACGCCTATCGCCTGCCAGCCCAAGAACTGAAAAAAGAGTTCAGCAACCATGCGGAAATGCGCATTCTGACCCTGCGTTTTGCCCAGGCCCTGGTTACCCAGATGTCCCAGACAGCGGTGTGCAACCGGCACCATGCCATTGAACAGCAGTTGTGCCGCTGGCTGCTACTGTCACTGGACCGGCTGGACAACAACCACCTGGATATTACCCAGGAATCCATTGCCAGCATACTGGGGGTCCGGCGGGAAGGTATCACTGAAGCGGCAGGCAAACTGCAAAAACTGGGGGTTATCGAGTATCGCCGTGGCCACATCACGGTACTTGACCACCCTAAGCTTGAGTCACTTAGCTGCGAATGCTACGCAGTGGTCAAACGGGAGACTGATCGCCTGGAGGCCAAGCCGCTCACATAACTGGCCTGGGGCTAAGACCCAGGCTGGGTATCCCCTGGCGCGGTATCCCCATGCAGTTTATGGGCGGTTTTGGCCCGGTACATGTCAGCATCTGCATAGGGCAATAGCGTCGCCAGGGTTTCACCGTTATCCGGATAGAGGCTGACGCCAATACTCAGCCCCAGGGGAGCCTCTGCACCGCTCATCCGCAACAGCCCGGCAGTAACCTCACGCACCTTGTCGACCACTGTTAATACCTGTTCGTCTTGCGCAAGGTCGCTTATCAGCACCACAAATTCATCACCACCGTAACGGCACACATGGTCTGTGGCCCGCACGCAGCCCTGCAATGTACTCCCCATGGCCTTTAAGATAGCATCGCCACGGCTATGGCCCAGGGTGTCGTTCACTGCCTTGAAATTATCCAGATCGATAAACAGCATCGCCATTTTTTTCTGGTGCCTGCGGGCCAGGGCTGCCGCATGGTCGAAGCGCTCGGCAAAGGCATAGCGATTGAGTAACCCGGTCAGGGAATCGTGTTGCGCCAGATACGCCATTCTGGCCGTGGTTTCAGCGGAATAGCGGGAATCGTGAAACTTCACCAGGGCGCCCACCACCTGGCCCTTTTTGTTGTGCAGGGGGGTTGCTGCGTCTTCAATGGCCAGCTCAGCCCCGTCACGGGTCTTAAGCAACGCACTGTTCTGCAGGGCAACGGCGCAATCCGCATCCATGACTTGCCTGGCGAGGTTCGCCTTTACGCAGCGGCTGGAGACATCAATGACCTGATAAACATCCTGCAGTGGCCGGCCAAGTGCTTCCTCCAGGCTGAACCCGGTCAACACTACTGCGGCATGATTGATGTAAGTGATATTTGCCTGGGTATCCGTACTGATAACGCCATCACCAATATAGTCGAGCATGGCATGGGCCAATACCGTCTCCATGGCAATAGCGGGCTTGGCTTTCTTACCGGCAGATTTCACATTCACCCCCTGAAGTCGGCGAGTGCGGATTAGAACGCTGGGGGCAATTGTTTCATTTCTACCAGTAACCACCGCCAACGGCGAAGCTTTGCGAAAACTCAACATCCTTTTAATCCCCGGTTTGCTATGCAGACTTCAGTGGAAAAGTGTTATGCGTGCCCGGGGCTATATGGGGGTAAGCGCTGAGATAATACATACCGCTATGACTGTGGCGGTTTGAACCGCTCTGATTGGCGGTGCAGAAGCCAGTGTCTGGTGCTCTTTGGTAAACAGCAGGTACAGGCTCTGCCGGAGGGATTGAGACAAATAGGGTAGGAAGAAAAAACATGGTGTAGCTCCCTGGTGATACGAAGCTGCCAATGCCCCTCATGGGCGTTGGTACTGAGAAGCGGTTGCGCTCGCAGACTCTTCGTTAGCAAACAAATTAAATGGTCAGGGACAGACCGTCAGTTCGTCAGCACACATAGCGATGTAATCCAGTAAGTTGGCTTAACTTCCCTGTTTAATGGGCGGTGGCCGGCGTAGTATCAATGTATTACTGGTCCATAAAACCTTGAGACGATACTCATGACAAGCCCCCGGACACCTTCCCAATCTGACTACCGGAACCTGCTGCGGGTCAATGCCGAAGAGCTGATTCGCCATGGCGGTGCACCATCCATTGGCGCTGGTGTTCTGGGGGCCGAAGCTCTGGAGTTGTTATACCGCCGGGCCAGCAACCCGAATTTTGCCGCTGATGGTTTGAAGCTGCTGCATGAACTGCAAACCCATCAGGTGGAGCTTGACCTGCTCCATGAGCAGCTCCAGGCCAATGAACATGAGCTGACCAAAGCGTTAGACTATTACCATGCATTGTACAA
>REBR01000045.1 GCA_007692645.1 Halomonadaceae bacterium | reverse complement strand
GAAATGCTGCCTCCACTGCTATCTGTTAGTAGTAAAAAGGGGCTGTAACAAAAACAATAGCAACGCGTGTCCGCAGACACCCATTTCGTCACCGGTCAGGGAGATCAACACCGGCAGTGCGGCCTTACGCAGTACTCAGCAGGGAATCGCTGGGAGACAACGAGGTGCACCATGAGAAAGCTTGTACTGGCATGCACAGTCGCCACCTTTACCCTGATAGGCTGCGACGAAGACACCCAAACCACCTCTGTAGAGCGTGGTTCCGACCAGCTGATTTACAGCTTTCCAACCCAGGCACAGAACTACGTGGCCACCAGTTCACCGGTGTTTCTGCGCTTTTCCTCCCCGGTTATCAACGACAACTTCTCGGACCAAATCACTTTTGAGCGGGTCACCAGCTCAGGCACTCAGCCTGTCAGCTTCAGTGCGAGCCTGAGTGATGATCGCAAAACCCTGATTCTGACCCCTGACCAACGTCTGGCCCATTCAGCGCAATACCGTGTTGCTGCTGACGACCTTCATAGCGCCAGCCGCCAGATGAGCTTCCCTGAAGACGGCATCCGGTTTGTCACCCGGGTGGCCACACAGGGACCACTGATTGAGCGTATTGGCCCACTTCCAGAGGGCGTCAACAAGGATTTTGGTGTCCTGAACCTGATTCCCGACGGCAGCAATTTCCCCCTGACCAACCTGGCCTCCCTGCGCATGCAGTTCAATGAGGCACTGGATCCGGAAACCCTGCGCTATGGCGACTCCATTTCTCTGCTGGATGGAGAAAACCAGTTAGTGGCAGCTGAACTACTGGTCAAGGGACAGAACCTGACCATAGACCCGGATGATGATCTGCAACCCGGCATGGAATACACCCTGTCCCTGAGCGAGAGCATCCGCAGTTCCCTGGGGGGCACACTGGACCCGGGTAAATTTGCCGAATTCCGCTTCACCCCTCTGGAAGCCGGCGGGCGCACCGAAGTGCCGCTGCAGGTTGTGGGCCACGGGGACTCCCGTTTCTCTAATCTCTCCGGCCGTCTGCTGAACTCGGTTAATCTGGCCTCCCCCCTGCTGGGACCGGATAATCCGGCATTTATGGGACCTGATATGGGCCCCCAGGGTGATCAGCCCATTACCGATGATATTTTTGCCGACCTGGCAAACGTGGTGCGCTTTTCTGACGTCACCCCTCTGCGGGTGCGCAAAGATGCCCTGGTGACCGGCACCGATGTGGATGTGAAGGTGGCAGGGGTTAATACCTCCGGCCTGAATTCAGGCACCGTCAGCGTGCGGTTCCTGTCCGATGCCAATGGCTTCATGATCCCCAACCCTTATAGCAGCAGCAGCTCTGCCCCGAAAAACGTCATCCTGTTTGTGGATATGGCCCTTAACACCGAAGAGACCGTGGCCAACGCGGCACTGGGCCAGCAGTTACTGAATGTGCCTTTGGTGGGTACCGTCGAGCTCACGGAAGGGGTGCTGGCCATTGACGCCCTGGCAATGATTGAGCCGGAAGTCCTGGGTGTCGACATTGCCTCCGGCCTGGTCTCTTTCCGCCTGCAGGGCTATGAAAACAGCCAGTTGGGCCCTGAGACACAGGTGGTAGACGCCACACCACCACAACTGAAATCCTGGGTGCCCGGCAACGAGGTGGATAAATACCGTCCCGGCGACCCACTGGTGCTGTATTTTGACCGCCCCCTGAAGCGTCGCAGTGTTAACAATGCCCTCTCTTTGCAGGACGACCTGGGATCCCTGGACTTCTCTTTTGACGTTGACGGCTCCGCCATCATTATCCGCCCCGATGAGCCACTGGTTCACGGCCGGAATATCACCCTCCAGGCCAACGGCCTTGAAGGGCTGAATGATGTAGCAGCCATGGGCTTTAATGAAACTTTCCGCCTGGCCGAGACCGATTCCAGCAGCCTGCAGACACAATCCCCTCTGGTGCTGACCTCGCTGCCGGGGTACCCCTGTGCCAAAACCGGCGAAGCAGCGCCACAACACCAGGGCCGCTGTGCCGGTGGTCAGGCTTCCGATGATCTTATTCCGGTGCTGCCCCACGCTGCTGACCGCCCGGTGATTGTCCGCTTCTCCCAGAACATGGATCCGGAAACCCTGATTGCCGGTGACACCGTGCAACTGCAGGAAAGGGTCAATGGCGACTGGCAGAACGTCCAGGGCTGGCAGCTTGATGTCAGCCCCCGCCAGATCACCATGACGCCGGTCAGCCCCTGGGTGGAAGGCCGTGAATACCGCTATCGCCTGGTGTCTGATGAATCCGGCAATGATAATTTCATCCAGTCTGAAGGTGGCCTGCCGCTGCAAACCAAGATTCTGACCCCGGGTCTCAGGGATTTTTCTGAAACCACCCGAGGCGGCCCCACCATGGAAAACTACTTTGTGGGTGGTCCGCGCGCCCTGCGCATCCTCAGCCCACTGCGCAACCTGCCCACGGCAGACGTAAACAGTGACCTGACCCTGAATAGCGCCGAGCCACGTCCTCACCCAGGCCCTGACGGCACCCTTGAATTGCTGCGCAACTCTGCCCGCCTGGATGTGGTGGAAGGAACCGTGGAGAGCAACCTGATGGATGACGGCAATGTGGGCTGTCCGGTGGGTAGCGAATGCCCTGATAAAAAGTTCATTCACCTGACGGGCATGCTGGATGCGGACATCAGCCCGGATGTCATTAACCAGGGCGTTGATGACCGTATACAGGTGAATATCCACCCGGCGATTCTTTACACCACGGACCTGGAAGTGCACGTCACTATTAACGATACGCCAGTGTTGATACCGCCACAGCTTTGCGGATTCCCTCTGCTCGGAATTATATTGTGCGATATTCCCTCCAAACTGATCTCCCCCGCAGCCCTGGTGGGGCGCAATCAGATGTTCCCCACCGGCCCCATGAGCATGCGCATGCGGTTTGCAGGGGAAGACCGGGATCAGCCTTTCGATGCCTTTATCAGCACCGATCCTGACACCCAGGAACTGCAGATTGAGCTGTCTCTGGATGTGCACCTGGATGCGCCCTATCTGGCTATCGATATTGATCTGGCCGACCTGGATCACAACCTGCGCAGCTTCCCCATTGATGACCTGAAGCTGAAAGGCCCGATCAATTTCCTGGATGATGGCCGCATGCAGATTGCCCTGAGTAATCTGGAACCCATCAATCTGGATATTGCAGTGGAGGGTAAAATCCTCAAGGGTCTTGGGGACATCATCACCGGCAGCCCGGACACTGACCTGACCATTGCCATCCCCCCGGGGCAACTGTCACTGAACTACATCACCCCCTTTACCAAGCAGTAACGGCACAAAAAGCTGACTTAACAGGTGCCAGGGACGGCTTCTGCCCTCCCTGGCCCTTAAAACGATAAAAACAAACGAGGTACACCATGCCTGCCATGACTTCCAAGGGCCGCCACCTGAGCGCCGCCATTGCGTTAACCCTCAGTGCAGGCGCCCATGCCGGTATGGGCAACATTGGCACCACCTATGGCCTGATGCCCACAGATGTGGGCACTGCACAGGCCCTGTCGCTGTTTAATACCGAAGTGTCTGCGGCTTACTACAACCCTGCCAACCTGATCAAGGATGGCCGTGGCGCCCTTACCTTTGGTTTTCTCCATTCCGAGCCTGAATTACGGGCCCAACAGATTGATGGCAATGCAAATGCCCCCATGCGGGACGGCCGGGTACTTAGCGATGAACGCACCCAGCAGGTTCTCATTGGTTTTAAAGCCGATCTGAGCAACCTCACCACCGGCGATCATCCGGTCTATTTCGGCCTGTTGGCCGGGGTCGACAAATTCGGCCGTGAATTGCTGGCTTTCAACGCGCAAAAGTCTGAAGACGGGCAGTTCTTTCAATATGGCCGTCAGCCGCTGTTTATTAACCTGGGGGTTGGCACAAAAATCTGGCGGGGCATCAGTGCCGGCGCCGGCGCCAGGGTCACTCTCCATGCAGAAGCCGACCTGGATGCCACTACCACCCTGGGTGGAGAAACCTCAGAGGAATCCCTGCAAGTGAATGCCAAACCCCATGTCACGCCAATCCTGGGTGTGAACATGGACCTGGGGGACACTTTCTGCCCGGCAGGCAGTTGCTGGTTAAGTGGCTGGGATGTGGCCGCTGCATACCGGGGAAAATCCACGGCGAAGACCGCTGTTAACGGCGATGTGCTGGTGGACGGCATCAGCGGCGGCGATGAATTCCTGCCACTGCGCATTAACGCCCTGGACTCCGCTCACCCGGAAATCTACACCCTGGGGGTACAGTACGAAGGGGAACACTGGCGCGTCGGTGCCACTGCTGAACACCAGCGCTGGGGCCAGATCAGCACTGAATTCAAATCAGATACCATTAAGAACGATGGCAATATTGATCTGCGCAACATCACCATTCCCCGCATTGGGGTGGAATACAAATTTAGCCGCTTATTTTCAGTCATGGGTGGCCTGGCCTATGAAGAGTCCGTCTTTCGCAGCACCACCAACCCGGAAGTGAATTACCTGGACACTGACCGCTACATCCTCGGCCTGGGTGGCAAACTGACCCTGTGCAGCCTGCCCTTTATGGCGGTTCCGGTCACTCTGGGCTTCGGTTACCAGTACCACTATCTGGATGAAAGAACCTTTGAGCTGGTCAATTTTGAAGGCACCACTGACGAGACCCGGGAGACCGTCGAGGCTGATGGCAATGTCCATGTGCTGATGGGATCACTGAGCCTGCGCTTCTGAAGGTAAGCATCCGCATCCGTTAACCCCGGGCTGCTTTCCTGCTAATGTAGGGATCATTTATTGGTTCCTACAACAGCAGCCCGAGGCGATTCATGGAAAACGGCACCCACTACCGCACCTGCAACCTTTGCGAGGCCATGTGCGGCGTCGCCATCGACATTCAGGAGGGCCAGATCGCCTCCATCAAGGGGGACGATCAGGACCCCTTCAGCCGCGGCCATATCTGCCCCAAAGCCATCGGCCTGAAAGACCTCCACGAAGATCCGGAACGCCTGCGCAGCCCACTACGCAAGACCGCCAGCGGTGACTGGGAGGAAATCTCCTGGGATGAGGCCCTGGATGAAACCGCCCGGCGCTTAAGTGAGGTTCAAC
>REBR01000282.1 GCA_007692645.1 Halomonadaceae bacterium | reverse complement strand
CCCCCCCCCCGGGGGGGGTTCTAAAAAAACCCGGCCCCCCGGGCCGGCCCCCCCCCCCCCGCGCGGGGGGGGGGGGGGCCCCGGGCGGGGGGGGGGGGGGGGGGGGTCCCGCAGGGGCTCCCCCTGAACCGGCATCAGCCACAGGGCCAGCAATGTAGCAAAGACAACCTTATACACCCAGCCACTCCTTCGTCAGACTCAGGGTTTGTAACCGTAACTGCACTTCCGCCCGGGGCCAGTCCGTGACCTGATAGTCCAGGGTTTGCCAGCCAAGGCGGCTATCCAGGGCCTCCATAGCTACAAGATAGTCCAGAATGGCCAGATACTCGCCGCTGATTCGCACCGTGACACCGTGAGCAAACAGCTGGCTGTCATTATCCAGAGCCTCGTCACCGGCTGTCGCACTGCGTCCATCCAGGGTCACCGGCCGGGGCGTGGCATGCTCAACCCCCATTAACCGTACACCCTGATGCTCCTGCAACAGGGTCTGGAGTAGCGCCACCATGGCCTCGGGACCAATCAGCCCGGTGGTCATGGCTTCCAGTTGCTGGTCCAGCCTGGCCACCCGTTGTTCCAGCTGCCCCTGGCGCTGCCTGAGATCAGTGGCCGGGTCACTGGCCAGTCGGCCAGCCAGTTCCTCCTGGCGCATCCCCAGTGCCTGCAACTCATTGGCTACCAGCGCCTGGTCCCGGGAAACTTGCGCCTGGGCAGTTAGCACCGGGTCCACCAGGAAATGCCAGGCAGCCAGCAAGGTGGTGAGGACCACGGTGGCGAACACCAGTGTCTTCTCCCTGGTTTCCAGGGCGGAAAACCGTGTCTGCCACTGTTGCCAATGCGCTTTCACTGCTGCCATCAGGGCTGCCTCCTGTCATCATCACGGCTGGAAGCCAGTCGAAAGCGCAGGGTATTGCCATCCGCTTCCCGCTCCAGGGCGAAATCCCCAAAGCGGCGACCACTGAACAGGGGCTCCTGCTTAAGACGGTTCATATAGCGGGGTAACTGATCGCCGCTGGCAGTTTCCCCCTCCAGGCGCAACTGACCATTACTGATATTGAGGCGAATACGGGTCAGCCACAGCTGGTTGTCAGACTGTTGCGCCAGGCTGCGCAGATAGGGGGAAAAGCCCATGCGGGCATCGCTGGCGAGCTGCTCTGTGCGATTCACCAGATCCCGGCGCTGGCGCATTTGCCGCTCAAGCTCATCTACCCGGCGCTTAAGCTCCGGCTCACCCTGGCGTGCTGCCAGTGAGGCTTCTATTTCCTGCACCAGTAACGCCAATGCGGCGGCTTCCTGGCGCTGTTCATTGAGCGCTTCAAGCTCCCCACCCAGGGACCAGCGCAAGCCACCCCCTGCCAGGCCCATGAGCAGCAATGCCAGGGCAGCGGCCGCCAGCAACTGGTTCAGGGTCCACAATTCACGCTTTGGCCGTAGCTCTTTGGTATACAGATTAACCCGTTGCTTCATGCCGTCATCTCCGGCACTGGCAGGATTGCCCCTATGGCCAGGCAGCTGCGCAGGTCTGGCGGGACTTCTCCGGTCAGGTGCTGCCAGTCAAATTCCACCACCTGGACCCCCAGGTTACCGCTGAGCATGTCTGTTAAGGGCAGGGCCTGTGGGTGGCCGGTAACATGCACCGCTCTGGGGGGTACCTGGCGCAACTGACTCTCGAAATAATCCATGGAGCGCTGTATCTCCAGCCCCAGGGATTGCATGGCCCGTTCCTGGGTGGATGCGTCCCGCAGCTGCTCCAGTGAAATGTCCAACCGCCGGGCCATATGCAACATGCCACCATGGGCAATGATCAGCACTCCCTGCTGTTCCCGCAGATAGACCAGCGCGTTGGTGCGATTGGCCGGCATCCTGTCCAGCAACAGGTTGCGCAGGGCCAGCTCGGCAATATCAATTCTTAGCAGCTGCAGCTGCCCGCCCTTCACCAGCGCGATCAGCTCCTGCACCATACCCTTACGGGCACTGACGGCATTGAGCAACTGGCCGCGCCCCCGGGAGGCGGCTACCGGGAAAGGAAACGTATCAACTACGGCTTCATCCAGACGGTAATCCAACAAATCCTTGAGCTTCCAGCGCACCGCGTCTGCCAGCTCTTCAGGCTCAACCCCAGGCTGGTCCAGCTGAAACACCTGGTACTGACCCGGGGAAAGCACCAGGGAGACCAGGGGTTTTTTAAGACCTAATTCATCCACCAGGGTGAGGAGCCGACCCTGGCGCTGAGCTGGGGTGCAGGGGGCGAAACCACTTTCAAGCAAGGCGCCGGGAGATCGCCGGCAGGCCCAGGCCAGACCGTCTGGACGAACTTCCAGCCCTAATCTGGTGTGGTTATGCCCTTGAGCAAATGGATTTTTAAAAGGAAGTCGCGTCACAGACAACAGCCAATGGGGAATTTGTTGTGAGTATAGTTCAGGAACTTCACTAATACACTGAAAGGGTAGTGGATTATCATCTGCTTACGGATTATTACAGTGATCATTAATCACACTGATGCAGGTCAAAAAAACACTACATAATAGATACAGGCAGAGTTTAGCAAACAACCTCAGTACTGTTTACCTGGACTACTTATCTAAAGCTCTTTCACATAAGGTGAAAAGCCCCTGTTCAGGGGCTTACGCTCGATCATTCATATTCACTTTAAACCTGGGGATCAAAAGGGAATATCATCATCAAAATCATCAACCGGCTCTGGCATGGCACCACCTGACTGATTGTTATTCGGCTGTGCATAACCACCGCCCTGGTTCTGATTTTGCGGCTGGGGCGGGTTCTGGTTTTGATTGCCCATGGCAGCATTCTTCTGAGGCGGGTTCTGCTGAGCGGGCTGCTGGGCCTGCTGTTGATAATCCCCGCCGCCGGCGCCTTTACTGTCCAGCATCTGCATCTGGCCATTAATATCCACCACAATCTCTGTGGTGTACTTATCCTGCCCGTCCTGACCCTGCCACTTGCGGGTCTGCAAACGCCCTTCGATATACGCCTTGGAGCCCTTGCGCAGGTACTGAGACGCAATCTCAGCAATCTTGCCGAACATGACGATACGGTGCCACTCGGTGCGGGGCACCAGTTGCCCTGTGGTCTTGTCCTTGTAGCTCTCGTCCGTGGCCAGGTTCAGGTTGGTGACCGCTGTGCCGGTGGAGGTGTAGCGGGTTTCCGGGTCTGCACCCAGGTTGCCAATGAGAATGACCTTGTTTACGCCTCGCGCCATGATGGGGCTCCAGTATTTTGTGTGATTGCCAGAGGCCCTCCATGGCCTCTGGCGGTGTTTGAGGTCTAATCGGTGACGCAGGGCAATTGCCGCAGCGCTACTTCATCCAGAATCTGTTTGTCGACTTTAAGGTATGCTTCCTGTTCTTTCGCCAGTATAACCACCTCTTCTACCCCAGCCACTGCTGCCAACATATCCCGGGCTGCGATCACTCCGTCACGGTCCATGGGATTCAGGCGCAGGGTAAAACTGGCGGCGTGGCGGGGGGGCGCCATGCTTGCCACCACCGCCAGCCACAGGGAAACCGCGCCGACAATCAGCACAATAACACCCTCAATACCCGCGGTGCCAGCCACATAGCCGCCAGCGGTGCCCCCCACAAAGGCACCTAAAAACTGACTGGTGGAATACACCCCCATGGCGGAGCCTTTACTGGCGGCAGGGGCTTCTTTGCTGATCAGTGATGGCAGCATGGCTTCCAGCATGTTGAAAGCCATAAAAAAGAAAAACAACACAAACCACAGGCTGAGCAGGGTCTGGGCACTCCACACCAGGGCCGTGGTTGCAACACCCAGCAGTGCCACCGCACCGGTCATGACCACTTTAAGCTGACGCTTCTTCTCGCCGATGATGATAAATGGCAGCATGGCAAAAAACGCCGCACCCATTACCGATAAATAGATCCACCAGTGCTCTGCCGCCGGCACCCCAAGGCGGTCCTGCAGCAATACCGGCACCACCATAAAGGCGGCGGTCAGGGCCAGGTGCAGCACAAAGATGCCAAAATCCAGCCGCAGCAGCCGGGGCATGCGCAATACCCGGCCCAGCTGCTCCCTGACCGGCTGGGCATCAGGCTGCATAGTGCTGCGCACCGGGTTGGGCACCACCAGAGCCACTAACAACATACTGGCCAGGGCCAGCAACGCGGTAAGGGCAAACAGGCCGCTCAACCCAAGCCAGTTGCCAATCAACGGGCCCAGCACCAGGGACAAAGCGAATGACAGGCCAATGGACAAGCCAATGCCAGCCATGGCCTTGGTGCGGTGCTCTTCCCGGGTCAGGTCACTGACCAGGGCCATAAGGACACTGGCAATAGCACCGGCCCCCTGAAGAACCCGACCAGCGATCACGCCGTATATGCTATCCGAGGATGCCGCCACCAGACTGCCCACGGCAAAGATCAGCAGACCGGCATAGATCAGCGGCTTGCGGCCAATACGGTCTGACAGCAGTCCGAAAGGGATCTGCAACAGCGCCTGGCTTAAGCCGTAGGCCCCCAGGGCAAGACCCAGCAGCAGCGGGGTGGCCCCCACCAGATCCTGCCCCAGGAGCACGAACACCGGCAACAGCATAAACAGCCCCAGCATACGAGTGCCGTATACCAGAGCCAGGGCAGCTGTTGAGCGTAATTCGGTGGCGTTCATGGAATTTCCTGTGGGGCTTGGGGCTAAAAACGGCGTTAATTGTACCAGAGGCTGTCACTTAGCCCACATTCTTTGAGCAGCGAGTTGCCAGATCGGTATACTACGCGTTTGTCCGTTCTATTGGGGAGCTGCATGGACCATATTCATATCAAGGGTGCCCGCACTCACAACCTGAAGAATATCGATCTGGATATTCCCCGGGATAAACTGATTGTGATCACCGGACTGTCCGGTTCCGGCAAGTCTTCACTGGCCTTTGACACACTCTACGCGGAAGGCCAGCGGCGCTATGTGGAGTCCCTGTCCACCTATGCCCGGCAATTTCTCTCCATGATGGAAAAACCGGATGTGGATCATATTGAGGGGCTGTCTCCGGCCATCTCCATTGAGCAGAAGTCCACCTCCCATAACCCCCGTTCTACGGTGGGCACCATTACTGAAATTTACGATTACCTGCGGCTGCTGTTTGCCCGGGCCGGCGAACCCCGTTGCCCGGTGCACGACGCTCCCCTGGCGGCACAGACTGTCAGCCAGATGGTGGATCAGGTGCTGGCCCTGCCCGAGGGCTCCAAGCGGATGATCCTTGCGCCGATTATCCGGGACCGCAAAGGGGAACACCTGCATGTGTTTGAAAATATGCGCAGCCAGGGGTTTATTCGCCTGCGCATTGATGGGCGCATTTACGACATCGATGAACTACCTGCCCTGGACAAGAAAAAGAAGCACACCATTGATGTGGTGGTAGATCGCTTCAAGGTGAAAGAAGGCCTGCAACAGCGTCTGGCGGAGTCCTTTGAAACGGCCCTGAAACTGGCGGATGAGATTGCCCTGGTGGCCCCCATGGAAGGGGAAACGGATGGCGAGGAGTTCACCTGTTCAGCCCGTTATGCCTGCCCTCACTGCGGTTACTCCATCAGTGAGCTGGAACCGAAGATGTTCTCTTTCAATAACCCAGCCGGTGCCTGCCCCACCTGTGACGGCCTGGGTGTACACCAGTTTTTTGATCCCGATAAACTGATACGCCACCCGGACCTGACCCTGGCGGAAGGTGCCATTCGTGGTTGGGACCGGCGCTCGGTGTATTACTTTCAGTTGCTGCGCAGCGTGTCCAAACACTACGGCTTTGATCTGGATACCGCCTTTGAGGATCTGGATGAGACCCACCGGCAGGTGGTGCTGTTCGGTTCCGGCAAGGAAGAGGTGAGCTTTACCTACGTGAATGCCCGTGGCCAGAGCATGGAGCGGTTACACCCCTTTGAGGGGGTCATACCCAACCTGCAGCGGCGCTACCACGAGACGGAAAGCCAGGCCATCCGAGAAGAGCTGTCCCGCCTGGTAAGCACCCAGCCCTGCCCGGACTGCCATGGTAGCCGGTTACGGGAGAGCGCCCGCCATGTGTTTATTGATCGCTATAATATTGCCGAAATCACGGCGCTCCCCGTGGGAGAATCCTGGGAATACTTCAGCCAACTGGAGCTGCCAGGTCGCCGGGGAGAGATTGCCAGCAAGATTCTGAAAGAAGTCACCCAACGCCTGGAGTTTCTCGTGAACGTGGGCCTGAATTACCTGAGCCTGGAGCGTAGCGCAGAAACCCTCTCCGGGGGCGAAGCGCAACGCATCCGCCTGGCCAGCCAGATTGGTGCCGGCCTGGTGGGGGTCATGTACATTCTTGATGAACCCTCCATTGGCCTGCATCAGCGGGACAATGACCGGCTGCTGGGAACCCTCAGGCGCCTGCGGGACCTGGGCAATACCGTCATCGTGGTAGAACACGACGAAGATGCCATTCGCAGTGCCGACTATATCGTGGATATTGGCCCCGGCGCCGGTGTTCATGGGGGTGAAATCACCGCCCGGGGGACGCTTGAGGAGGTGCTGGCCACACCGGGATCCATGACCGCGGATTATCTGACCGGAAAGCGCTGTATTCCAATCCCCGGCAAACGCACCCCGGCGACAGATAAACACATAGTACTCACTGGCGCCACCGGCCATAACCTGCAAAATGTCACGCTGAAACTTCCAGTAGGGCTGATGACCTGCATCACCGGAGTCTCCGGTTCCGGCAAATCCACACTGATCAACAGCACCCTATACCCGGTTGCAGCCAGGGACCTTAATCGCAATACCACCCTGACACCGGAACCCCACACCAGCCTCACTGGCCTGAATCATGTGGATAAGGTCATCGACATTGACCAGAGCCCCATAGGGCGCACACCTCGATCCAATCCCGCCACATACACCGGCTTGTTTACCCCGATACGGGAACTGTTCGCCGGCACCCAGGAAGCACGGTCACGGGGCTACAAGCCCGGGCGATTCAGCTTCAATGTGAAGGGGGGTCGGTGCGAGGCCTGTCAGGGGGATGGCATGATCAAGGTGGAAATGCACTTTCTGCCGGATATCTATGTGCCCTGTGATGTTTGCCACGGTAAGCGCTATAACCGGGAAACCCTGGAAGTGCAGTACAAGGGCAAAAACATCAACGATGTGCTGTCCATGACCATTGAAGAGGCCCGTGATTTCTTTGACCCGGTGCCCTTCCTTGCACGCAAGCTGCAGACCCTGGTTGATGTAGGGCTATCCTACATCAAGCTCGGCCAGAGTGCGGTGACTCTCTCCGGCGGCGAAGCCCAGCGGGTGAAGCTGGCCCGTGAACTGTCCAAGCGGGATACCGGGCAAACCCTGTATATTCTGGATGAACCCACTACCGGCCTGCACTTTTATGACATCCAGCAATTGCTGACGGTACTTGAACGTCTGCGGGACCACGGCAATACCGTGGTGGTGATCGAGCACAACCTGGATGTGATCAAGACCGCTGACTGGATTGTGGATCTGGGGCCTGAAGGGGGTAGTGGTGGCGGGCAGATCATTGCCCAGGGCACCCCGGAAACCGTGTCGGAAGTGGCTGGATCCCATACCGGGTATTACCTGAAGCCGATTCTGGCTGCTCACAGGAGTCAGCCGGTTAAAACTACAGTCGGTAAAAGTAACCAGGAGACTGCCTGATTTTTCAGGCAGGCCCGGACCTTCATTGAGGACAGGATATTATTCCTGTATCTAAGAGGGGCTGAAAGGTGATCGCGGCTATAGCCGCCCCCACAGGAGTGGCGGCGACTGGAGAGAATGTGGGAGCAGCCATGGCCGCGATGGGGTTGCCACTATAACTCCTCCGGTTCCCGATAAAATACAAGCACAAAAAAGCCGGCATCAGCCGGCTTTTTTACGAATCAGAGAGAGCCAGTGGCTTACTCGTCATCATCCTCATCTTCAACCGTCTCAATGATCGGGCGACCGATCAGCTCAACGTACGCCATGGGCGCCTTGTCACCAGCACGCAGGCCACACTTGAGGAGACGCAGGTACCCACCAGGACGTTCCTGGAAACGGGGACCAAGCTCTTCAAACAGCTTGCGAACGGCATCTTTGTCCCGCAGGCGGGCAAAGGCCAGCCGACGGTTAGCCACGGTGTCGTTCTTGGCCAGAGTAATCAGAGGCTCAGCAATACCACGCAGCTCTTTAGCCTTAGGTACCGTTGTCTTGATCAGCTCATGCTCCACCAGGGATGAAGCCATGTTGCGAAACATGGAATTCCGGTGGGGGCTGTTCCGGTTGAATTTACGACCACTTTTACGATGACGCATTGCTCAATTCCTTACCTTAATCTGCCGATTCGGCAATCAGCCGCCCAGAACCCGCTCATCACCACGCAGACTGGCCGGAGGCCAGTTATCAAGACGCATACCCAGGGACAAGCCCCGTGATGCCAGTACGTCCTTGATCTCTGTGAGAGATTTTTTGCCCAGGTTCGGAGTCTTCAACAGCTCAACTTCAGTGCGCTGAATCAGATCGCCGATATAGTAAATGTTTTCAGCCTTGAGGCAGTTAGCCGAGCGAACCGTCAGTTCCAGGTCGTCCACCGGACGCAGCAGGATCGGATCCACTTCTTCTTCCTCGACTACAGATTCCGGCTCTTTTTCGTGATCGAAATCGACGAAAACTGCCAGTTGCTGCTGCAGTATGGTAGCTGCACGACGAATAGCTTCTTCAGGGTCGATAGTGCCGTTGGTCTCAAGATCGATAACCAGCTTGTCCAGATCGGTACGCTGCTCAACACGGGCACTTTCGACCGCGTAAGCAACCCGGCGAACGGGGCTAAAGGTTGCGTCCAACTGCAGACGGCCAATGGCACGGGTCTCGTCATCACCCAGATTGCGCTGATCGGAAGGCTCATAACCACGGCCGCGGGAGATCCGCAGCTGCATGTTGAGGTTGCCGCTCTTGGCCACGTGACAAATCACGTGCTCAGGATTCACAATTTCAACATCATGGTCGGTCTGAATATCACCGGCAGTGACTACGCCCTCACCCTTCTTGCTCAGGGTCAGTTCGGCCTCATCCCGATTGTTCAGCTTGATGCCCACGCCTTTCAGGTTAAGCAGGATTTCGATAACGTCTTCCTGAATACCTTCAATGGCGCTGTATTCGTGCAGCACACCATCAATCTGTACTTCGGTGACGGCACTCCCCGGCATTGAAGAGAGCAGAATACGGCGTAACGCACTACCCAGGGTGTGGCCGAAACCGCGCTCGAGCGGCTCCAGTGTCACCTTGGCGTGTGTCTTGCTGATTTCCTGCACTTCAATGTTGCGAGGAGTTAAAAACTCATTCGCTGAACGCTGCATTAGTCGCCCCTACTGTGCTCAAAGTTGCTTACTGGGCTTTACTTGGAGTAAAGCTCGACGATCAGACTTTCGTTGATGTCAGATGACAGCTCGATGCGGTCCGGTTTTGCCCGGTAAATACCCGTCATCTTGCCTGCATCAACGTCCACCCAGGCAACCGGAGAGCGGCTAGCCGCAAGATCCAGAGAGCCTTTGATGCGCAGCTGGTTCTTCGCCTTTTCGCGAATGCTGACAACATCACCAGGCTTAACCTGGTAAGAGGGGATGTTGACTGTCTGATCGTTCACCATCAGCGCCTTGTGGGCCACCAGCTGACGAGACTCAGCGCGGGTTGAGCCGAAGCCCATGCGATAAGCCACATTGTCGAGCCGGCTTTCCAGCAGTTGCAGCAGATTTTCACCAGTAGAACCCTTAAGACGGGCTGCTTCCTTGTAATAGTTGCTGAACTGCTTTTCCAGGATGCCGTACATGCGGCGCACTTTCTGCTTCTCGCGCAGCTGTGTGCCGTATTCGGAAATCCGTGTTCTACGTGAACCGTGCTGTCCTGGAACCGTATCCGCCTTACACTTAGAATCAAGTGCACGAACACCGCTTTTCAGGAATAGATCTGTCCCTTCACGACGAGACAGTTTACAAGTTGGGCCTATGTAACGTGCCATATTTCACTGTCTCCTGTTAAACGCGACGCTTCTTGGGCGGACGACAGCCATTGTGAGGAATCGGGGTTACATCTGTGATGTTGGTTATTTTATAACCACATGCATTTAATGCACGAACCGCGCTCTCACGTCCGGGCCCAGGGCCCTTGACCATTACGTCCAGGTTTTTAAGACCGTATTCAGCAGCCGCGTTACCGGCTCTTTCAGCTGCTACCTGTGCAGCAAAAGGTGTGCTTTTACGCGACCCACGAAAGCCTGAACCACCGGAGGTGGCCCAAGAGAGCACATTGCCCTGGCGATCGGAGAGGGTCACGATAGTGTTGTTAAAGGATGCATGAATATGAGCCACCCCATCAACAACCGTCTTTTTCACCTTTTTACGGGTACGTGTACCTGGCTTTGCCATGATTGCCTACCTGTTACTTGCGAATCGGTTTGCGAGGCCCTTTACGGGTGCGAGCGTTGGTCTTGGTGCGCTGGCCGCGGACTGGAAGCCCGTGACGGTGGCGCAGACCACGGTAGCAACCCAGGTCCTTCAAACGCTTGATGTTCATTTGCAGTTCACGACGCAGGTCACCTTCAACATTCAGCTTGCTGACTTCAGAGCGCAGTGCATCGAGCTGCTCGTCGGTCAGGTCACGGATTTTAGTCGTCGGTGTAACACCTGTTACGTCGCAAAGCGTTTTCGCTGACGTCGCGCCGACCCCAAAGATATAGGTCAACGAGATAACAGCGTGTTTGTTATCGGGTATATTGACACCGGATATACGTGCCATTCATCTTACTCCGCATTCAAAGCTTTGCTATGTGAGTTTTCCGCCACAAAAGGCGCAGCATCATAGCCTGTGTTGATTCTTGAATCAAGTGCTGTGCTGCCTGCCCGGTCAGGTTTAACCCTGACGCTGCTTGTGACGGGGCTCCGTGCAGATGACCCGGACTGAGCCATTGCGACGTATGATCTTGCAATTACGGCAGATCTTTTTTACTGAAGCGCGTACTTTCATGGTTAACTCCAATTTGTCTAAGCAACGCCCCCGCCTTAGCGGAGAGCGCCACCACGGCCGTGCCCTTTCAGGTTCGACTTTTTCATCAGTGATTCGTACTGATGGGACATCAGGTGTGACTGCACCTGGGACATGAAGTCCATGACCACCACCACCACGATCAGTAGCGAGGTACCGCCGAGATAGAACGGCACACTACCGAATACCACCAGGAACTGCGGCAGCAGTGATACAGCCGCAATATACAGGGCACCGAATATGGTCAGCCGTGTCAGTACACCATCGATGTACTTGGCGGTCTGCTCACCCGGACGAATCCCCGGGATAAAGGCGCCGGACTTCTTAAGGTTATCCGCCACTTCTTTCGGGTTATACATCAACGCCGTATAGAAGAAGCAGAAGAAGATAACCGCAGCACCAAACAGCAGAATATACAGTGGCTGGCTTGGCCCAAGCATCTCTGAGAGATCTCCCAGCCATTGCATACCTTCACTCTGCCCAAACCACTGCCCCAATGACGCCGGGAACAACAGAATGGAGGAGGCAAAGATCGCCGGTATAACACCCGCCATATTGACCTTCAGCGGCAAGTGACTGGACTGCTGGGCATACACCCGGCGCCCCTGCTGTCGTTTGGCATAGTTAATGGTCAAGCGACGCTGGCCACGCTCCATGAAAACGATAAAACAGATAACACCAATGGCCATGACACCAATAGCCAGCACCAGTAACACACTCATTTCACCGCTACGGGCCTGCTCCAGGGTCTGACCGATGGCACCAGGCAGACCTGCAACAATACCCGCGAAAATCAGCAACGAAATACCGTTACCAATACCCCGCTCAGTAATCTGCTCACCCAGCCACATCAGGAAGATGGCGCCGGAGACAAAGGAGATCACCGCAACAAAATAAAAGCTGAAGGTATCATTGAAGGTCACACCCTGAGAGGCGAGACCCACCGAAATACCCAGACCCTGTACAAAGGCCAGTACCACCGTGCCGTAGCGTGTGTACTGACTGATTTTGCGCCGGCCTGCTTCACCTTCTTTCTTTAACTGCTCGAGGTGAGGACTGACAGCGGTTAACAGCTGCATGATAATCGCGGCAGAAATGTAAGGCATGATGCCCAACGCCAGGATACTCATACGCTCAAGCGCACCACCAGAAAACATGTTGAACATGCTCAGGATGGTACCCTGCTGCTGTTCAAAAAGGGCTGCCAGACGGTCCGGGTTAATGCCCGGCACCGGAATGTGGGCGCCGATACGGTAAACCAGGATCGCAATTACTACGAACTTGAGCCTGGAGTACAGCTCGCCTAGCCCTTTGCCTTTTGCTGGTGCTTGCTTGGCCATTTAGTCCTCGACTTTTCCACCTGCTGCAGAAATTGCTTCCCGGGCACCCTTGGTCACTTTCAGACCGCGGGTAGTCACCGGACGGGTCAGTTCGCCAGACAGAATCACTTTAGCTTCACGAATTTCATCACGAATGATGTCCGCTTTCTTCAGTGCTTCCAGATCGACCACATCCCCTTCTACTAATGCCAGCTCGTGGAGGCGGATTTCAGCCACCCAACGCTGCTGACGGGAGTAGAAACCAAACTTCGGCAGACGACGCTGCAGAGGCTGTTGACCACCCTCAAAACCGGGGGCAACGGAGCCACCGGAACGGGCCTTCAGACCCTTGTGACCACGGCCTGCAGTCTTACCCAGACCACTACCGATGCCACGACCGACGCGGCGACGGGCAGTTTTGCTGCCAGGTGCCGGACTCAGATCATTTAATTGCATCTTAGATGTCCTCCACTCGGACCATGTAATAGACCCGATTGACCATGCCGCGTACTGAAGGTGTATCTTCCAGCTCAACGGTATGATTGATTTTCCGCAGGCCCAGCCCCTTGACGCACTTACGGTGCGTCGGCTGGCAGCCGATCGGGCTGCGGGTCAGCGTAACCTTGATCGTTTTGGTAGCCATGGCATCAATCCAATATGTCTTCGACGGTTTTGCCACGCTTGGCGGCAATATCTTCCGGTGCTGAAACGGATTTCAGACCTTCAATAGTTGCCCGCACGACGTTAACCGGGTTAGTGGAGCCGTAACACTTGGCCAGTACGTTATGCACACCAGCCACTTCCAGTACGGCGCGCATAGCACCGCCGGCAATGATACCAGTACCTTCGGAAGCCGGCTGCATGTACACCTTGGAGGCGCCATGGTTAGCCTTAACCGCGTACTGCAGGGTGCCCTTGTTCAGGGGCACCGTTACCAGGTTCTTACGGGCCGCTTCCATGGCCTTCTGGATCGCGACCGGCACTTCACGTGCCTTGCCGCGGCCAAAGCCAACGCGACCATTACCGTCACCCACGACAGTCAGTGCCGTAAAGCCAAACAGACGGCCGCCTTTAACTACCTTGGCGACCCGGTTGACCTGGACCAACTTCTCCTGGAGCTCCGGCGTAGCTTGATCTTTTACGCTCATGTCTTATGCCCCTTCTTAGAATTGCAAACCGGCTTCACGGGCCGCGTCGGCCAAAGCCTTGACGCGCCCGTGATAGCGGAAACCGGACCGATCGAATGCCACGGATTCAATACCCGCTTTCTTCGCCCTTTCGGCGATAAGTGCACCGACCTTCTTTGCCGCATCCACGTTACCGGTTGCATCCTGGCGCAGATCCTTGTCCAGCGTAGACGCTGAAGCCAAAACCTGGCTGCCATCCGCTGACGTCACCTGTGCGTACATATGCCGCGGAGTGCGGTGGACGCAGAGGCGGCTGACGCCGATTTCGCGGATTTTGATGCGCACCTTGCGTGCGCGACGCAATCTTGATTCTTTCTTTGCGCTCATTGTCTCGCCCTACTTCTTCTTAGCCTCTTTACGCCTTACCGCTTCATCCGCATAGCGAACGCCTTTGCCTTTGTAAGGCTCAGGTGGGCGGAAAGCCCGAATTTCTGCAGCACACTGGCCGACTTGCTGTTTATCGATGCTGTTAAGCACGACTTCCGTGGGAGTTGGCGTTTCCGCGGTGACTCCTTCAGGCAGGGCATAGTCGATCGGGTGACTGAAGCCGAGCGTCAGGTTCAGGGTTTTACCCTTTGACTGCGCCCGGTAGCCGACGCCTACCAGCTTGAGCTTACGCTCAAAACCGCTGGTAACACCGACGACCATGTTATTAACCAGTGCGCGCATGGTACCAGCTAACGCACGGGAAGTTTTAGCACTACTGCGTGCAGCGAACCGCAGTGTATTGTCGTCCTGCTTGATCTCGACGCTTGGATGGATGCTGAGTTGCAAGGAGCCTTTGGCACCCTTGATCTCCACATCCTGTCCACTGAGCTTGACCTCAACACCGGATGGCAGCACGACAGGATTATTAGCAACCCTTGACATGTCTTACTCCTAAAATACGGTGCAGATAATTTCGCCGCCAATGCCCGCTTTACGCGCAGCACGATCCGTCATTACGCCCTGGGACGTAGAAACGATGGCAACACCCAGACCCGCCGATACCTTTGGCAGATTGTTCTGGCCCTTGTACTGGCGCAGACCAGGACTACTTACCCGCTTGATCTTCTCGATGACCGGACGGCCTTCGAAATAACGCAGGTTAATAGTCAGGATCGGCTTGACGTCACCAGTGACTTCGTAGTCACCGATGTAGCCTTCCTCGCGCAATACTTTAGCGACGGAAATCTTCATCTTTGAAGATGGCATGGCAACGGTCGCCTTTTCTGCCATCTGTGCATTACGAACACGGGTAAACATGTCCGCAAGCGTATCTTGCATGCTCATCGGTATGAGGCTCCTGATCGTTTTAGTTGTGCAGCGATGATGTCACCGCTTACCAACGTTAACGCGTAGTTCGTTACCAGCTTGACTTGGTCAGGCCAGGTACGTCACCCCGCATGCCAGCTTCACGCAACTTGATGCGTGAAAGCCGGAATTTGCGCAATACACCGTGCGGACGACCGGTAACCTGACAACGGTTACGCAGACGACTCGGGCTGGCGTCACGCGGCAATTTCTGCAGCCGCATTTGCGCTTCCCAGCGCTCTTCATCGCTGAGATTCGGGTTCTTGATGATTGCCTTGATCTCTGCACGCTTGGCAGCAAACTTCTCTACCGTTTTTTCACGCTTGAGCTCACGCATTTTCATGGAAATCTTGGCCATGACATTCGATCCTTATTTCTTGAACGGGAAACTGAACGCCGACAGCAGTGCACGACCTTCTTCGTCGTCCTTGGCCGAAGTGGTGATAGTGATATCCAGCCCGCGAATCTTGTCGACCTTGTCGTACTCGACTTCCGGGAAGATGATCTGCTCACGCACACCCATGCTGTAGTTACCACGACCGTCAAAAGACTTGGGGTTCATGCCCCGGAAGTCCCGTACACGGGGAATGGCAATCTGTACCAGGCGATCAAAGAAGTCCCACATACGCTCGCCGCGCAGTGTGACTTTGCAGCCGATGGGCCAACCTTCACGGATCTTGAAACCGGCCACTGACTTCTTGGCTTTGGTAACTACTGGCTTCTGTCCGGACAGGCGCTCCAGGTCGGCGACTGCATTCTCAATCATTTTCTTGTCACCCACTGCTTCACCAACGCCCATGTTCAGGGTGATCTTTTCGATCTTGGGCACCTGCATAACGTTGCTGAAACCGAACTGCTCAAGCAGTGCGGGGATGACTTCTGAACTGTACTTCTCTTTCATGTTTGGCATCGTAACCACCCCACCCTTACTGGTTATCGATAACTTCTTGCGTGGACTTGAAGATCCGTACCTTGGCGCCGTCTTCCTTGGTCAGGAAGCCAACGCGATCCGCTTTTTCGTTCTGCGGATTGTAGATCGCCACGTTTGAAGTCTGAATCGGGGCTTCTTTTTCAGTGATGCCACCGGGCGTTCCCATCATCGGGTTGGGCTTGGTGTGTTTCTTCATCATATTGATGCCGGAAACAACCAACTTGCCGTTATCAAGAACCTTCAGGACTTTGCCCCGCTTGTTCTTGTCTTTACCCGCTATGACGATTACTTCGTCATCTCGCTTAATCTTTTTCATAACCGGCCTTTAATCCTTACAAAACCTCGGGTGCCAGTGAAATGATCTTCATGAACTTCTCGTTGCGAAGTTCACGAGTCACCGGACCAAAGATCCGGGTTCCGATCGGCGCATCCTGAGGGTTCAGGAGTACTGCCGCATTACCATCAAAACGGATCAGGGAACCATCCTGGCGACGAACACCACTGCGGGTACGTACCACAACAGCGCGCAGAACCTGGCCCTTCTTGACTCGACCGCGGGGAATTGCTTCCTTCACGGACACCTTAATGATGTCACCGATACGCGCATAGCGCCGATGCGAGCCGCCCAGGACCTTAATACACATAACCCGACGGGCGCCGCTGTTATCGGCGACATCGAGTACTGTTTGAGTCTGAATCATGCTAAAACTCCTGAAAATCAGTCCGGGCGTTAAATCTTGGCCGCGCGCTCGACAACTTCCACCAGCTTCCAGGATTTGCTCTTGGAAAGCGGACGGGTCTCAGCGATCACGACATAATCGCCTGCTGAACACTGGTTGTCTTCGTCGTGTGCCTTGATCTTGGTTGAGCGCTTCATGTACTTACCGTACAGCGGATGCTTTTCCTGCCGCTCAACCAGAACCACGATGGTCTTGTCCATCTTGTCGCTGACGACTTGGCCATTCAGGGTTCTGGCAGTGTTAGTAACTTCAGTCATCTCAACCACCTGCCTTTTCTGTCAATACGGTTTTCACGCGCGCAATATCACGGCGGGTCTGACGCAGCAGATGCGACTGATTCAGTTGACCGGTTGCTTTGCGCATGCGCAGGTTGAACTGCTCTTTGAACAGATTGATCTGTTCCTTTTGCAGCTCTTCTGCGGTTTTCTCACGCAGTTCTGACGCTTTCATCACATCACCGTCCTGGTTACGAAGGTGGTTGGAACGGGCAGCTTGGAGGCAGCCAGGGTAAATGCTTCCCGGGCTACGTCTTCAGGCACGCCTTCCATTTCGTAAAGGACCCTGCCTGGCTGAATTTCGGCGACCCAGTACTCGACTGAACCCTTACCTTTACCCATACGAACTTCCAGGGGCTTGCCGGTAATCGGCTTGTCCGGGAAGATGCGGATCCAGATTTTACCGCCACGCTTGATGCGACGGTTCATGGTCCGACGGGCCGCTTCGATCTGACGGGCGGTGATCCGACCACGGCCAGTGGCTTTGAGGCCAAACTCGCCGAAGCTGATCTTGTTACCGACTTGTGCCAGACCGCGATTGCGGCCTTTCATAACTTTGCGAAACTTGGTGCGTTTTGGTTGCAACATGTGAGTGCCCCTCTACTTCTGTGTCTTCTTCGAAGTGGCATCTTTCTCGGCACGCACCTGCTCGATGCCGCCCAGAATTTCACCCTTGAAGATCCACACCTTGACACCAATGATGCCGTAGGTGGTGTTGGCTTCGTAGCCGGAGTAGTCAATGTCCGCACGCAGTGTATGCAGTGGTACACGACCTTCCCGGTACCACTCGGAGCGCGCAATTTCCGCACCGCCCAGCCGGCCACCGACCTGAATCTTGATACCCTTGGCGCCCTGGCGCATGGCGTTCTGTACCGCACGCTTCATAGCGCGACGGAACATGACCCGGCGTTCCAGCTGGTTTGCGACACTTTGTGCCACCAGTTTGGCATCAAGATCCGGCTTACGGATTTCCTCGATGTTCACATGAACCGGGACACCCATCATGGCGCTGACGTCTTTGCGCAGGCGATCAACATCTTCGCCCTTCTTGCCGATCACAATTCCCGGACGTGCCGTATGAATGGTGATCTTGGCATTCTGTGCAGGACGCTCAATCACGATCTTGCTGACTGAGGCACGCTCAAGGCGCTTCTCCAGGTAGCTCCGCACTTCTAAATCGTTCAGCAGGTTCTTTGCATAAGCCCGCTTCTCGGCATACCAGATCGAATTGTGTTCTTTAACAATTCCGAGCCGGAAGCCCGTTGGATGTACTTTATGACCCATCTGAGCATCTCCTACTTATCGGCTACCGTTACGGTAATGTGGCACGTCCGCTTCAGAATCCGATCCGCCCGGCCCTTGGCCCGTGGACGAATCCGCTTCAGCGTCGGCCCTTCATCGACAAAAATGGTTGCTACACGCAACTCATCCACGTCGAGGCCTTCGTTATGCTCAGCGTTGGCAATCGCACTCTCCAGCGCTTTCTTGATAATGACAGCCGCTTTCTTGGGACTGAAAGTCAGCTCGTTAAGAGCCTCCTCCACAGCCTTGCCGCGGACCCTGTCTGCCACAAGACGCGCTTTCTGAGCCGAGAGTCGAGCGCCCCTTGTCTTAGCCGCTACTTCCATCTTCTTCCCCTCAGAATCAGCGTTTCGCTTTCTTGTCGGCAGCGTGTCCGCGATAAGTACGCGTAGCTGCGAACTCCCCAAGTTTATGACCAACCATATCTTCGGTGATCATGACCGGCACATGCTGCCGGCCGTTGTGTACTGCAATTGTGAGGCCTACCATCTCTGGGAAAATAGTCGAGCGCCTGGACCAGGTTTTGATCGGCTTACGACTTTTCTCTGCCAGAGCTGATTCGACTTTCTTCAACAGATGCAGGTCTATAAATGGACCTTTCTTTAAAGAACGTGGCACAGCGTAATTCCTCTACTGTTATTTCTTGGCCGAACGACGACGTACGATCATCTTATCAGTACGCTTGTTTTTACGAGTCTTATGCCCTTTGGTTGGTACACCCCAAGGAGTTACAGGGTGACGCCCGCCAGAGGTACGCCCTTCACCACCACCGTGTGGATGGTCAACTGGGTTCATAGCAACACCGCGCACTGTCGGCCGTTTACCGCGCCAACGCGTTGCACCCGCTTTGCCCAATACTTCCAGGCTGTGTTCACTGTTGGAGGCTTCCCCCAGAGTGGCACGACAGTCTGTCAGTACTTTGCGCATTTCACCGGAACGGAGACGAATAGTGGCGTAAGAACCGTCACGGGCAACCACCTGGGCTGAACCGCCGGCACTACGAACCATCTGCGCGCCTTTTCCTGGCTTTAACTCGATGCAATGCACCACTGAACCGAGGGGAATATTCCGCAGCGGCAGGGTGCTACCCACTTTAATGGGGGCATCGACACCGGAGAACACCGGATCACCCACTGACAGGCCTTTGGGAGCGATAATGTAGCGGCGCTCGCCATCAGCATACAAGATCAGGGCGATATGGGCTGTCCGGTTGGGATCGTGTTCCAGGCGCTCTACAACGCCCCTGATCCCGTCCTTGTTTCTTTTAAAGTCAATCAGTCGGTAATGGCGCTTGTGGCCACCGCCGATATGACGGGAGGTGATTCGACCGGTGTTATTCCGGCCACCCGTGCGTGACAGCTTGCTGGTCAGCGGTGCATAGGGAGCGCCTTTGTGCAGCTCCGGGCTATACAACTTGATGACGTGACGGCGTCCGGGAGACGTCGGTTTGGTGTTAACGATCGGCATGGTACGACCCCCTTCGCTTATTCAACATCCATAAAGTCGATGTCCTGACCTTCAGCGAGGCTAACATACGCCTTGCGAAGTCCAGCACGCTTACCAAAGCCATTCGCAGTACGCTTGACCTTGCCTTTACGGTTGGAGACTGTAACGCCCAGTACATTGACGTTAAACAGCTGCTCTACCGCTTTCTTGATTTCGGGCTTGGTGGCGTCAGACGCTACCTTGAAAACAACCTGGCCTTTCTCACCGCACATGGAGGTTTTCTCGGAGACGTGAGGCCCCAGCAGCACCTTATAAAGACGTTCCTGATTCATCCCAGCATCTCCTCGATTTTCTTCAGCGCCGACACGGTAATGACGACTTTCTCGTGAGCGACCAGGCTGACCGGATCGATGCCGGCGACATCGCGAACATCCACACGGGGGATGTTACGTGAGGCCAGATACAGGTTCTGGTCCACATCTTCAGAAATCAGCAGTGCACCGCTCGCCACACCCAGGCCTTCCAGCTTGGCAATGAATGGCTTGGTGCGGGGCTCATCGGCCACCAGCTCGTCTACAATCATCAGACGTTCCTGACGGACCAGCTCAGACAGAATCGCGCGCATGGCAGCACGATACATCTTACGGTTCACTTTCTGGCTGTAATCCCGCGGACGGGCAGCAAAAGTGACACCACCTGAGCGCCATATCGGGCTACGGATAGTACCCGCACGGGCACGACCAGTGCCCTTTTGACGCCAGGGCTTCTTGCCGCCACCGCTGACTTCTGAACGGGTCTTCTGCTTGGCGGTACCCTGACGGCCGGCTGCCTGATAGGCAGTCACAACCTGGTGAACCAGGGTCTCGTTAAATTCTTTGGCGAACGTGTTATCGGAAACCGTCACGCCCTTGCCGCTTCCTGTGATTGTCAGTTCCATCACAATACCCCTTAGGCTTTGACTGCAGGCTTGATGATCAGATCGCCACCGTTCGCACCTGGAACGGGACCCTTGACCAGCAACAGATTACGTTCGACGTCGACACGGACAATCTCAAGATTCTGCGTGGTGACATTGACGTTACCCATCTGGCCCGCCATCTTTTTGCCTTTGAAGACACGACCGGGAGTCTGGTTCTGACCAATGGAGCCAGGCGCACGGTGACTCAAAGAGTTACCGTGAGTGGCATCCTGCATGGAGAAGTTCCAGCGCTTAATGGTACCGGCAAAGCCTTTACCTTTAGAGCGACCGGAGACGTCCACATTCTGGCCTGCCTCGAACACAGATACGCCGAGCTCGCCACCAGCTTCCAGGTCATCCCCTTCGCCATCGGCGAGACGGAATTCCCAAAGACCAGTACCGGCAGCTACACCGTGCTTGGCATAATGCCCAGCTTCAGCCTTAGTGACACGAGAAGCCTTACGGGCACCGATAGTGACTTGCACTGCCCGGTAACCGTCCTGCTCCTGAGTTTTGATCTGCGTAATCCGGTTAGCGTCAACCTGAATTACGGTAACGGGAATGGCCTGACCCTGGTCAGTAAATACACGAGTCATCCCGGCCTTACGGCCGACAACACCAATTGCCATTTCTCACCTCTTAGTGTACGGGGCTTTAACCCTCTATGGCCTGAAAACAGTTACACCCTGAGCAGTTAATGCCTAAGCATTAACCTAAGCTGATTTGCACATCCACACCGGCGGCAAGATCAAGCTTCATCAGAGCATCAACAGTCTTTTCTGTAGGTTCAATAATATCCAGCAGGCGCTTGTGCGTGCGGATTTCGTACTGATCCCGAGCGTCTTTGTTCACGTGCGGTGAAATCAGCACGGTATACTTTTCAGTGCGAGTCGGCAGAGGGATAGGACCCCTAACCTGCGCGCCAGTCCGTTTTGCCGTATCGACAATTTCTTGCGTGGACTGGTCGATCAGGCGGTAATCAAACGCCTTCAACCGAATTCTGATTTTTTGGCTTTGCATGATGCACCAAACTCCA
>REBR01000077.1 GCA_007692645.1 Halomonadaceae bacterium | reverse complement strand
GAGGGCGTTTCAGGCTGACAACGCTATGTAGCGGTTTGCCGGAAAGCCCTGCCTGATCTTCCTGTTATGCCGGGGGCGCTATTGGCCCCTTGCTCCCCCTCACTCCCTGTTTCATAATCCCGCACTCACTTACCACTACCCAGGCGCCCTCCCGTGGAAGCAGAATTGATGGAAGATACTTACCGGCTGGTGATTTCCTGTCCCGATCAGGTGGGCATTGTCGCCAAAGTGAGTAGTTTTGTGTCCAGCTACCAGGGCTGGATCGTAGAGGCGAGCCACCATGCGGATCGCATGACCGGCTGGTTTTTTATGCGTAATGAAATCAAGGTGAGTTCCCTGCCGGTGGGGCTGGAAGAGTTCAAGGCGGCCTTTGCCCCTATTGCTGATGAATACGGCATGCAATGGCATATGACCGACTCCCGGGCTCCCAAGCGGGTGGTGCTCATGTGCAGTAAGGAAAGCCACTGCGTGGCTGACCTGCTGCACCGCTGGCACAGTGGTGAGCTCAGTGCCAACATTGTGGCGGTGATTTCCAACCATGAAGATATGCGCCGTATGGTGGAGTGGCACGAGATTCCCTATCACCATGTACCCGTTAACCGGGAAAACAAGCAGGCGGCTTTTGACACCATGCAGGAGCTGTTTGAGCGCTACCGGGCGGATGTGATTGTGCTGGCCCGCTATATGCAGATTCTACCCCCGGCGGTGTGCCAGGCCTATGCCGGGCGGGCGATTAATATCCACCACAGTTTTCTGCCATCTTTTGCCGGTGCCAAGCCCTACCACAAGGCCTATGAGCGGGGGGTTAAGCTGATTGGCGCCACCTGCCATTATGTCACTGAAGATCTGGATGAAGGTCCGATTATTGAGCAGGACGTGATCCGGGTCAGCCATAGTGACAACATCAATGACCTGATTCGCCTGGGCAAGGATGTGGAGAAAGCGGCTCTGGCCCGGGGTCTGCGTTACCACCTGGAAGACCGGGTGCTGGTGCATGGCAACAAGACGGTGGTGTTCGGCTAGAAAAGACCCTTGACAGTGCCCACTGTCACTGGCCCTGGGGTCATTGCAGGTTCTGCCTGCTGAGACTCCTTTACCCTGCCAACTGTGATATTATACGCCGCTTAGTGTCGTGCCTCAGGTGCGGCCTGCCAGTGACAAAACAAATAGAAATCACGTCCTCCAGTTATCACAAAGGAAGTCTGCTCGATGGGTGAGTTTGCCAAAGAGATCCTGCCGGTCAATATTGAAGATGAGCTGAAACAGTCCTACCTGGACTACGCCATGAGCGTCATCATTGGCCGGGCCCTGCCCGATGCCCGTGACGGGCTCAAGCCCGTGCACCGTCGGGTGCTGTTCGCCATGTCCGAGCTGGGCAATGACTGGAACAAGCCTTACAAGAAGTCAGCCCGTGTGGTGGGTGACGTTATCGGTAAATACCACCCCCACGGGGACTCGGCGGTGTACGACACCATCGTTCGTATGGCCCAGACCTTCTCCCTGCGGTATATCCTGGTAGACGGTCAGGGTAACTTCGGGTCCATTGACGGTGATAACGCCGCCGCCATGCGTTACACCGAAGTGCGCATGAAGAAGCTGGCCCACTCCCTGCTGGCGGATCTGGAAAAAGAAACCGTGGATTTCGTGCCCAACTACGACGGCACGGAATTTATCCCCGCGGTGATGCCCACCCGGGTGCCCAACCTGTTGATTAACGGCTCCTCCGGTATCGCTGTGGGCATGGCCACCAATATCCCGCCCCATAACATGGGTGAGATCGTGGACAGCTGCCTGGCGCTGATTGATAACGGCGACCTGACCATTGATGAGCTGATGGAATTCATTCCCGGCCCGGATTTTCCCACCTCCGGTATCATCAGCGGCCGTGCCGGTATCATTGAAGCCTACCGCACCGGCCGTGGCCGCATTTACGTGCGCTCACGCCATGAAATTGAAGTGGACAAGAAGACCGGTCGCGAGACCATTATCATCACCGAGTTGCCTTACCAGGTGAACAAGGCCCGCCTGATCGAGAAAATCGCGGAGCTGGTGAAAGAAAAGCGTATTGAAGGCATTACTGAACTGCGGGACGAGTCTAATAAGGAAGGTATCCGGGTGGTGATCGAGTTGCGCCGCAACGAGAACGCCGAGGTGATCGTCAACAATCTGTTCAAACAGACCCAGATGGAAACCGTGTTTGGTATCAACATGGTAGCCCTGCTGGACGGTCAGCCCCAGATTCTGAACCTCAAGCAGCTGCTGGAAGCCTTTATCCTGCACCGCCGTGAGGTGGTGACCCGCCGTACCATCTTCCTGCTGCGCAAGGCCCGTGAGCGCGGCCATATTCTGGAAGGTCTGTCCGTGGCCCTGGCCAACATCGATGAGGTGATCGCCCTGATCAAATCCTCACCCGGTGCCCCGGAAGCCAAGGTCAAGCTGCTGAACCAGGGCTGGGAGCCCGGTGCCGTGAGTGGCATGCTGGCTAAGGCCGGTGCCGATGCCTGTCGCCCGGATGAACTGCCGGAAGGCTATGGCTTTGTGAATGGCAAGTACCACCTGTCACCGGAACAGGCCCAGGCGATTCTGGACCTGCGTCTGCACCGCCTGACCGGTCTGGAAACGGAAAAGCTGACCAATGAATACCAGGAAATTCTGGCCCGTATTGCGGAGCTGCTGGAGATCCTGGCAGACCCGGACCGGCTGATGCAGGTGATTCGTGATGAGCTGGCAGAAATCCGTGAAGAGTATGCGGATGAGCGTCGCACTGAAATCGTCGGTTCCCGCCGTGACCTGACCGTGGCGGACCTGATTGACGAAGAAGACCTGGTGGTGACCATTTCCCACAGCGGCTATGCCAAGACCCAGCCCATTGAAGACTACAAGGCCCAGCGCCGTGGTGGCCGTGGCAAGTCCGCCACCGCCATGAAAGAAGAAGACTTTATTGAGAAGCTGTTGGTGGCCAACAGCCACGACACCATTCTGTGCTTCTCCAATAAAGGCAAGGTGTACTGGCTGCGGGTGTTTGAAATCCCCCAGGGCAGCCGTACCTCCCGCGGCCGTCCCATGGTGAACATTCTGCCACTGGAGGCGGGTGAGCGGATTTCCACCTTCCTGCCGGTGAGTGAATACACTGACGGGCACTTCGTGCTGATGGCCACCTCCAAGGGCACCATCAAGAAGACCCCCCTGGTGAACTTTGCCCGCCCACGCACCTCCGGCCTGATCGCCGTGAACCTGGATGAAGACGATTACCTGATCGGTGCCGCCATTACCGACGGCGAGACAGAAATCATGCTGTTCTCCACCGCCGGCAAGGCAGTGCGCTTTAATGAAAACCAGGTGCGTCCCATGGGCCGTACCGCCCGTGGTGTCCGGGGCATTCGTCTGAAGCCCGGCCAGGAAGTGGTATCGCTGATTATTCCCCAGGAAAACGGCTATATCCTTACCGCCAGTCAGCACGGTTACGGCAAGCGCAGCCAGATCACTGAATTCCCCGCATACAGCCGTGGTAGCCAGGGCGTTATTGCCATGCAGACCAGTGACCGTAATGGCGATCTGGTATGTGCCCTGCAGGTGTTTGACGGCGATGAAATGATGCTGATCACTGACCAGGGCACCCTGGTGCGAACCGGAACCGATGATCTGTCGATTCTGGGGCGTAATACCCAGGGTGTGCGACTGATCCGTTTAAGCCAGGAAGGCGAAAAACTGGTGACTGTTGAGCGTATCGAAGATACCGGTGACGACGATGACCTGGATGGCGAACTCGGTGAAGACGGCGAGGTCATCAACCAGCAGGCCGACTCCGCGGACAGCGACGACAGTGCGGATAGTACCGGCGACGCTGACGCCGCTCATGACGACAACCATGACGATGCTGACGACTGAACAGGGTAGCCACCATGACACGAGCCTTTAACTTCTGCGCCGGTCCGGCGGTATTGCCGGAAGAGGTGTTGGCCTGGGCCCGCAATGATCTGCTGGACTGGCAGGGCCGTGGCCTGTCGGTGATGGAAATGAGTCACCGCAGCGATGAGTTCATGGGCATCGCCCACCAGGCGGAGCAGGACCTGCGGCAACTGCTGGCAATCCCGGCTAACTACCGGGTGTTGTTTATGCAGGGAGGCGCCAGCAGCCAGTTTGCCACAGTGCCCCTGAACCTGTTGTCTGAAGGTGGCCACGCCGATTATGTGGATACTGGCATCTGGTCCCAGAAAGGCATCGCTGAAGGGCGTCGCTTCGGTGACGTGGCGGAGGTGGCCTCTGCCCGGGACAATGGTTATACCGCCGTGCCTGACCCGGATCAGTGGGTCCTGCGCCCCGGGGCTGATTACCTGCATATCACCCCCAATGAGACCATTGGTGGCCTGGCGTATCCTGCTATTCCTGACTTGGGGGATTGCCCCCTGGTGGCGGATCTGTCCTCGGCGATTCTGTCTGAGCCTCTGGATGTGAGCCGCTTTGGCCTGATCTACGCCGGCGCCCAGAAAAACATCGGCCCTGCGGGTCTGACCCTGGTGATTATCCGGGAAGACCTGATTAAGCCCATGAGTGACTGCACCCCGGCCATGATGAGCTATGCCATTGCTGATAAGAACGGCTCCATGTACAACACCCCACCCACCTATGCCTGGTATCTGGCGGGGCTGGTGTTTCAGTGGCTGAAGCAGCACGGTGGCCTGCAGGCCATGGCCACCCTGAACCAGCGCAAGGCCGGCAAACTCTATGGGGCCATCGACAACAGCGACTTCTATAACAACCCCATACGCCCGGACTGCCGCTCACTGATGAATGTGCCCTTTACCCTGGCAGATGAGTCGTTGAACAAGGCGTTTCTGGCAGGGGCCGAGGAGCGCCGTTTGCTGAACCTGAACGGACACCGTTCAGTGGGGGGCATGCGTGCCAGCATTTATAATGCCATGCCAGAGGCCGGGGTGGATGCCCTGATTGACTACATGGCGGACTTTGAGAAGGAGCGGGCATGAGCGATCCCCACAATAGCGCTCTGGAGACCCTGCGCCAGCGCATTGATGAGATTGACAGCGAATTGCTGCGGCTGATCAGTGACCGTGCCCGCTGTGCCCAGGAAGTGGCAGAAGCAAAGCTGGCCGCCAACCCGGATGCCCCGGTGGTGTTTTACCGCCCGGAGCGGGAAGCCCAGGTACTGCGCAAGATCAAGTCCCTGAACCCGGGCCCCCTGGCAGATGAGGAAATGGCCCGGCTGTTCCGGGAAATCATGTCTGCCTGCCTGGCCCTGGAAAAGCCCATGCAGATTGCCTTTCTCGGCCCTGCGGGCACCTTTACCCAGGCCGCAGCCCTGAAGCATTTTGGCCATTCCGTGAATACCACGCCCCTGAGCGCCATTGATGAGGTGTTCCGGGAAGTGGAATCCGGTAGCGCCCATTACGGGGTGGTGCCGGTAGAGAACTCAACGGAAGGCATGGTCAATCATACCCTGGACATGTTTATGTGCTCCGGGCTGAGCATCTGTGGTGAAGTGCAACTGCGTATTCATCACCACCTGCTGGCGTTGCCCGGCGCGGATATGAACGCCATCAAGCGGATCTATTCCCACCCGCAATCCTTTGCCCAGTGCCGCCAGTGGCTCGACAGCCACTGGCCGGGGCTGGAGCGTATTACGGTCAGCAGTAATGCGGAAGCGGCCCGCCGTGCCGCCCAGGAGGGGGATGCTGCAGCCATCGCCGGGGATATGGCGGAAGAGCTCTACGGCCTTGAGGCCCAGAGCCGCACCATTGAAGACCGCCCGGATAACACCACCCGTTTTCTGATTATCGGTCAGGAAGCGGTGCCCGCCAGCGGCCAGGACAAAACCTCGATTCTGGTGTCCATGCGCAATAACCCCGGTGCCCTGTACAAGCTGCTGGCTCCCTTCCATGAGCGCAATATCAGCCTTACCCGCATTGAAACCCGCCCGTCCCCCAGCGGCACCTGGGCCTATGTCTTCTACATTGATTTTGAAGGTCACCGTAGCGATGCTCTGGTAGATGCGGTGCTGAAAGATGTAGAGACACAGGCGGTAGAGGTGAAGCACCTGGGGTCTTATCCTGTAGGGGTGCTTTAGTGGGACCCCATTCTGGAGACACCAAGCCATGAGCTGCGATTACACCGCCCTGGCGGCCCCCGGCGTTCAGGGGCTGCAGCCTTACCAGCCCGGCAAGCCCATTGAGGAATTGGCCCGTGAACTGGGCCTGGACCCGGCGGGTATCGTCAAGCTGGCCAGTAATGAAAACCCCCTGGGTCCCAGCGGGAAAGCCCTGGCTGCCATGCAGGCGGCATTGCCGGAGCTGTGCCGTTATCCGGATGGCAATGGCTTTGCCTTAAAGCAGAAGCTGGCGGAGCGGTTTGCCCTGGGGGTGGATCAGATCACCCTGGGTAACGGTTCCAATGATGTGCTGGAACTGATCGCCCGGGGCTTTGCGGACCGGGACTCGGAAATCATTTACTCCCAGCACGCCTTCGCCGTGTACCCCCTGGTTACCCAGGCCATTGGTGCCCACCATGTGCAGGTGCCAGCCAAAAACTGGGGCCATGACCTGCCTGCCATGGCAGCGGCGGTAACCGAACGCACCCGGATCATCTTTATCGCCAACCCCAACAACCCCACCGGTACCGTGGTGGGGCAGGGGGCGCTGACCGGTTTTCTGGAGCAGATTCCGGAGCGGGTGGTGGTGGTGCTGGATGAGGCCTACTGCGAATACATGCATGGGGATGATGCCGCTGATGGCATCCCCCTGCTGGCCCGGTTCCCCAATCTGATTGTCAGCCGGACGTTTTCCAAGGCCTGGGGCCTGGCGGGGCTGCGGGTGGGTTATGGTATCGCCAATGCCCAGATCACCAATGTGCTTAACCGGGTACGCCAGCCTTTTAACGTGGACAGCCTGGCCCAGGCGGCTGCCGTGGCGGTGCTGGACGATGCTGATTATCTGGCAGAGGCCTGCCGGGTAAACAGCGCCGGCCTGCAACAGCTAAACCAAGGCCTTGAAGCCCTGGGTCTGGAAGTAATTCCTTCTGCTGCCAACTTTGTCGCGGTAGATGTGGGCCGTGATGCCGGACCTGTGTATGAAGGTCTGCTGCGTCGGGGCGTCATCGTGCGGCCGGTGGCGGCCTACGGTATGCCCCGTCACCTGCGTATCTCCGTGGGTCTGGAAGCGGAAAACCGCCAGTGCCTGTCGGCCCTGGCCGCTGTGCTGGCAGAGCTTTAACCGTGTCTATTTCTGAATCCTCCCCGCCAGTGACACCCCTCTATGGCCGCATGGCCGTGATTGGTCTGGGTCTTATTGGCGGCTCTCTGGCCATGGCTGCCCGTCACCGGGGTCTGGCAACCACCGTGGTGGGTTTTGACCGCCGTGACAGTGAGATGCACCAGGGCCTGGCCCTGGGGGTGATAGACGAGGCCGCCACCTCGGCGGCATCAGCGGTAGCCAATGCGGATCTGGTGGTGATTGCAGTGCCGGTGCAGGCCACGGATGCTGTACTGGCATCCATCCGCGACAGCTTGCCGGAAAACGCCACCCTCACGGATGTGGGCAGCGTCAAAGGCAGCTTTATTACCTCTGTGGTGCAGATCTGGGGCGAGGTGGGCCCCCGGGTGATCCCCGGCCACCCCATTGCCGGGTCTGAGAAAAGCGGCGTGGCCTCTTCCAACCCTGAGCTGTTTGCCGCCCATAAAGTGATTCTGACCCCGGGGCTGAACACTGACCCGGGGGCCCTGGCCCGGTTAACAGAGTTCTGGCGGGGCTGCGGCTCTGAAGTCTTATCCATGTCCGTGTCCCACCATGATCAGGTGCTGGCGGCCACCAGTCACTTGCCCCACCTGATCGCCTTTTCCCTGGTGGATACCCTGGCCGGGGAGAAAGACAACCAGGATATTTTCCGCTATGCCGCCGGGGGCTTTCGGGACTTTACCCGTATTGCTGCCAGTGACCCGGTGATGTGGCGGGATATCTTTCTGGCCAACAAAACCGCCGTGCTCGCCTCCCTGGATCACTTTACCCGGGACCTGGCCCACCTGCGGGAGGCCATTGATGGGGACGACGGCGCCGCACTGCAACAGGTGTTTACCCGGGCCAAAGCGGCCAGGGATCACTTTTCCAAAATTCTTTCAGGACAGGCTTACCTCAACACCATGACCACACAGCAGACACGATTCCGGGCCAGCCCCGGCGGCACCGTTCAGGGGGATATCCGGGTTCCCGGTGACAAGTCCATTTCCCACCGTTCCATTATGCTGGGGGCCCTGGCGGAAGGCATCACAGAAGTGGAGGGCTTTCTGGAGGGGGAAGACAGCCTGGCAACGGTACAGGCATTCCGGGACATGGGGGTCACCATTGAGGGGCCTGATCAGGGCTATGTGCGTATCCATGGGGTGGGCCTGCATGGTCTGAAGCCGCCTAGGGGGCCGCTGTACCTGGGCAACTCCGGTACCGCCATGCGCCTGTTTGCCGGCCTGCTGGCAGCCCAGCCCTTCGACAGTGAGCTTACCGGTGACGCCAGCCTGTCACGGCGCCCCATGGAGCGGGTGGCGGCGCCACTGCGCACCATGGGAGCGGTGATTGAGAGCCAGGAGGGGGGCTGCCCGCCGTTGCGCATCCAGGGCGGTCAGGCCCTGAAAGGTATCGATTACCTATTGCCTGTAGCCAGTGCCCAGGTGAAGTCCTGCCTGTTGCTGGCGGGGCTTTATGCCCAGGGGGAGACGGTGATTACCGAACCGGCCCCCACCCGTGACCATACCGAACGCATGCTCAATGGGTTTGGCTTTCCGGTGACCCGGGAAGGGGCCAAAGCCCGGTTAAGCGGTGGCGGCAAACTCACCGGTGGGGCCATTGATGTGCCGGCGGATATTTCCTCGGCAGCGTTTTTCCTGGTGGCGGCCTCCATTACTCCTGGAGCTGACCTGTGGCTGCGCCATGTGGGTGTCAATCCGACCCGGGTGGGGGTGATCAGCATACTTAAGCTGATGGGCGCCGATATCACCCTGCATAACCAGCGGGAAGTGGGTGGCGAGCCGGTGGCGGATCTGCACGTGCGCTCAGCCCCCTTAACAGGCATTACCATTCCAGAAGACCAGGTGCCCCTGGCCATTGATGAATTCCCGGTACTGTTTATTGCTGCGGCCAACGCCAGTGGCGACACGCTGCTCACCGGGGCTGAGGAACTTCGGGTGAAGGAGAGTGATCGCATTCAGGTGATGGCTGACGGCCTGGCCACCCTGGGTGTGACCCATACCGTCACCGCCGATGGCATTCGCATTACCGGTGGCGGTTACGGCGGCGGTACCGTAAACAGCCACGGGGATCACCGCATTGCCATGGCATTTGCGGTGGCCGCGTTGCGGGCAACCGGTGAGATCACCATTGAGGATTGTGCCAATGTGGCCACCTCGTTCCCGGATTTTATCGCTCTTGCCACCCAGGTAGGCTTTCAGCTCAAGGAGGAATCAGTATGAGTGCACCGGTCGTGACCATTGATGGCCCCAGCGGTGCCGGCAAAGGCACTGTTACCCAGTTGCTGGCCCGGCGCCTGGGGTGGCATCTGCTGGACAGTGGTGCCCTTTACCGTTTGACCGCCCTGGCGGCCCTGCGGGGCGGCGTTGAGCTGGCGGACGAAGCGGCCCTGGCCAGCCTGGCTCTGGGCCTGGATGCCGCCTTTATGCCCAGCCCCGGTAATGAACCGGCCCGGGTGCTGCTTTCCGGGGACGATGTCACTAACGAAATCCGTACTGAAACCTGTGGTGATGCCGCCTCCCAGGTGGCCGCATTACCGGCGGTGCGGGCGGCCCTGTTGCAGCGCCAGCGAGACTTTGCACAGGCTCCCGGGTTAGTGGCCGATGGTCGGGATATGGGCACCGTGGTGTTCCCGGATGCGGGGGCTAAAATCTTTCTTACCGCTTCGGCAGAAGAACGGGCACAAAGGCGCTACCGTCAGTTGCTGGACCTTGGGCAGAGTGTTAAACTCTCGGCCCTTGTAGCAGATATCGAGGCGCGTGACGAGCGCGACAGGACCCGGGCAGCGTCCCCCCTGAAGCCCGCCGACGACGCACAGGTTATTGATACAACGGGATTATCAGTGGAAGAGGTGCTGACCCAGGTAGTGGCCGCTAGCGGCCAGGCCTGACAGCGCCTCTTTCTCTATTGTTTAGCTGATCGTGAATGGCGAGACATAAAATGGCGTTCGGCCCAGCTGGAAACTAACCAGCGTAGCTGTCAGCCGAACTTGATGAAACGGACCGTGCGTCGCTGGTTTGCGCGGAAAGAACTTGTATTGATCACATAGGACTCACAATGAGCGAGAGCTTTGCGGAACTTTTTGAAGAAAGCCTAAAACAGATTGACATGCAGCCCGGCTCCATCGTCAAAGGTACTGTTGTCGACATCGACAGCGACTGGGTTACGGTAAATGCCGGTCTGAAATCAGAAGGCGTTATTCCTGCCTCGCAGTTCATGAACGATAAAGGTGAACTGGAAGTGGCCATCGGCGACGAAGTCGACGTGGCACTGGACGCGGTAGAAGACGGTTTCGGCGCCACGCGCCTGTCCCGGGAAAAGGCCAAGCGTGCCGAAGCCTGGAAGGTGCTGGAGAAGGCTTTCGACGCAGAAGAAGTCGTCAAAGGTGTGATCAATGGCAAGGTCAAGGGCGGCTTTACAGTCGACCTCGATGGCATCCGTGCCTTCCTGCCGGGCTCCCTGGTTGACGTGCGGCCGGTGCGTGACACCGCCCACCTCGAGAACAAAGACCTGGATTTCAAGGTCATCAAGCTCGATGCCAAGCGCAACAACGTCGTTGTTTCCCGTCGTGCCGTGCTGGAAGCTGAAAACAGCGCCGAGCGCGAGCAGCTGCTGGAAAGCCTGACCGAAGGTCTGGAAATCAAAGGTATCGTCAAGAACCTGACCGATTACGGTGCCTTCGTTGATCTGGGCGGCGTTGACGGCCTGCTGCACATTACCGATATGGCCTGGAAGCGCATCAAGCATCCGAGCGAAATCGTTAACGTTGGCGACGAAATCAATGTGAAGGTCCTGAAATTCGACCGCGAGCGTAACCGCGTATCACTGGGTCTCAAGCAGCTGGGCGAAGATCCCTGGATCGACATCAAAGGCCGCTACCCCGAGAACACCCGGGTACCAGCCCGCGTTACCAACCTGACCGATTACGGCTGCTTTGCTGAGCTGGAAGAGGGCGTTGAAGGTCTGGTACACGTGTCTGAAATGGACTGGACCAACAAGAACATCCACCCCTCCAAAGTGGTACAGGTGGGTGACGAAATCGAAGTTATGGTCCTGGATATCGACGAAGAGCGTCGTCGTATTTCCCTGGGTATCAAGCAGTGTCAAACCAACCCCTGGGAAGACTTCTCGTCCAACTTCAACAAGGGCGACAAGATTGCAGGCAAGATCAAGTCCATCACCGACTTCGGCATCTTTATTGGCCTGGACGGCGGCATCGATGGTCTGGTTCACCTGTCCGACATCAGCTGGAACGAAACCGGTGAAGAAGCCGTGCGCCATTACAAGAAAGGCGACGAAGTTGAAACCACCATCCTGTCTGTTGATCCCGAGCGTGAGCGCATCTCCCTGGGCATCAAGCAGCTGGAAAGCGATCCCTTCGCTGAGTTCACCCAGGTGAATGACCGTGGCACCATCGTGCGCGGTATCGTGACAGCGATTGACGCCAAGTCAGCCACTATCACCCTGAGTGAAGATGTTGAAGCCACTCTGAAAGCCTCAGAAATCAGCCGTGACAAGGTAGAAGATGCCCGTAACGTGCTGAAGGAAGGCGAGGAAGTGGAAGCCAAGATCATCAGCGTTGATCGCAAGAACCGCATCATCAACCTGTCCGTGAAGTCCAAGGACGTGGAAGATGACAAGCAGGCCATGCAGTCTGTGCGTGAGAAGACCGCTGAAAGCTCCAAGGCCACCACAATCGGTGACCTGATCAAGGAACAGATGCAGCAAAAAGACAGCAACTGATCCCTGATTTCGGCAAAGACTGTTAAAATGTCAAAAAAACGGGCCTAAGAGCCCGTTTTTTTTGGTGTTTTTTCTACTCTCCGCTAGACTTGTAAAACAATTGATGTGCCCCGAGTAACGGAGAAGGATTGGCCCATGACAAAGTCGGAATTGGTGGAAATCATCGCCGCGAAACAGACACAGCTTTCAGTCAAGGACGTGGAACTGGCGGTAAAAACCCTGATTGAGCATATGTCCCAATCACTGGCGGAAGGCCAGCGTATTGAAATACGCGGTTTTGGCAGTTTTTCACTGCATTACCGGGCACCCCGTGTCGGCCGTAACCCGAAAACCGGTGATTCTGTTGATCTACCTGAAAAGCACGTTCCCCATTTCAAGCCAGGCAAAGAGCTGCGTGAAAAAGTAAACGACAGTCTCAAAGCCGGTTACTGAAGCTTCTAAGATCCAGTGGCAGTCTGTGGTAGGCTAGTCACTGGTTGCTACAGCCTGTCATGCCACAACTAACGCGCTTTAATAAAGGACAACCCCATGGCCGCGATGCGCAAGGTCCTGATTATTCTGTTGGCTATCGCCATCATTGTCTTTGTGCTGGTGTTTTCATTGAATAATCAGCAGCCGGTGGCGCTGGATTTCTTTTTCTTTGAAACCCCTTCTGCGGGTGTCGCTATCTGGATACTGCTGACCTTTGTGTTGGGCGCATTGCTGGGCATGCTGTTCACCTCCCTGGCGTTGTTCCGTGCCCGCCTGTCACGTCGCCGCGCTGAGCGTGAGCGGGTGAAAAGTGACAAGGCTCTGACCCGCGAGCGGCAACAGGCGCCGAAGAGGATCTGATGTCGAGTCTTACGCTCTGGTTGTTGCTGTTTGTCGCCATTGCGACGGGTTGGCTGCTGGGGCTGTGGAGCGCACGGTTTGGCCGCCGGCCAAATATCGACGACGAAGCCACCCTGCGGGAGCGGCTGCAGTTTCTGTTTACTAACTATTCTGATGAGGCCATCGAGTCTTTCGTTGAGACCCTGGCGGTTAGCGGAGACACGGTCAATCTGCACCTGTCTATTGGCGCCCACTTTCGCAACAAGGGGGAGGTGGATCGGGCCACATTGATTCATCAGAACCTGTTAGCCCGCCCTGAACTTCCCAGCCGTTATTCCAGTCAGGTCACCTATGAGCTGGCCATGGACTACCTGGCAGCGGGGCTACTGGATCGGGCTGAATCCCTGCTGCATGAGCTGATGGGTTCCCGTGACTATGGCCGTCAGGCTGCCCAGCATCTGATTGAGATCTATCAGCAGGAGCGTGACTGGGAAAAAGCCGTGCAGGTGGCAATAACCCTGGTAGAGGCAGAACCTTCACCGCTGCGGCGCAAGCAACTGGCTTACCTGTTGTGTGAACGGGCAGAAAAGGATCTGGCCAGGGATGATCGCTTTACCGCCAGGCAACGGTTAACCGAGGCTCTGGGCTATGACCCGGCCTGTATCAAGGCGCTGCTGTTGCTGGCGGACATGCATCACCATGACAACAAGCCCAAGGATGCCCGGCTGCTTCTGCTGAGTATCTTCGACCAGAAACCGGCATTTGCCCCGGAAGCGGTAAAACGGCTGGTAAAATATGCCCGGGAACAAAACAGTGAGGCGCAACTGGCCAAAAAGCTGCGCAAGCTGTACTACTCCACCCCTTCCACCAGCCTGCTGCTGGCCATGGTCGAGCTGGAGCGCCGCCGCCAGGGGGATGGCCCTGCCATTGCCTTGCTGCAACAGGAGCTGACCAGCCGCCCCAGTCTGCGCGGGCTGTTGCGGCTGATTGAGATTACTGGCCCGGAACATCAGGGCAGTGGCACCCGTGACCGGCTGGTAAGCCGGGTGGGGGAAATGCTGCTGCAGAATAAACCCGTTTATCAATGCACCCGCTGTGGCTTCTCCGGCCATCAGTTGCACTGGCTCTGCCCCAGTTGTAAGACCTGGGAAAGTGTCGAGCCAGTGCAGGGTGTGGATGGCGAATAAGAGCGATTTTTATGGTTTCTGACGCAACCGGTGATAGCCGATCACCCATTATCGTGGCATTGGATTTTGCTGACCGCATGGCCGCGTTGCAGCTGGTGGACCAGCTGGACCCCCAGCGTTGCCGCCTGAAAGTGGGCAAGGAAATGTTCACCCGTTATGGGCCGGGCTTTGTTGAAGCCCTGCACACACGGGGCTTTCAGGTGTTTCTGGATCTGAAATTCCATGATATTCCCAATACCACCGCAGCCGCTGTGGCTGCGGCTGCGGATATGGGGGTATGGATGGTGAACGTGCATGCCTCTGGGGGCCAGAAGATGATGGAGGCCTGTGTGGAGCGCCTGTCCAGTTATGGCCAGACGCGCCCCAAGCTGATCGGTGTCACCGTGCTCACCAGTATGCTTCAGGCCGACCTGGCAGCCATTGGCTGGCAGGAAAGTCCTGCCGATACCGTGTTGCGTCTGGCAACCCTGGCCAGCAACAGTGGCCTTGACGGGGTAGTGTGTTCGGCCCAGGAAGCCGCATTACTACGGGAGCACCTGGGTGCCTACTTTGCCCTGGTAACACCGGGCATTCGCCCCAGCTTTGCCACCGCAGGGGATCAGCAGCGGATTATGTCCCCGGCCGCCGCCATGGCCGCTGGCAGTCACTATCTGGTGATTGGCCGTCCTATTACTCAGGCGGATGATCCCATGGGGGCCTTGGCCCGCATTGAGCAGGAACTGGCAGCCAGTTAATTCAGTCTGAATCAAGCCGGGCAGGGCAGGGCCAGTCAGCCCCCGGCTTTCTTAACGGTCCAGCCCTTTTTCAGTAACTCTTCCAGTAACAGATCCCGGTGATCCCCCTGGATCTCAATAACCCCGTCACGCACCGTACCGCCACTGCCACAGCGGGCCTTCAGCTGCTTGGCCAGGGCTTTCAGGTCTTTTTCCCCCAGAGGGACACCGGTCACAGTGCTGACCCCCTTGCCTTTGCGCCCTTTGGTCTCACGACCGATGCGCACAATGCCGTCGCCGGTCTCTGCAGGCCCGGGGGGCTTCTTACAGATACATTCAGCCTTGGTGCGCCGACACTGGGGGCAATGACGACCACCGTCGGTGGAGTACACCAGACCGCCCTGGTTCTGACGTTGTGCCATTGTTTGTCCTCCGGGTGCAGGGGTGACTCTTGTATTGCTCTGGGCAACAATCGCGGCTATAGCCGCTCCCACAGGGGAAGAGCGGAGTCGGACTGCCTACTCCTGATCTGCAGGAATGGGCCACCCACAAAAAAGCCGCTCAATGAGCGGCTTTTTCAGTGTTTGGCTCCCCGAGTTGGGCTCGAACCAACGACAAACGGATTAACAGTCCGTTGCTCTACCAACTGAGCTATCGGGGAATCGCGCAATGCGATAAGGCGCGTATGTTAGGGGGGAGACGGCTTCCCGTCAACCCCCTATCGGGTACTCATGCGGGGGAAAGGGCCTTTTCCAGCCGGCTAATGGCATCTTTCAGATTATCCATGCTGGTAGCGAAGCTAAGGCGCATGTGTCCGGGGGTGCCGAAAGCGGACCCGGGGACCAGTGCGACACCGGCAGTTTCCAGCAGGTGAGCAGCCATTTCCACGTCATCCTTGATGCCAGGTGTGGCGTCAATCGCCCCCTGGAAGCTGGGGAAAGCGTAGAAGGTGCCATCGCTGGGAATACAGGTGACCCCGGGCAGGGCGTTCAGGGCCTGCAGCAGGTAGTCATGGCGCTCTTTAAACGCGGTGACCATGGTAGCCACACAATCCTGGGAGCCGTTCAGGGCCTCCTCTGCGGCCGCCTGGGAGATAGAGGCGGGGTTGGAGGTGCTCTGGGACTGGATCTTTTTCATGGCGCCGATCACCTGAGCCGGGCCGGCGGCATAACCGATGCGCCAGCCGGTCATGGCATAGGCTTTGGAGACCCCGTTAAGCACGAAGGTGCGCTCCTTCAGGGACGGGGTGGTATTGAGAATGTTGACGAAGTCCCCGCTCCAGAGAATGTGCTCATACATATCATCTGTGGCAATCATCAGGCTGGGGTATTCTTCCAGCACCGCCCCCAGGGCCGCCAGTTCCTCGTGGCTATAGGCCACGCCGCTGGGGTTGGAGGGGCTGTTGAGCACCACAATGCGAGTGCGCTCGGTAATGGCGTCACGGAGTTGCTGGGGGGTGATCTTGAAGCGATTCCCGGCGCTGGTTTCCAGAATGACCGGGGTGCCTTCAGCCACCTTCACCATATCCGGATAAGACACCCAGTAGGGAGCAGGAATAATCACTTCATCCCCCGGGTTAAGCACCGCCAGGGCCAGATTAAAGAAGCTCTGCTTGCCGCCGGAAGAAACCAGAATCTGGCCCGGTTCGTAATCAAGGCCATTATCACGTTTGAATTTAGCGATAATGGCTTGTTTCAGCCCAGGGGTGCCATCTACCGGTGTGTATTTGGTTTTCCCCTCTTTAAGCGCACGTACGGCGGCTTCCTTGATATGATCAGGGGTGTCAAAATCCGGTTCGCCGGCGCCGAGGCCGATAATGTCTTTGCCCGCCGCCCGCAATTCTGCGGCTTTACTGGTCACTGCCAGGGTCGGGGAGGGCTTGATCTGCTGGACCCGGTGAGAGAGTTGAAAGTTCAAACTGGCGCTCCTCGCTGATTAAAAGAGTGTCCGTGGGCGGCCATGGCTGCCGGCGGAATTTGCACATATGTTAACACGAAGCATCCCCTGAGCGGAGACTGGCTCTATGTCACAGGATAAAACCGGGCCCGATCTTAAACTGGTGCCCAGTGTCACCCCCGGGCTGTTCCGGGTGGAATCCGATTTTGAACCGGCGGGTGATCAGCCGAAAGCCATTGCCACCCTGATCGACGGTATCGACTCCGGCCTGGCCCACCAGACCCTGCTGGGGGTTACCGGTTCGGGTAAGACGTTCACCATGGCCAAGGTAATAGAGCACTGCCAGCGGCCGACGTTGATTATGGCCCATAACAAGACCTTGGCGGCACAGTTATACGGGGAATTCCGGGATTTTTTTCCGGATAACGCGGTGGAATATTTCGTCTCCTATTACGACTACTACCAGCCGGAAGCCTATGTACCGTCTTCCGATACTTTTATTGAGAAAGATGCCTCCGTCAACCAGCATATCGAGCAGATGCGCCTGTCCGCCACCAAGGCGCTGCTGGAGCGCCCCGACGCCATTATCGTCGCCACTGTGTCTGCCATTTATGGCCTGGGTGACCCGGAATCCTATTTACGCATGATGCTGCACCTGGATCGGGGTGACCGCATGGATCAGCGGGATATGCTGCGCCGGCTGGCGGAATTGCAGTACACCCGCAATGATGTGGAGCTGCACCGGGGTAACTACCGGGTGCGGGGGGAGGTGATTGATGTGTTCCCGGCGGAATCGGAAGATGAGGCGGTGCGCATTGAGCTGTTTGATGACGAGGTGGAGAATCTCAGTTATTTCGACCCCCTCACCGGGGAGATCCTGCGCCGGGTCCCCCGGGTCACCATCTACCCCAAGACCCACTATGTGACGCCACGGGAAAAGATCCTGGCGGCCATTGAGAATATCAAGGTTGAGCTTGCCCAGCGCCTCACGCAGCTGCGGGACAACAACAAGCTGCTGGAGGCCCAGCGCCTGGAGGAACGCACCCGTTATGACATTGAGATGATGCTGGAGCTGGGCTACTGCAACGGCATCGAGAACTACTCCCGCTACCTGTCCGGGCGGCCCCCGGGGGCGGCGCCACCCACCCTGTTCGATTACCTGCCGGACAATGCCCTGCTGCTGGTGGATGAGTCCCACGCCACCGTGCCCCAGATCGGTGGTATGTACAAAGGCGACCGCTCCCGTAAGGAAACCCTGGTGGAGTATGGCTTCCGGCTGCCCTCGGCACTGGATAACCGGCCCATGCGGTTTGATGAATGGGAGCGCATTGCGCCACAGACGATTTTCGTCTCCGCCACCCCTGGCAAGTACGAGGCAGAGTACGCCGGCCAGGTGGCAGAGCAGGTGGTGCGGCCCACGGGGTTGATTGACCCGGAAATCGAGATACGCCCGGCCACCGCCCAGGTGGATGACCTGTTATCGGAGATTCACAAGCGCACAACGGTGCAGGAACGGGTGCTGGTCACCACCCTGACCAAGCGCATGGCAGAAGATCTGACGGAGTTCCTGGCGGAACACGGGATCCGCGTGCGCTATTTGCATTCCGACATTGATACCGTGGAGCGGGTGGAGATTATCCGGGATCTGCGCCGGGGGGTGTTTGATGTGCTGGTGGGCATTAACCTGCTGCGAGAGGGCCTGGACATGCCGGAAGTGTCCCTGGTGGCCATTCTGGATGCCGACAAGGAAGGTTTCCTGCGCTCAGACCGGTCCCTGATCCAGACCATGGGCCGGGCCGCACGGAATGTGAACGGCAAAGCGATTCTCTATGCGGACCGTATTACCGGTTCCATGGAGCGGGCCATGGGGGAACTGGCGCGGCGGCGGGAAAACCAGATTGCCCAAAACACCGACCACGGAATTACCCCCACTGGTCTGAACAATAAAATCGCCGATGTGATGGAAGGTGCCGGTGGCAAGCGTCGCCAGAACCGGGCCATGGAAGTGGCAGAGCCGGTGGCGCTGTACCGCAGTCACGGCGGCGATCAGGGCATGGGGGCGATGACCAAAGACCTGTCACGGCTTGAGGATGAGATGTACAAAGCCGCCTCAGCCCTGGAGTTTGAGAAAGCCGCCCGGTTGCGGGATGAGATCGCCGCGGTGAAAGAGGCCATGCTGAAACTGGGTTAAGGCCTGAGGGAAGGGCGCGCTTGCCGCCCCCTCAGGCCTGGCTGTCCTGCTCTGCATACCAGACCCGCACCTGGCCCAGCCAGTGCAGGTCAGAGGCCTGTCGGCGCAGCTGTTGGGCCAGGGATTCCGCATTGGGCTGGCTTTCCCGCAAGGCTTCATCACCGCTGAGAAACAGCTCCACGGAAATCTTTGCATTCAGGTAGTGCAGCCTGATGGGTTTGACCCGGTCAAAATCAATCACATCCCGCCACCGGTAATTCAGGGCTTCCAGGACTTCGGTGCGCAGGGGCAGTTCCGGCAGTGAGTGGTCATGGGCCGGGCCTTCATCTTCTGCGTCAATATGGAAAGTGACTTCCCGCACCTGTGGCAGGTTCTCCAGAATCCGGTGGGTAGTCTTGATGCCCACCTGGTGACCTTCAGAGACACTGATACGGGGGTCCACCTGCAGGTGGATATCCAGCAGAAAATCCGTCCCCATACGGCGGCTGCGCACGGAATTGATCTGCTTGACCCCTTCGGTGCTCTCCGCAATCTGGTACAGCCGGGCCTGGTCCGCTTCAGGCATGGCGGTATCCACCAGTTCCTTGACGTTGTCCCAGGCCAGTGACCAGCCGATTTTGCCCACAATCAGGGCGATAACAATGGCGGCCACCCCATCCAGCCAGGGGAACCCCAGCATGGCGCCACCGGCACCCACCATCACAACGCCAGAAGAGAAGGCATCACTGCGGCTGTGCCAGGCATTGGCCAGTAACAGGTCTGAGCGGATGCGGCGACCAACCCGGCGGGTGTAGCGGAAAATCCATTCTTTACTCAGCAAACTGAACAAAGCCACCACCAGCACCGGCCAACCCGGTACTGACAGATCACCGCCTACCAGCCGTTGCACACTGTCCCAGGCCAGAGCCCCGGCCACGGCAATCAGCAGGCTGCCCATGATCACCGTGCCGATGGTTTCAAAGCGCTCATGGCCATAAGGGTGGTTGTGGTCCGGTGCTTCCCTGGAAAAGCGGAACAGCACCAGCACCATAATGTCAGAGGCCACATCAGAGAAAGAGTGGATGCCGTCGGCCACCAGGGCGTGGGAGTTATACAGCAGCCCGGTGATGACTTTTGACAGGCCCAGCAATACATCCAGCACAAGACCCACCAGCGTGACTTTACGCGCTGCACGGGACTCCTGAGTGCCGCTATCCACTGTGCTGGTCTGCTGGAGGGGTTCTGCCATAATTACCTGTTTCTGTGCGCTGCCAGCGCTATAGGCCAGGGGCTTTTGGGCTGGCATTTTGGTGTCAACGGGAAGTTCCCCTTAACACCTCCATAATATGGGTTTCATGAGTCGATGGCAAAGCAGCGATAATGGCCTCGCAGAAGCCGTTTTATTCTTGACTTTTCTCGTGTATGTCAGGAGGCGATCAAACTTTATGCACAATTTGAGGGCTTTTATCAAAATGTAGACTAGTTCCGCTAAACTGCTGTTTTCCCGAGGGCTAATTTTAAGTAATTGATTATTAAGGAATAATATCTGATTAAAAAATGATCAATTTGTAGAATCGCGCCTGCCTCAAGGGGTTGAGGCTGTTGCCACAATTTTTTCAACAGTGTTATCCACAGAAACCGTGGATAAGGGTCATCTGAAATTCATCACAACGCCATGATTGGGTCACAAATTGTCCCGTAGGGCCAGTTGCTGCTCTTTATCCCGATACCCTGTGAGTTATACTGTCGACTTTTTCACAGGGCTTTCTTATGTTGTTCCCCTTGTCCCGCGCACTGCTGTTTCGTCTGCCACCGGAAAAAGCCCACGATCTGGCCCTGAAAAGTGCCCGTGTGGCGCAAAAAATGGGGCTTATCAAGCTGCTGCTGCCGCCGGTATCCGGCTCGCCGGTGACAGTGATGGGGCTGACCTTTCCCAATGCCGTGGGGCTGGCAGCGGGTCTGGACAAAAATGGCGACTATATCGATGCCCTGGGGGATCTGGGTTTTGGTTTTCTGGAAATTGGCACGGTGACTCCCCGGGCTCAACCCGGCAACCCCCAGCCCCGCCTGTTCCGGCTGCCAGAGCACGGCGCCATTATCAATCGTATGGGCTTTAACAATCAGGGCCTGGCTGCCCTGGTAGCGAATGTTCGCCGTTCCCGTTTCCAGCGCCGTGGCGGTATTCTCGGCATTAATGTGGGCAAGAACCGGGATACCCCGGTAGAGCGGGCGGCAGAGGATTATGTGGCCTGTATGCGCGCCGTTTATGAACTGGCTGACTATCTGACCATTAATGTTTCCTCACCCAACACCCCTGGTCTGCGGGACCTGCAGTTCGGGGATTCCCTCAGTGACCTGCTGGCCACCGTCAGCGCCACCCGTGATGAGCTGCACCAGAGTACCGGGCGCTATGTGCCAGTAGCAGTAAAGATTGCCCCGGATATGGATGAGCCGGCCCTGAAGCTGGTTGCCCAGTGTCTGCTGGAGCACCGTCTTGATGGTGTTATTGCTACCAACACCACCCTTTCCAGGGAAGCCGTAGCCGGTCACCCCCTGGCGCAAGAGCAGGGGGGGCTCAGTGGCAGGCCCCTGTCTCACCGTTCTGATGAGGTGGTGGCCATTCTGCACCGGGAACTGGCGGGGCGTCTGCCGATTATTGGGGTGGGGGGGATTACCGATGGTGCCTCTGCGGCCAGTAAGGTGGCTGCGGGTGCCAGTCTGGTGCAGCTGTATACCGGGCTGAT
>REBR01000046.1 GCA_007692645.1 Halomonadaceae bacterium | reverse complement strand
CCCGTCAGTGCCGCCAGACCAATTCCTGGCAGAGCGGGGCTTAACAGCCACAGGTAGCGCTTGGGGTCAGTCCAGTGGGGGTTGGATTCACTCATGGGGAAATCTCCTGATCTGGCAGCTATTCTTGGATTGTAGGACAATCTAGCAGGTGTCGCCACCCTTGGCAAGGGATTACCCCAAGGTTGCCGAGGCGGCCACCGGCACCCGGTGGCCAGGGTTCTGGCGAGTGGTGCCGAAATAAATGGCCTTTAGGATGGCCACATCGTGGCTGTAGAACAGGGTTTCCTGGTGGGCTGCAGCACGAAACATCCGCAGCAGCGTCACCACCGGCACCGGCCGGGAGACCACCACTGTGTTGGTGAGCTGGTTCAGGGAACGAAAACGAAACAGATGGGGGGTACAGATCACCTCTGCCTGATCCGCACAGAAGCCCTTCTTGTGCTGCCATTGCACAGCACAACTCCCCCCATGTTGCGGGGCATTCAGATCCCTGGCTGCCAGGGTGCTGGCCAGCACCCGGTCAAGAAAGGGTTCATCCAACGTTACTGCCAGCCACAGGGGGTGGGGCATAAGATCGCGGGTTTCAGAGCCAATGATCAGGGTTACCGACTTCATGGTGGGCTGCCTTTGGGTCAGGGCTGGGCATCTTGTTGTGATTGCCAGCGCGGCCAGGGCGCTAAGGGTGTGCCCCAGGCAGCGAGGATGGATGCATCAGCCGCCACGCATTAATTGTAGGACAATCTAGCATGAGGAGTTGTATTGGGCAAGGGTTTGGACCCTGGGCCCCTAGGCGCCGCGAATGCGGAACCACAGGGCATACAGGGCCGGCACAAACAGCAGGGTAATCAGGGTGCCCAGGGCCACACCACCGATCAGCACATAGGCCAGTGGCCCCCAGAAGCCGTCCTGGGTTAGGGGGATAAAGGCCATGATGGCGGCCAGGGCCGTGAGCATCACCGGCCGGGACCGTTGCACCGCCGCCTCTACCACCGCCTCCCGGGGGGCCATGCCGTCACGGAAATTGTCGTTGACCTGCTGGGTCAGGATCAGGGTGTTGCGCATCAGAATGCCCGCCAGGCCAATCAGCCCCAGCAGGGCCACAAAGCCGAAGGGCTGGTTGAACAGCAACAGCGCCACCACGGCACCGATAATCCCCAGGGGGGCGGTGGCCACCACAATAAAGGTGCCACTGAAGGTGCGCATCTGCAGCATGATAAAAATCAGCATCAGGGCCACCATCAATGGCTGCAGCTTCTGGATCGAGGCATCCGCCTTGGTGGACTGCTCCATGGCACCCCCAATCTCAATGCGGTAACCCGCTGGCAGCTCACTGCGCAGTGGCCCCAGGGCCTGCCATACCTCATCGGTGACGGTGTTGGGCTGTGCCCCCTGCTGCAGGCTGGCATTCACGGCGATCATGGACTGGCGGTTGTAGCGCCGCAGTACCGGGTCTTCATGGCTGATCTGCATCTCCCCCAGCTGGGCCACGGGGATCTTGCGGCCCTGGTGGTTGCGCACCTCCAGTACCGCCAACTCCAGCTCCTCCTGGGGGGCTGCCCGGGCCACCAGATCCACCGTGCGGATACCCTGGCGCAGGCGGTCGATCACCACCCCCTGGAGCTGGAACTGCAGCTGGTCTGCCACCTCCGCCGGGGTCAGGCCCATGCGCACCAGCCGCTCAGGGTCCATGTTCAGGCGCATGACCGGCACCCGCTCCCGGTGCTCCAGGTGCGACTCCCGGGTATGGGGGTGTTCGGCCATGACCTGGCGCACCTGCTTGGCAATACCCCGCAACTGCTCTTCACTTTCACCCAGCACCCGCAACGACAGGGGCCAGACCACCGGGGGGCCGTACAACAGGCGCCAGACCCGCACCCGGGCCTGGGGGAAGTCCCCGTCGGTTACCCGTTGCTGCAGTGCCGCCATGACCCGGTCCCGGGCCTCTTTGTTATCCGCCACCGCGACGATCTTGGCAAACGCGGGGTCCGGCTGCTCCGGGTTGGCGGAGATGAAAAAGCGCGGCGCACCGGCGCCGATATAGGCGGAGACATTGCGCACATCCTCCTGCTCCGCCAGGAAGGCTTCAATCTCCCGGCTGGTCTGGTCGGCGGCAGCAATGGCGGAGCCCTGGGGGTGATAGATACTCACCAGCACCTCCGGCCGGTCTGAGGCGGGGAAAAACTGCTTCTGCACCGGCCCGGCCAGGCCGATCACCGCCGCCACCAGCAGCACAAAAGTGGCGGCAACAATGCTTTTGCGGTAATCCACACAACGGCTGATCACCCCCCGCAGGCGTTTATAGGTGCGGGTTTGGTAGGGGTCGGCGTGCTCCCCTGGCGCCGTTTTCAGCGTCGGCAGCATATAAACCCCCATTAACGGGGTGAACACCACCGCCACCAGCCAGGAAGCCAGCAGGGAAATCGCCAATACCCAGAAAATATTGCCGGCATATTCCCCAACCCCAGACTGGGCGAAGCCGATGGGCACAAAACCGGCAATGGTCACCAGGGTGCCAAACAGCATCGGGGCCGCGGTCACGTTCCAGGCGTGGGCCGCGGCGTGCACCCGCTCCCAGCCCTGCTCCATCTTCACGATCATCATTTCAATGGCGATAATGGCGTCGTCCACCAGCAACCCCAGGGCAATGATCAACGCCCCCAGAGTAATCCGGTCCAGACTGATGCCCATGGCCGTCATGATCATAAAGGTGATGGCCAGGGTAATGGGAATGGCGATCCCCACAATCAGCCCCGCCTGCAGCCCCAGGGCCAGAATGCTGACCCCCACCACCACAATCAGCGCCACCAGGAACTTCACCTGGAACAGGTTCACCGCCGAGGCAATCGCCTCTGCCTGATTGGTGAGCACGGTGAGGTTAATGCCCAGTGGCAGGCGCTCTTTTTCCTGGGCCACGAACCGCTCCATGCGCGCCCCCAGGTCGAGCCCGTTCTCACCCTTGCTCATGACCACCCCCAGCAGCAGGGCATCCTCCTGCTGGGCCCGCACCAGGTAGTTGGGCGGGTCCTGGTAACCGGCCCGCACCTGGGCAATATCCCCCAGCCGAAACACCTGCTCCCCCACCCGCAGGGGCAGGGCCCGCAGCTCATCAAGCCCGGACAGATCCGTATTCACCCGCAGGTGAACCCGGGGCCCGGCGGTTTGCAGCTGCCCCGCCGGCCCCAGGCGGTTGTGCTGCTGCAGCGCCTGAAAAATCGCCGGGGCACTGATGCCCAGATTGGCCAGCTCGCTGTTATCGAACTCCAGAAACACCCGCTCCGGGCGCTCCCCCATCACCAGGGCCTTCTGCACCCCCGGCACCCGGTTTAACCGGTCCCGAATGGCTTCCGCCTCCCGGGTCAGCTCCCCCATGGGCAGCTCCGGGGCGGTGAGGGAGATCAGGCTGAAAAACACATCCGAGAAATCATCATTCACCTGGGGGCCAATCACCCCCGCCGGCAAGTGGGGGCGCTCATCGTCCATGCGCTTGCGCACATCATCGAACAGCGCCTGCAACTCGCCACTGGGGGTGTAGTCATGAAACTGCACCACCATGTTCGCCTGGCCGGGGCGGATCGTGGTGTCAATGTTGTCCAGATTGGGCACCTGCTGGATCTGCTTCTCCAGCCGGTCCACCACCTGGTCCTGCAGCTCAGTGGGGGTCGCCCCGGGCCACTGCACCGAGACCACCATCACCCGCACCGTAAAGGCTGGATCTTCCGCCCGCCCCATGCTGATAAAGGCATAGAGCCCGCCGATCATACACAGGATCAGAAAGAACAGAGTGACAGAGCGTTCGCGCACCGCCAGGGCAGAGAGATTGGGAAACGCCATCAGTCATGCACCCTTACAGCCATCCCCGGGCGCAACAGATGGGTGCCCAGGGCAACCACCGCATCCCCCGGCGCCAGATCGCCATGAATGCGGGCAAAGCGATGGCCCAGAGAGACCACCTCCACCGGCAGGGGCTGAGTCTGGCCCTGCACCACCTGCCACACCAGCGGGCCTTCACCCCGCTCATCCAGAGCACTGAGGGGCACCTTTAACAGAACCGCATCCCCAGGCTGAACCAGAGAAAACTCCGTGCGCAGAATGCTCCCCAGCACCAGCGGACTGTCCTCGCCGGTGCCTTCCTCAACCCGGTAACGGGCACGGCGGGTGCGGCTCTGATCGTCCAGGGCCGCACTGGCCTCCCGCAGGGTCAGCGACAGGGGCTGCTCCCCCCCGGCATGCAGGAGCCCCTGTGCCGGCGGCGCCACCTGGCGGGGGAAAAACACCTCCACCTCCTGGCGAGCCTCATGAGCCAGAAGCGCCACCGGCTCCCCCGCATTGACCACCTGCCCCGGCTGCCCGGTCACACTCAGCAGCACCCCATCTGCCGGGGCCGACAGCTGGCCATAGCCCAGGGCGTTATCCGCCAGCGTCACCCGGGCCTGGGCCGCCTCCAGCCGTGCTTCAGCCTCTTTGTCCTGCAGCTCAGAACGGTCCAGGGCCTGGCGGCTAAGGTGCTGCTCCGTAAACAGCCGCTGGTCCCGCTCCAGGTTCGACTGGGCCAACGCCAGCGACGCCTGGGCCGCCGCCGCATCGGCCCGGGCCGCATTCAGGTTCTCCTGCAAGTCCCGGTTATTCAGCAACAACAGCGCCTGCCCCCGGCTCACCGTCTCCCCCGCATCCACCAGGCGCTCCACAATCTGCCCCCCCACCTGAAACGACAACGGCGACTCACGCCGTGCCCGAACCTCCCCGGACAACGACAACACCCCCGCCTCATCTGCCAGCACCGGCGCCATGCGCACAAACGGCACCGCCTCCGCCTGCTCCTGCTGGCGGGAATCACCCCCATCCCCACAGCCCAATAGCAGCAGGGGAGCCAGTAACAGTGGGAGGAAAAGTCTGGGCATGTGGAACGTCTCTTTTCAGGCGGTAAGGGCAGCAAGGTTCGATGCCCTGGAAGGCGTGGAACCGAGATTAATTCAGCATGCTAACCGTCTATTATTACGTAGGGGTTAGGGTTAAGAAGATAGAGGAAAAGGGGGGGTAGTGCTAGCGGGGGTGGGGGGTGGGAATGGCGTGAGGAAAGGCGGTTATGAGTGCATAAACAGTCTTTGTGGGCTGTATGGGTTGGTAGCCAGGATAACACGCCGCGGTCGAATGGCGATG
>REBR01000157.1 GCA_007692645.1 Halomonadaceae bacterium | reverse complement strand
TGGGGGCCGATGGGGCAGCTGCCGTCTGCCTGGTAAAAGGCGGACTCCGCCAGAATGCCCTGCAGGGGGTTGGGTGAGCGCACAAAGATGTTGGACATGACTTCGTCACCCCAGTCATCCGGCTGGTCTTTCCAGCGCCGGTGGGCGGACTCCAGAAAGCGCAGATAGCCCAGATCATGAACCCGGTTAATGGTGTCCATGCCATGGTCCGCGGGCTCCTGCACGGACACCCCCAGTGCTTCCAGCCCCTTGAGCATGTGGGGGGTGCGCTCCGGCAATTCCTGGGGGGCACGCATCTGCCCACGGGTCAGGTAAGACTGGGGGGCATGCTTGTTCTGACTCGGGTGGAAGAATGCTTTCACAATAACCTCTCAACATTGCCATAAAATCAGGGCCGGATGACCGGCGGCTTTGGCTCATCCTAGCTGCTCCGGGCTCTGCCACCAAGAGTTTGGCGAGACAAAAACCCCCCAACCGGGTTTTAACGTTATATGATGATCTTTTATGGTCGTTGTTTCTCTGGCTGTCGTAATGGGTGAGTGCTTAATTATCGGAGACGGCTACGAGTGAATGGTGAAGGATTTATTCAGAGGGTCCGCGTACTCAGGTTATTGCTGGTACTGACTCTGGTGCTTTGCTCGGTGTTTGCTGCGGTTAACCTGCTGCGGGGGTCATTTGCCGTCGCTGGCGGACTGGCCATGCTGGCCCTGTTTTCTGCGGCTTTATTTATTCACCTGCCCAAGAGCCAGCGCATCAAGGCCTGGAGCCTGTGTTACCTGATACTGTTTTCACTCACCATGATGGCGTCAATGCTGGACACTTCAGTTTCTAATCAGTCGTTTCTCTGGCTGCTGCTGATACCCACCATGGCTCACTTTATCCATGGTCGCCACCAGGGGCTGGTGCTATCTCTGGGATTTCTGGGGGCAGCCCGGACCTTGTATTACTTTACCCAGGGCGTGAGCAATAACAGTCATTCCCTGGTGGACTTCATTCATATTGTCAGCGTCAGTCTGGCCCTGACGGGCATGATCTATACCTTTGAGTACACCCGTGAAAAGGCGGAAAAAAAGCTGCATAAGCTGGCCTCTACGGATGCCCTCACGGGCCTTGCCAACCGCTATCAACTGAAACAGGCCCTTGATCAAACCTGGCAACAGGCCCGGCGGTTTAACCGGCGTTTTTCTGTGATGACCCTGGACCTGGACTGGTTCAAATCCATCAATGACCGTTACGGCCATGATGCCGGTGACCAGGTATTGCGCCATGTGGCCGCGTTAATGCGGCTGCGGTTGCGGGCCAGTGACAACCCCAGCCGCTGGGGGGGTGAGGAATTCCTGGTGCTGCTGCCGGAAACCGACCGGCGTGGGGCTGAAACCACGGCTGAAGCGTTCCGCACGACCCTGGCCGGCACCCCCATGCAACTCCATGGGCAGCCGGTAACCGTCACCGCCAGTATCGGGGTGGCGGAATACCCCGCAGACGGGGACACCATTGAAGCCCTGCTGATTATGGCGGACCGGCGGCTCTACCATGCCAAGGAACAGGGGCGTAATCGGGTAGTGACCTCTGATAACACCCCCCTGCCAGAGACCCCGGCCAAAACCGCGGCGCTAACCGCGGCCCTTGACTGACACTAGTAGACTGGTCTATTGTGGCCTCCATGACAGGTAATGAAACACGCCACCACATCATCCAGACCGGTGCAGAACTGATTGCCCGGCAAGGATTCAGCGCTACCGGTATCAATAAGATACTGGACGCCGCCCAAGTGCCCAAAGGGTCCTTCTACCACTATTTTCGCAGCAAAGACGATTTCGGCCTGGCAGTGATTGAGGCCTATGCCGCGGAATACGACCAACGCCTGGATGACACCCTGGGCAACACCGCCCTTGCTCCCCTTGAACGCCTGCAGTCGTATCTGTCACTGGCCGGTGACGAGATGGCGTCCTGTGATTACACCAAGGGCTGCCTGATCGGCAATCTGGGGCAGGAGCTGGCCGCACAGAACGAAGCCTTCCGCAGCCGCCTGGACCAGGTGTTTACTGGCTGGGAGAAGCGCTTCCAGACCTGCATTGTCGCCGCCCAGGCCAACGGCGAAGTGAGTACCGGGATTGATGCCGCTGAAGCGGCATCACTACTGCTGTCTGGCTGGCAGGGTGCCCTGTTGCGAGCCAAGTTGAGCCGTTCTGAGGCACCGTTACAGCGGTTCCGCAATCTGCTGTTCGATACCCTGTTGACCCGCTGACTTTTTTTCATTTTGCACTAGTAGACTTGTCTATTAATTACTGACTCAAGGAATGACTGAATGACCAACGTTAACAAGAACCCCCATGAAGCCCTGTTTAACCCCTTGTCCCTGGGCCCCCTTACCCTGCCCAACCGGGTGGTGATGGCGCCCCTGACCCGGGCCCGGGCCAGCCAGCCCGGTGATGTGCCCAATGCCATGAATGCCACCTATTACGCCCAGCGGGCCAGCACCGGTCTGATTATTTCCGAGGCCACCCAGGTGACCCCGGAAGGCAAAGGCTATGCCTTTACCCCGGGTATTCACTCCCAGGAGCAGATTGCTGGCTGGCGGGAAGTGACCGATGCGGTTCATGCTGCCGGTGGCCGCATTCAGCTGCAACTGTGGCATGTGGGGCGTATCTCCCATCCGGACCTGCAGCCAGGTAATGTGCTGCCGGTGGCACCCTCTGCCATCAAGCCTGAAGGCTCCAAGGTATTTGTCAGTGCCGAGTCCGGCATGGTGGATATTCCCGAGCCACGGGCCCTCAAGGCTGAGGAAATCCCCGGCATCGTTGAGCAGTTCCGCCAGGGGGCGGAAAACGCCAAAGCCGCCGGTTTTGACGGGGTGCAGATCCATGCCGCCAACGGCTACCTGATCGACCAGTTCCAGAAGTCCGGCAGCAACCACCGCACCGATGAGTACGGCGGTTCCGTGGAGAACCGGCTGCGCTTTACCCGCATGATTATTGAGGCGGTCAAGCAGGTGTGGCCCGCGGATCAGATCAGCATTCGCATCAGCCCCACGGGCAGCTTCAACAGTATCCATGACGAAGACCCCATTGAAACCTTCAGCGCCCTGGCCCGCATTGTGGAAGAAGCGGGCCTTGGGTACCTGGAAGTGGTGGAGGATTCCTTCCAGGGCAACCATGAAAATGGCCGCCCGGAAGCGGTGATCGACGCCATTCGCGCCGCCTATACCGGTATTTATATGGGTAACGGCAATTACACCGCCGAAGAAGCCGCCCAGCGCATTGCCGCCGGCCGCTGTGATCTGGTGTCCTTTGGACGGCCGATTATTGCCAATCCCGATCTGGTGGAGCGATTCCAGCGTAACGCCCCTCTTAACGAGTGGGACCAGAGCACTTTTTATGGTGGCGCTGAAGAAGGCTACACCGGTTACCCGACCCTGGCTGAAAGCCAGTAACCGGGTTACCCACTGATTTTTACTGCAGCAACCGAAAAGGAAAGAGTTCTATGTCCGAGATTGCCAACAAAGTCGTGATTATTACCGGTGCCAGCAGCGGCCTGGGTGAAGCCACCGCCAGACTGCTGGCCGCCAAAGGCGCCAAGGTCATGCTGGCTGCCCGTCGGGAAGACCGCCTGAAAGCCCTCGTCGATTCCATCAAGTCTGCCGGTGGTGAGGCTGCCTATCAGGTGGTGGATGTCACTGACCATGCCGCCGTTCAAGCTCTGGCGGATCACACCAACGCCACCTTCGGCCGTATCGATGTGCTGGTGAACAACGCCGGCCTGATGCAGCTGGCACCCGTGGATGCGGGGAAGGTGAACGAGTGGGACACCATGATCGATGTGAACATCAAGGGCGTGATGTATGGCATTAACGCGGTGCTGCCCACCATGCGCAAGCAGCACTCCGGCCATGTGATTAACCTGTCCTCCGTGGCCGGCCATGTGGTGTTCCCCGGCGCTGCCGTCTACTGCGCCACCAAGTTTGCAGTGAAAGCCATTTCCGAAGGCCTGCGCCAGGAAGCCGGTGGCGAGATCCGCTCCACCAACATCTCCCCCGGTGCCGTGGCCACGGAGCTGACCGACCATATCAGCCACCCGGATGCCCAGAAGGCAGCCCAGGATCTGTATACGGTGGCTATTGATGCGGATGCCATTGCCCGTGCGGTGGCTTATGCCATTGAGCAGCCGGCGGATGTGGATGTGAATGAGCTGATCATTCGGCCTACCAAGCAGGAGCTGTAACTGGTTGCGGGGGAACCCGTTTCCGGCAATAAAAAAAGGCGGCCCATTGGGGTCGCCTTTTTTTGTTTTCTGATGCTTTGCCGGGAGGTTCTGAGTTGCCTCATCGCGGCCATGGCCGCTCCCACAGGTTACTCCCGCACTTTCCTGCCACTCCCCTTCTGTCCCTGCCTCCCCTGTGGGAGCGGCTATAGCCGCGATGAGTTTCCAGCCCCTGCCACACTTTTCCTGCTTCCTCAGAAGCTGCCGAAAGCCGTGGCGGACAGGTGGGTACCGGCACTGCCGGGCACTTCCACATAGGTTTTGCCCTGGCCCCACAGCTGCCACCAGGCACGCTGCTGGTATTCCCGGGTGCTGATGGCCACGGCCAGAGGACCGAAACTGCCCTGGCTGATCACGGGCACCGCCACATGGCCGGTCTCACGGCCGAGCATTTCATTGTGCTTGGAGCCGTCAGACATCAGCAGGGGAATGTGGTTGAACCACAGGCCCCGTGGGGCGCTGACACCGGTGCGCTCACCGTCCATGGCCAGATCACTGACGCAGGAGTCCACCGCTTCATGGGCAATGCCGCCACAGGCAGAGGCTACCGGCACCACACCGTCATCGGAGCCGGTAATAAAGGGCCCGGTGGCACCGAAGAAGGGGCTGCCGGAACCCACGACCCGCAGGCGCGGCATGCTATTAGCCGAGGTTGCGGTGTTGCGGGCAACGTTGGGCTGCAGGTCGTTGATCACACCCAGGTTACCAGCGGTGGGCTCAAAGCCCAGGAACCAGCCCACGGCGGCTTTGGCAGGGGCCAGTGTCCAGCTGTCGTTATTGGCCACGGAAATGGCCAGACTGGCAAGGTCAGTACCGCCACCGGCACCGGCCAGGTCCAGGGTCGCGATCACGTTGAAAGGCTGAATGCCTTCGGCCTGCAACCAGCGGTTCTGGTGAGCCAGCATGTACCGGGCCACCAGGTCACCGGTGGAGTGGGTGACATAAATACACCCCTGGGCACAGGTGCCGTTCTGGGCGATCTGGCGGATCTGGGCGTAGGCTTCACTGGCGATAGCCCCCTGAACCCGGCCGTTGCTGTCGAAGTCGATACGGGCTGAAGCCCGGGCACCCCAGTAATCCAGCCAGTATTGGTCACCATTGGCCTGGCGCTGGCTGGCGTTTTGCGGACCGCTCATGAGGTTGTCCGGCTGGAAGCCGTGAATCAGAACGACGTTGTAGCCGCCCATATCAGCCATGGCAGAGGATGCCGTGGTCAGTAGTGCGGCCATGGAACAGCCGATAAAGAACTTGCGGATAATGCTCATATTCGCGCCTTTTATTATTACTATTGTTGTTCGCTTTTTACTGACCCAAGCCGGGCTCTTGGCCCATGGATTCCAGAAAGGTCAGGCGTTCTGCGTTGGTGGCATCCTCGTAAGCATCACGGCGGATGTCATCGAGATCTGGCATCTCGAATTCCAGTGTCAGTTCCTGGGGGTTGATCCATTGCGCGTCCCCCGGTCGGGCGGGTTGCCGGGTCAGCTGCAGCTGTTCCAGTGAGGCGGACTGGCCATTGAAGTCCCTGCCGGCGAACAGGCTGCCATGGACCCGCAGTTCAATGGTGCCGGAGCCAGACAGCTGCTCTTCCCGGTCCAGGCGGGCCACCGGGCTGCCATTCACCAGCAGGGTGCCTTCCAGGCGGTAAAAACCCGCGGATTCCGGGTCAACCTCCACCGGCAGCAGCAAATGCTCTTCATCCGTGTCCGGGGAGCCCAGACCGGTCACTTCACCAATGTAAGCTTCAATGGACACCGGTGCCTGGTGGCGGATGCCCTCACCGGCGATGGTCAGGGTGACTTCCACCGGGTGCTCACCGGGGGCATCCGGCACTGTCATCTGCCCCTGGGCACTCTGGTCTGACGGCTTCTCCAGGGTCAGTGAGGCTCCGGCCAGTGTTGCCCGCACATCACCATCCAACTGCCCGCCCTGCACTGCCACATCAATGTCCAGAAGGTTACCCGGCATTACCCGGTAGCTACTCAGTGACACGGCCACGGACATATCGTTGGCCAGGGGAAGTACCACTGGGCTGTAACCCGGGGGCAGGAATTGCTCCAGGGTGTCTTCATCCACTGGCAGGGAATAGGCAGGGTAGCGGGCATTATGGGCGTACTGTTCGGCGGCGGCGGCGAAGGCGACACGGGTGGCCATGGCGGGGTCATTCGCCACAGTTTGCGAAGGGGTAACTGCCGGCTTTGCCGGTGCTTCTGTGGCCTTGTTTACCCGCTGCTGTGGCTGCTCACCCTGCCCATAGGCCAAGGGCTGCTCCGGCTCCTGGGGAGGACCAGCAAACAGCCGTGCCACCAGCACCACACTGATCAGGGCAACGGCACACAGGGGAATCCAGAAGGCGGGTTTATTCATTACTTATTATTTACCTTGTGCAATTATTAGCCATTCTAGGTGAATAGCCGGTGGAAACTGTTGCAGAAAGGTTACAGAAGGTAATTGCCCCGCCCCCGGTTTAATCGGGGAGGGGTCTTGCGAGGGGGGCTGAGGCTTATCTGTTATGGGGCTGGCGTCACCAGGCTTTGCCCGCTGGGACGCTGTTTTGATGGGAGAGCCTGATTTCGCTGGCCGACATGGCAAAAGCCCCTTATTGCGAGGGGCTTTTGTCAGGGGTTATTCATCAGGGAGCGGGGGTGACCAGGGTGCTGCCGGCCCGTTGGTTGGCATAACTTAAGCGGACTTCCTCTACTGACAGGGCAGTGCGGCCCAGGCGCACTTCATCGAAGGTCATGCCAGTCTCTCCAAACACCAGTGGCTGGCCGTTTTCCATATTCACCACCCCGGTGTTAACCGCTACCTGGCTGCCGTTTTTATAGAAGCGGGTGTTGGCACCGTTGTATACCGCATGGAATAACACCCAGCCAGGGTCGTTACCAGCCCAGCCATCATTGCCCCCGCCCAGAACGGTATTGTTGCTGAGAATAAAACGCTCAGCGGTGTTGTTACAGATAAACAGCGTCTGGCTGATGCTCATAAGCCGCCAGCGACCACCCGAGGTGCCACGCTGAATCATGGGTTCTGAGCTTTGCCCGAAGCAGGTAGAACCCGCTGCCCGCTGGCGAATCCAGGCACTGACGGTGAAAGGCCGGTTGCCTGCCACGCTCATGGAAGGTTCGTGGAAGGGCACTACCATGGCGTTGCTCTGGGTGAAACGCCGGCCCGGACCCACCACAGCCTCTACACTATCCCCCACCCCGTTGGTGCGTATGGCGGTGTTGCCATAACCGGTGGAATCCTGGGCATTGGCCCCGGAGGCGGTTTCATTGAGATGCCAGACCCCCGCATAGTCATGCCATACCCCTGGTGCGTTCTGGCCATCGCTCAGGCCACTGCCGCCATAGGCCAGAGTGACGGTATTGCACTGCCCGGAACTGACACCGGCGGACTGGCAGCTGCTGGCACTGGCACCATTGGTATTGCCGTAGACAATCGGTACCCGCACCCATACCTCCGCCCGATTGGCCCCCTGATCCCAGCGGGCCACTTCATAGTCCAGCAGGGTGATACCGTCAGCATCCAGCAGGCGGATATCCGGAGCACCTGGTTCCACGGCCTGGATAATGGCACTGTCGGTAATGCGCAGCAGCAGAGGGAAGTCTGTGACCGTGTTACTGATCACGGAAGAAGTGTTGATATGGAAGCGTTGCTGATCATCGAGACTGCTAATGCCATCCTGATTAATTCCCGCCTGCACCAGCAGTTCCGCCCCGCCGGAGAGGTAACGGGCATAGCTGGTGCCGCCGATCTCTTCATTACCCGGATTTACCCAGAAGTCACCCGGAGCAACGCTCACACTGTCACTGCCGCCGCCGGTTACCACCAGCCGTGGCGTGGTACGGGAAAGGCGCAGCAGGCGCAGGGGGTCCAGGTTCAGGCTGTTGCCCTGGTCTCCCAGGTCAATCAGCTCGATATTGCTGATGGTCTCCGGCGCCAGGCCGAGCAGGTCCAGGCTGCTGCCACTGGTTTCCAGCAACAGGGCATCCAGGCTGGCCAAGGCACTGCCGCGGCCACCGCGGATCTTGCGGAAGCTCAGGTCACCCACGCCCAGCAGGTCATTACCGGCACCGCTGGAGAGGGCATCGGCACCGCCGCCGCCACTGAGATTGTCAGCTTCGGGGCTACCCACAAGATTCTCTGCTGCGCTGGTGCCGGTGTTGCCGGGGAGGATCTGGCTGCCGTAATCCTGGCCCAGCAGCACGGCCATCTGGCCACCACTGCCACTGCCGGGGGCACCCAGCAATACATCGGAGAAACCATCGCCGTTCATATCGCCGCTACCCAAAGCCAGGCCCAGTAAATCGCCACTGCTGCCACCGACAATTCGCAGCCCTCTGCTGATAGGCAGGCTGGCCAGATCCAGATTGGGGGTGTTACCGCTTTGCCCCAGAATCACCCAGGCCGCGCCGGAGGCGGAGCCGCCAGCGTCACTGTTATAAGCCCCCAGCAGCAGGTCGTCGATGCCGTTGCCGTTAAAGTCCCCGGCACTGCTCAGGGCATGGCCCAGGGCATCGCTGCCGGTTTCACTGACAATGGCATAACCGGCTGAGGCGGACAGGCTGTCCACCAGCACATTGCTGTAGCTGCCACTGGCGGAGCCATAAATGACCCAGACCCGGCTGAGTCCTGGGGCGCCGATGGCCAGATCGGCACGGCCGTTGCCGTTAAAATCCCCTCCCCCCAGAGCATACCCCAGCAGCGCCTGATCCTGCAGGGTGCTCAGGGTAAAGCCGTTCTGTCCATTCAGGCCCCCAGTGGTGAGCAGCCCTTCACCGGGCTGGCCAAAGAACACATGGGCGCGCCCCCCGTTACCGGCGGCAGTGCTGTCCCCAGGGGCACCCACGGCCAGGTCATCATGGCCGTTACCGTTAAAGTCCCCAATAAAACTCAGCCCTTGCCCGAAAGCGGCACCCGGGAGGTTACCCGGATCGATGCGGCGGCCGTTGTCACCCAGGGATTGCAGGTCAATGTTACTGCGGCTGGCGCCGCGCTTGCCGAACAGCACATAGGCCTGGCCGGCACCGGTAGCGCTGTGGTCGCTGCCCGGGTGCCCCAGTGCCAGATCCATAATGCCATTGCCGTTAAAATCACCGCCACTGGCAATTACCTGACCATTAAAGGGAGCCAGTTGGCTGCCTTCCCCCAGGCGTTGGCCGTTTACCCGGCCGGGAATCACCAGGCCGCCGTTGTTACTGGCGGCGGGGCCGGTGGCAAAGCTGGCCAGGTTTACATCGCCGCGGGTGGCTGACTGCTCACCCCAGATAATGTAGACCCCGCCCCGCTGCGCGCCCCCCATGGCACTGCCGGGGGCGGTAACATACAGGTCGTCGATGCCATCGCCATTGAAGTCCCCTGCTCCCCCCAGGGCTTCACCGGCCCGGTCACCCAGGGCGGCGCCCAGTATGCGGAAGCCCTTTTCCTGGTCAATGGTGCCATTGGCATTAAGGGTAACTGAGGGCGGCGAGCTGGCACCGTTGCCGTAAATTACATACACCACTCCCCGCTCATCGTCGGCACCGGGAGCACCGACAGCGAAGTCTTCAAAACCACTGCCGTTAATATCCCCCACCGGGGTCAGGCTCGCCCCCAGGGCACCGCCGGCCAGGGTGCCCACCACATGGTAGCCATTGTCCCCCAGGTCGCTGCCGTTGAGTCCCTGTCCGGCAATCACCAGGCTCTTGTTGTTGCTGAGGGAGCCGGGGCTGCCGGGAAGCGGCAGGCGCACATCCGCATCCACTTCAGTGGCACTGCGGATAGTGGCCCCATTGAGTAGCAGTGACTCCACGTCCACCACATCCAGGGCCGGGCTGCTGTCACCCAGAGCCACCCTGTAGTCAAAAACCAGCGTATTGGTCTCGTCACCGGAGACATAATCCACCAGTCTGGGGCCACCCTCCAGGGCCAGGCGCAGCTGCGGGGTGCCATCCGCAACCGTCACCGGTTCACTGAACACCAGCTGTATCTGGATCAGGTCGCCGGTATTGTAGGTGCCATCTGGCGCCGTTGAGGTCACCTCATCAACGGTCACCACGACCCCTTCCGCGGTGGTGAAACGCCAGTTGTCGTTGCCACTGAACCCCACAAAGGGGGCACCTTCACTATTGACCACGGCACCGGCGTCCAGCTCCACATAAAATTCCGTCTCCGCCGCCAGAACTGTGGGGGGGGTGACGGTCAAGCCCTGGCCGGACCAGCTGACATTGCTACCGCTAATATCCAGGCTCTGGAACAGACTGCCATCACTGCGGCGGCGAATGCTCAGGTTGCCACTGCCACTGGTCACCGGCTCGTTGAATTGCAGGGTCAGACTGGTGCTGAAGGGAACATTGGTGGCGTTATTGGCCGGGCTGACCGCCAGCAGGGTTGTGGCCTGGGTGCTGAAACGCCACTGACTGCTGTCACTGATGCCGGCAAACCCATTACCGGCGGTATCTGCCAGGCTATTGGCATCCAGCAGCAGATAATAGCCGGTGCTGCCTACCCAGGGGGAGCTGGGGGTAACTGTCAAGGTGGTGCTGCCGTTGCCGCTCACGGCGCTACCGTCCAGGGCTATGCTGCCCACCTGGGTGTCATCGTTGCTGCGGTAAATGCCGAGATTGCCGCTCTGCACCCATACCGGCTGGCTGAACGTCAGGCTCAGGGGGGTGGCCAGGCCCACATTGCTGGCGTCTGCCGCCGGTAGGGTGCTGGTGAGTGTCGGGGCCGTGGTATCCACCGTCACGGCATAGCCATTCGAGGTGGCAGAGTCATTCCCTGCCAGGTCCCGGGCGATGGCCGTCACCTGGTAGCTGCCATCACTGAGGGTGGTGGGGTAATCAAAGCTCCAGTCGCCGTTACTATTGCTGGTGGTGGTGCCTATCTCGGTGCCATCCAGCAGCACCCGTACCTGGGTATCCGCCGCGGCCGTACCGTTAAACTGCAGTTGGTTGTCCCGGGTAATGCCGTCACTGGCGCTGATGCCGGTATCGTCGCTGATACCCGTAACTACGGGAACTGGCGGTGCCTGGGTGTCGATGGTGATGACCAGGGGGCTGGTCACCTCAGACTCGTTGCCCGCAAGGTCGGTGATGCTGGCGCTCAGGCTGTACTGCCCGTCGCTGCGCTGGGTGTCACTGTCATCCAGTTGCCAGTTGCCGTCGGTATCTGCAGTGGTGCTGCCAAGGGCGTCGCCATCGAGCCATACCACCACCTCACTGCCAGGCTCAGCAGTGCCCCCCAGTATCAGCCCCGGGAGATTGCTGAGGGTGTCTGAGCCGGTGCTGGTCAGCAGCGCAAGTGTGGGCAGCTCTGCCTGGGTATCGATCACCAGGGTAAACGCCGGCGAGACGGCGCCGCGGATATCTTCATACACAGTTGTAGCGGCTAACTGATAGGTACCATCCGCCAGGGAGACCTGGCTGTAGTCCAGCTGCCAGTCGCCCCCGGCATTGGCGGTAACAGTGCCAATAACAGTGCTGTCCAGAGCGACCTCTACCGGCAGGTTGGGAATAGCGGTGCCCTGAATAAAGAGTTCCGTGGCGGCGGTGATACCGTCACTGTCACTGGCGCCGGTGTCAGGGGTTATGCCGGTAATAACCGGTGCCTCCAGGGCATCCGGTACATAGGCAAAACGGAAAGATGTTTCAGCGTCTGTGCGCGCACCCAGTGCACCCACTGAGGCAACCTGCAGCTCATGCTCCCCCTCTGGCAAGGGGATGGTGCGGTAGTCCAATTCCCAGGTGCCATCTTCCCGGGCCATGGCGGAACCCACAAAACGGTCATTCAGGGTCAGTTCAACCGGCCGCTTACGGGGGGCATAACCGGTAAAGCGAACATTGGGGGAGCGCACAATGCCTGCCCCGTACAGGGTATCTCCCACCAGCAGGCCGGCAACCCCAGGCAGCAGCATATCCCCCTCAGGCAACAGGTCGGGCACTTCCGGCAAGTCAACCGGCAACTCCCCCTCATACACATCTGGGGGGCCCGGCAGGGTAATCGCCGTTTCTGTGGAGGGCTCAGCTTGGAAGGGAGTCTGGCTCTCTTCGTCACCACCACAGCCAGACAGCACCAGCATCAGTGCCATTAAGCAATACATCACCGCCGTTGTTTTTGTCATGGACTTCCCTACTGCTGACTACTGCCATGCGCTGACTAAAATTCCAGCAATCTCTTGCCAGATTTTCATCAACCGCCTACCTTCAAACTAGGGGTTACTTACCTTTAAGGCATCATTGAAAGTGTATTTCTTTGTTAAACAGGGTGTTTATGTGAACAAATTGGCACTTTTTTGTAAGATCTCACTGACCACTGCGTGGGGTCTGGCCTATATTGCTAATAATTCGGTTATGGCCAACCCTCAGGGGGGAAGCATAAGCTTCGGTGTCGGGGACATTGACACCTCCGACCAGCAGAACATCATTATCAACCAGACCTCTTCCCGCCTCGCCATTGACTGGGACTCTTTCAGTATTTCTGCGGGGGAAAGCGTGACCTTCAGCCAGCCGGGGGCCAGCGCCATAGCCCTGAACCGGGACTTCTCCGGCAGCCCCAGCGAAATCTTCGGTGACCTCATAGCCAACGGCCATGTGTTTCTGCTCAATACCGCGGGGGTAGTGATCGGCAGCACCGGTTTTGTGGATACAGGGGGCTTGCTGATTTCTGATATGACCACCACGGTGGCGGATTTTGCCAGCGGCGACTTCACCCTGCAGGCTGCCCAGCGGGGCGGCATTACCATTGAGGATGGTGCCGTAATTAACGGCGGCAGCAATGTACAACTGGTGGCAGGCTTTATTGATAACGCCGGCCGGCTCACCAGCAGCGGCAACCTTGGGCTGGCGGTAGCGGACAGCGCCGTTGTGTCTATGGGGAGTTCCGGACTTTTGGGGGTTGCGGTTTCAGCTCCCCTGAATCAGGCACCCACAGGGCGCAATAACCTGATCAACAACCAAGCCAGTGGAGAAATCATTGTCACTGGTGGTGATGTGATTGTTCAGGCCCGGTATTTTTCTGACCTGGCGGTCAGTGCCGTTAACAATGAAGGCCTGGTGAATGCCCTGGCCATTGCCGATGAAGGGGGGCGTATTTTCCTCACTGACACTCCAGTACCCCGGGCCGCCCTGACGAACCCCGGCAACAACCCCCTGGCGGAGTCTGGTGAAGAGTCGGTGAATGCCCTGGAGGAGCCGGTAGACACCAGCATGGAAGACATTTTCCGGCTGGATCAGCTGGTTGCAGACTGTGTGCCGGATATTACCCAGGGGGTAGACTGCACCCGGGAAGATGCCATTAAACGCTATCTGGGGCGCTTGCTGATTAATGGCCGCCTGGAGTAACCCGGCAGCGGCGCTTATTTCTCACGGAAGATCTGGTAGTTGTTACGCCCCGCATCCTTGGCCTGGTAAAGGGCCATGTCCGCTTTCTTGAGCAGGCTACCCACGGTATCCCCGTCATTGGACAAGGCAATGCCCAGGCTCACGGACATGTTCAGGGTGCCCCCTGGCCAGACAAACTGTCCGGCAAACTGCTGGAAAATCTGCTTCGCTGTGTCTTCTGCTTCGCTGATGAATCTCACCCCCTCCAGCATCACCGTAAATTCATCCCCGGCTAACCGGTAAGCCATGCCCCCCACAGGCATGGCAGCCCGCAGGCGGTCGGCACAGGACTGCAGAAACAGGTCCCCCACATCATGGCCCAGGGTGTCGTTCACCTGCTTGAACTTGTCCAGGTCAACAAAAATCAGCGCGACCCGCTTGCCGGTCCGTGCCGCCTTACCAATGGCCTGCTCCAGCTCCTCACTGAAGCGGCGACGATTGGGCAGCTCCGTCAGGGTGTCGAAATACGCCATGTTGGTGAGCTTCTCCTGATCCTGCTCAATCCGCCCCAGCATGGTATTAAAAGCCGCTACGGCCTCCCCCAGCTCATCTTCGTTGTCGGTGGAGGCCCGTACCCCGTAGTTGCCCTCGTGGGTCACCAGGTGGGCGGTTTGCCCCAGGGCCACAATGGGCCGGTAAAAGGCCTGCTGCAGACGGGAGGTTATCGCCAACGCGGCGATCAGCGACAACACCAGAATACCCACGTTCGCCACCACCTGGCCCCGCAATCGGGCCCCCAGGTCTGACAGGTCAGTGCGCACGGTCAGGTAACCAATGGACTGGTTATTCAACCGGATCGGTTCCACCACATCCAGGTAACGGCTGGAGAACTGTGCCCCGGGCTCCCCCGGGGATTCCGGGCAGAAGGCGCTTTCCCCGGCCCGCCCGGCATCCACTTTGGCAAATATGTCGCCGTTACGGTCATGGATACAGGCTGAGGTAATGGAGTCCCGCAACAACAGGTAACTGAGATTTTCCCGGGCGCTGGCCTGGTCCATAAAACTCAAGGCAGCGGCACTGCGGGCGCCGATCACCTGGGTCAGGATGGTCATTTCCTCCACCAGGATTTCCCGCTGCTTCACCCGATCAAAGGCAATCACACCGGCCACTGAGATCAACAGACCGAGGCTTGTGGTCAGAATGACCACAAGCATCAATTTGTATTTAATGCGTAATTTTCGGAACTGCAACATCGGGCGTCTCGGCTGTACTGGTCAGTCACTACCTACCTATTCACGAAAACTTTACTAAGCTGATCTTAAGCGTAAGTGACACTGACTGTTTCGGCCAGCAGCCCAGGCCGATTTTTACCAGGATGAAGCCCATTGCCTGCTGTTAACTCTTGCATTATCAGAGCAATACCACCTCGACAATACTTCCACCACAGGACCTGGAAAGTCCTCTTTCTGGTGCTGTTATTGGTGGTAAGCACTCAGGTGGTTGCTGAGGGACGGTTACGGATCGACCTGCTGGCGCCAGAAATTGCCCGGGAAATGACCCCCCAGGCCATTAATCCCGACGCCATTCAGGACGGCCAGATTCTGATCAGCAGCATTGAATTGCGGGGGGAACAACTGCTGTTTCCCGCCCTGGGCATCACCCGGGAAGTCATGCGTGAGCGGCTGGTGGATACCTATCTCAGGCAGGGGCCTACCCTGTCTGTGGGAGAAATGCACCGGCTGGCGGATGAGCTGACCCGCTACTACCGGGAGCACGGCCTCACCTTTGCCACCGTGGTGGTTATACCCCAGGAAATCGTCAATGGCAGCCTGATTCTGCGGCTGCGCAGCGGCAGGCTGGCGGAGATTCATACCCACGGCAACTCCCTGTATAGCAGCCAGCAACTGATGGCCCCCTTTCGTGAGCAGATGGGGGGACCGGTTTATGAACCGGCGGTGGAGCAGGCTCTGGATCGCCTGAACCGCCAGGCCGGACTGCGGGTGTTCGGCATCTTTTCCATGGGGACTCACGATGGCGAGACCCGGCTGAATCTGCGGGTGCGCAAAGAACAGCGCCAGCGCACGGAAATCCGCATCGACAACCACGGCCTGGATGACACCGGGGAATACCGGCTGTTGCTGCGCCACAGTGTCAATAACCCGTTCCGTGACGGCGGCACCTTGAGCGCCACCGCCCTGGTCACCAATGAGTCCGGCAACCTGCTGGGGGGGCTGGCTTACCAGCGGCCCTTCGCTGACCGTTCGCGCCTGGAGCTGTCACTGATGCGCAGTGAATTCTCCCTGGGGGGGGATTTTTCTGTGCTCGGCCTTGGGGGCACTCTGGATATGGCCAGTGTGGCCTGGGGCCTGGATAACCTGGCCCCCTGGGACCCCCGGTCACGGGCACGGGTTACCCTGGCGGCGAAACGGGCGGAGGTTGATAGCGATGTTTTCTCGGAAGTACTGGCGGAGCGTTTCAGCTATTTCACCCTGAGCCCGCAATTAACCCGCCAGTGGCGCCAGGCACGGTGGCGGCTCCACCATGAGGTGACCGCCACTCCCCTGTTTGGGGTGGTCACCAGCAGCAGTGGCAATAACCCCCCGGACTCCTCCTTCAATGCCATCAGCGGCCAGTACCGGGGCCAGCATGACTGGGCCGGGGCCCCGGGACGCTTCCCCAGCCAGGTGTCCCTGGAAGGCACTTTCAGCCCGGACGGACTACCCTCTTCAGAGCGCTTCAGCCTGACCGGGCCTAACGGCGTGCGGGGCTTTTCCCCGGGACTGTTCAGTGCCGACAGTGCCTATAAACTGGTGCTGGAGCAGACCCTGTACGCCCTGCAGTGGCGGGCTGACTGGCAACTGCGGCCCTTTATCTTTGCTGACCATGCCCAGGGCCTGCGGGTGGTGGACGGGGGCAGCGACAGCAGCGCCCGTTTTCTGGGGGCCGGGCTGGGGGTCGAGCTGGGTTACCGGAATCTTGCCCGGGCGGGCCTGAACTGGGGCTACGCCCTGGATCAGGGCAACAGCTCTGACCTGATTATCGAACAAGAGAATAATGCCCTGTATGGCTACCTGAGTGTGAGGTTCTGATGACGCCAACCAACCATCCCCGCCGGTCCCCCTGTGCGCCCCTGCTGCTGTTGCTGGCGGTCTTGCTGTGCGGCTTTCCGGTAGCCAGCGCCCAGAGCCTTGAGGGGTCGGATCAGGCCCGGGAGTTCCAGGTAAAAGCCCTGTTCCTGTACAACTTTGCCAATTTTGTCGAGTGGCCCCCGGAGGCGTTTCGCGGTGCTGAAGCGCCCTTACGTATGTGTCTGTTCGGGGCTGTACCCTTCGGTGAATTCCTTGATGTGGTGAATGGGGTGAATATCCGCGACCGCACCCTGGCGGTGATCCGTACCACCAGCAGCGAGGACATTCGCCGGGGTTGCCATATTCTGTTCGTGGGCATTGACCGGCAAGACCGCCTGAAGGAATTTTTCGCCGATGTGAATCACCTGTTTGTACTGAGCGTGGGCAATACCCAGGGCTTTGCCGAACAGGGGGGGGTGATCAATATTTTCCGCACCCGGGACCGGCAGCAGTTTGAGATCAACCTGAACCGGGCCCTGGAAAACGGCCTCTTTATCAGCTCCGACCTGCTCAGTCTGGCCCGCATCATCAACGCGGACTAACCCTTAACCACACTCGGAGCTGCTTCACCCTGTTGGGGCTGCTTCACACCCTGTGGGGGCTGCTGCAACCTATAGCCGCGATCAATTCCCAGGCCACAGCAAAAGCCCGTTCAGGGCACCGGTCAACAGAGTGGCCTAATCGCGGCCATGGCCGCTCCCACAGAGGGCTCCAGGTCACGACTGATACGCTGCTGCAACCTGTGGGAGCGGCTATAGCCGCGATCAATTCCCAGGCCACAGCAAAAGCCCGTTCAGGGCACCGGTCAACAGAGTGGCCTAATCGCGGCCATGGCCGCTCCCACAGAGGGCTCCAGGTCACGACTGATACGCTGCTGCAACCTGTGGGAGCGGCTATAGCCGCGATCAATTCCCAGGCCACAGCAAAAGCCCGTTCAGGGCACCGGTCAACAGAGTGGCCTAATCGCGGCCATGGCCGCTCCCACAGAGGGCTCCAGGTCGCGGCTATATCAGGCGTAGGTACAGAGGTAAGCGGTATCCTGTGCCACCTGCAACTGGAACTTGCTGTCCGCAGGCACTTCAAAAACCTGCCCGGCACTGAAGGTCTGCCAGTCGCCGGCACCCGGTAGCTTCACCGTCAGGGCACCGCTGATGACTGTCATGGTTTCATGCTGGCTGGTGCCGAATTCATAATCACCAGGGGCCATTACACCCACCGTTGCAGGCAACTGCTCGCCAGCAAAGGCTATAGAGGCCACTTTACCGTCGAAATACTGGTTTACGTTGAACATGGCTTTCGCTCTCTTGGGTCAAAAATGGTTTGGGAGTTAGGGGACAGGAGTTAGGGGACAGACCACGTTTTTAGCACTTCAAAAACGTGGTCTGTCCCCGGTCAGCTCTGGTCTGTCCCCGGTCAGCTCCTGTCCCCGGTCAGCTTCGGTCAGCTACCTCAGGTGCCGCAAAAGGTCCGCAATACCTGCTCCTGGGGTGCCGGTGGCTGCATATAGGGCAGTGCTTCCGGCGCATCATCAAAGGGCCTCACCAGCCGCTCCGCCAGAGTCTCAAAGGCACTGAAATCCCCCTCGTCCTCTGCCTGGCGAATGGCCTGCTCAATGCGGTGATTGCGGGGAATCACTGCGGGGTTTACTGCCGCCATGGCCTGGGCCCGGTCTGCTTTACTGCCGGATTCCTCTGCCAGGCGCTGCTGCCAGCGGGGGTACCAGGCCTGCCAGGCAGCGGACTGCTGGAACAGTGCCGCCAGGGTTTCCTCACCAGAGGGGCCCATGGCGGCCTCACCCAGATGGCGGAAACACTGGGTAAAGTCCACCCGGTGCTCCGCCATGGCTGATAAAAGATCCTCGATCAGGGGGCGGTCCGCCTCCACCGCCTCAGTCAGCCCCAGCTTGGGCCCCATGGCCGCGAGCCAGTATTGCTCATAACGGGGCATAAAGTCCTCCAGCACCGTTCTGGCCAGGGCAATGGCGTCTTCCTGGGCATCCGCCATCAGCGGCAGCAGCGTCTCCGCCAGCCGCGCCAGATTCCAGCGGGCCACAAAGGGCTGGTTGTCGTAGGCGTAACGGCCGCCGCTGTCGATGGAGCTGAACACCTTGTCCGGCTGATAACCGTCCATAAAGGCGCAGGGGCCGTAATCCAGGGTCTCCCCGGACAGGGCGGTGTTGTCGGTATTCATTACCCCGTGGATAAAACCCAGTGACATCCACTTGGCCACCAGCCGGGCCTGGGCGGCGGCGGCCTGTTCCAGCAGCGACAGGTAGGGGTTGTCGGCATCACGGGCACTGGGGTAGTGCCGCTCAATCACATGGTCCGCCAGTTGCCGGATGCTGTCTGTATCTTCCCGCACCGCGAAAAACTGGAAGGTGCCAATACGGATATGGCTGGCCGCCACCCGGGTGAGAATGCCCCCCGGCACCGGCTGCTCCCGCAGCACCGTCTCCCCCGTGGTCACCGCCGCCAGGGCTCTTGTGGTGGGCACCCCAGGGCATGCATGGCTTCACTCACCAGGTATTCCCGCAGCACCGGCCCCAGGGCAGAGCGGCCATCCCCCTGGCGGGAAAACGGGGTGCGCCCGGCACCCTTGAGCTGAATATCCCGCCGCTGTTGCTGCCGGTTCAGCACCTCCCCCAGCAGCAGCGCCCGACCATCCCCCAACTGGGGCACAAAATGGCCAAACTGGTGGGCGGCATAAGCCATGGCCAGGGGGTCCGCCCCGGCGGGCAACTGATTGCCGGAGAACAGCGCCGCCAGGGTGGCATCGTCACTATCACCCCGCTCAATCCCCAGCTCTTCCCCCAGGGCCTGATTGTAGCGCAGCAGTTGCGGCGCCTGCACCGGTTGCGGCTGGCTGCGCCGGTAAAACACCTCCGGCAGTTGGGCAAAACGGTTATCAAAGGGAATCCGGGGGAATGACTGGGACATGATTACAGGGCTCCTGGCAGCCGGGCTTACAAGGCATGAGTGACAAGGTACAGGTGATTCAGTTCACAGGGTAACACCCTTCCCTGCCGCCGCATCCGGCAGACACCGGGAAAAGCCGACCCGCAGCCCTTGTGGCCAGAACCCACAGGCCAGGACCCTTGTCTGCGGTCAGCGGTGGTGGTGTTCCCGCCAGCGGTCCCAGGGAGGGCTGGGCGACATCGTTGCCAATAAATAGTCCATGAAGGCTCGCACCTTGGGGGTTTTAAGTTGGCGCTCCCGGGTCAGCACGTACAGCTCCCGGCGACCCGGCATGACCTCGGCCCGCCATTGCGCCAGCAGTGCCACCAGGGTGCCCTGGGCAAGCTCCCCGGCGATCAGCCAGGTGGGGAAAATAACCAGCCCCTGGCCCAGCAGTGCTGCCCTGACCAGGCTCTCCGCATCGTTGCTGGCGAGGCTGCCGTCCACTTCATAAGCCACTTCCTTCGCCCCGTCGCTATGCTGAAAATACCAGCGCTGGCGACCCAACTCCCCCTGATAGATCAGGCAGTCATGGTCCCTGAGCGCCTCGGGAGTCTGGGGTTCTCCCTGTCTTGCCAGGTACTCCGGGGAGGCGGCGACAATATAATTCATGGGCGCCAGTTGCCGTGCCACCAGAGATGAATCGGAGAGATTACCCACCCGGAAGGTAATGTCATGACCTTCCCGCACCGGGTCCACCACCCGATCATTCAGCTGCAGTTCCGCCTTGATACCGGGGAAGCGGCATTGAAAGCGATGCAGCAACGGCACGATCTGGCGCTGACCGAAGGCCACCGGTGCATTGATGCGCAGCACACCCCTGGGCTCCGCCTCTGGCTGATGCAGGGCTTCCGTGGCCATGTCGAGGCGCTCGAGAATGTCCCGCACTTCTTCATAGTAGCGCCAGCCTGACTCGGTCAGGGTCACAGCCCGGGTGTGCCGGTAAAACAGCGGCTGCCCCACCGCCTCTTCCAGAGCGCGAATCTGGCGGGAGATGGAGGATACCGCCCGGTGGAAGTGGTGGGCGGTGGCGGTGAAGCTGCCGGTGGCGGCAACCCGTTCGAACACCCGCAGGGCGTTCAGGTCTAAGGCATTCAGGCTCATTGAGTTGCGTCTCATGCAATAAAGATTTGCGATACCGCTCATTGTAGCAACAATCCTTCTCCCCCAGACTGCACTTATTGATCTGGCGCGAGGCCGGGTCTTCCCCCACGTTTCACAAGGGCATTCATCATGGATAAAGGCATAGCACTCGTTGTTGGCGCCACCGGCATCAGTGGCGGCAATCTCACCACCTATCTGGTGGCCAGTGGCTGGACCGTTTACGGTCTGTCCCGCAGCGCCACCGGGCAAAGCGGCGTGATTCCGGTGGCTGCCGATCTGCTGGACAAAACCGCCACCGCAAAGGCGTTGGCGGGCTTGCCCATTACCCACGTGTTCTACTGCACCTGGATTCGTCGCGACAACGAAAAAGCCAACGTCGAGACCAACAGCGGGATGATGCGCAACCTGTTTGAGGCCCTGGATAGCGACAACCTGAAACACGCCTCTCTGGTCACCGGCACCAAGCAGTATCTGGGATCCTTCGAAGCCTACGGCAGCGGGCGTATCGAGACCCCGTTCCGGGAGTCCGAGCCCCGTGTGCCGGGGGATAACTTCTACTATGCCCTGGAAGACGTGCTGTTCGAGGCCGCTGAACGCCACGGCTTTGCCTGGAACGTGCACCGCCCACACACCGTGGTGGGCTATGCCCGGGGCAACGCCATGAACATGGGCACCACCATTGCCGTCTACGCCTCCATCTGCAAGGCAACCGGCCAGGCCTTTGTCTTCCCGGGCTCACAGTTCCAGTGGAATGCCTTGACTGACATGACCGATGCACTGGTTCTGGCGCGCCAGATGGAGTGGGCAGC
>REBR01000047.1 GCA_007692645.1 Halomonadaceae bacterium | reverse complement strand
ATGGTCAACTGTGGGAGCGGCCATGGCCGCGATGAGACAACCCCGGCGGTAAGCGCTTTAAGTCGCCAGTCAGGGATTGTCGCTGATCAACCGGTCCAGCTCCCGTAACCGGTTTACCAGCACCGCGGCGGGAATGGCCTGGTGGCGGAAGCTTTCTTCCGCCATGGGGGCGATGGCGGCTGCGGCAGGCAGGGGCTGCCCGGCATCGATTAACTGTTGTACTTGCGGCAGCAGCACAAACTGCAGCCACTGCTGAAACGTCAGGGTATCCACACAGAAAGGCTGCTGGCTGGCCAGGTCGCTGGCAGCCGGGGGGGTCTGCTGCCACAGATCCAGCTGCTGCAGCTCCTGGGCGATAGCCAGCAGGCAGTCTGTGATGGCCAGATCTATGGAATCGCTACGCATGTCAGCATCCAGGGTTAAAGTGGATTATGGGGCAGGGCCTGATCGCGGCTACAACCGCTGCAACAGGGTTTCCTGCCTGATCGCAGCCATGGGCCTGTCCCTGTGTGGGAGCGGCTATAGCCGCGATCAATTACCAGTGTCACCTCTGCTGCTGGTGAAGCAATCAGAGTTTTAAACACGCCTCAGTCCAGGGGCACCACTTCCACGGTTTCACCATTCAACAGCCGGTGCAGATCTTCAAACTGTTTGGTCAGGTTATGCTTGGGGGCCATATGGATCAGTGGCTGGTTAACCTGATGGGATTCTTTCATCTTGATGGAAGAGGACAGGCGCACCGGTAACACCGGCAGTCCCTCATCCAGCAACTCCTGCACCAGGCGCTTGGGCAGGCTGGCCCGGGGCTGGAACTGGTTGGCCACAATACCCTCTACCACCAGATCCGGGTTGTGGTCCTCCTGCAGTTCCTTGATTTCCCCGAGGATGTTGTACAGGGCCTGACGGGAGAAGTCGTCGCAATCGAAGGGGATCAGGCAACGTTGTGCGGCGATAAGGGAAGACCGGGTGTAAAAGTTCATCGCCGGGGCAGTGTCGATGTAGATGGCGTCGTACAGTTCGCTCAGTTTCTTCAGGAAATCCCGCAGTTTATAGATCTTGTGCTTGGCTTCCAGCTTACGCTCAAGAAAATCCAGCTCCGGGCTGGAAGGCAACACATGCAGATTGGGATAAGCCGTGGGGTGAACAAACTCTTCCGGTTTGCGGTTATAGATTTTGAAGGAAATGGTCTGCTCCAGCAGATCTGCTACGGTATCCGTCAGTTCCGAGGCGGGCCGGCCCAGCAGATACTGGGTGGAGTTACCTTGGGGGTCCAGATCCACTACCAGGGTCCGTTTACCTGAAGCGGCACTGATCGCCGCCAGGTTACAGGTAATACTGGACTTGCCCACACCGCCTTTCTGATTGAACACCACCCGTCGCATCATGCATTCCTTACCGTTGTTATAACCTCAACCCCACTGCCCCGGGGAACTGTACGCAGGGATTCTACCAAGCCATTACCGTCTTGACGAACGGTATGGTCAAACGGCGCTGATTGCGCAATGAGGCATCATCCAGTTGAGCCAGTAACTCCAGCAAGGAACCGGTATCCCGGGGGGCGCGGCGGAGCACATAACGCCCCACTTCCTCTGCCAGCTCAAGCCCCCGGCTGGCGGCCCTGGCCTGAAGCAGATGAAGCAGATCGTCATCTTCCGGTGAACGCAACTGAATCACTGCCGCCGCCTTAAGCCGTGAGGCCAGATCCGGCAACTGCCAGTGCATCGTGGCGGGGGGGGCCGGGGCGCCAATCCACAACTGCCCCCCGGCGTCCAGCACCCGGTTATGCAGGTGAAACAGGGCTTCTTCCCAGGCGGGGTCAGCAGGCAAAGCCTGCAGGTCGTCCAGACACACCAGGCGGAACTGTTCCAGGCCCAGCAAGGCTTCTGCCGGCAGATGCTGCGCCTCGCTCAGACTCAGGCACAGGGCACTGTCACCCTGGGCTTCTGCGGCCAGGCACAGGGCATTTAACAGATGGCTTTTACCCGCCCCTGAGCCGCCACAAAGCACCGTGACAGCCGGTTCAGGGGCAGCCAGTATCTGGCGCACCCGGGCAAGCCCCTGGCGATTGTGCTCACCATGGTAATTCTCAAGGGTGGCTTCATCCCGCAAGCTCACCCGTAACGGTAACTGTTCCTGCACAACGGGCTCTCCCAGAGCGGGGCTCAGAACGGGGGCCGGGGCTTAAAAACCCGGCAGGGTGTCATCCCCCAGGGATTCCTCAGGGGTTTCCTCAGAATCACCATTCAGTGGCTCAATAGCCTCCAGAACGTCCCGGGAATCCCGCTCAGCAACCACCCAGCGGTATTGGAGTGTGGGGTAAAGGCTGGCAAAACTGTCGCTTTCAATCGTTTCCTGGGGAATCGGTTGACCTGCTGCCAGCCAGTTGCCCATATCGGGTCTGTCATTATCTTCAGGGGCTTGTTCCACCACCTCAAAGCGACGATCCAGGGCTACGTATTCTTCCAGGGTGCGCACCTCACCGGCAAAACGCACCCGCACCTGCAGCTGATCATGGCGAACCCCTACCGGCTCGGCACTCTCTACCGGCTCCATGCGCATCAGGGCACTGCGCACCGAGGCATAGTCCGCCAGTGAGCTGACACCGTCGATGCGCATTTCCAGTCGCTGGGCATCTTCCAGAGCGGAGGGATCCACCCCATACACAGCGGCAAACTGGCGGGCCCATTCCGCCACCAGCTTATCCATTAATTCTTCTTTGGAACCGGCACTCAGGTTTCCCTGTTCCATGGCGGACTCGCCACGCACCTGCAGCTGCCAGCGAGCCTGCAGAGTGTCCCCCCGGGCGGCGATACGCACCACCGCAAGACGGTCTGCCCGGTAAGGCCGGGACATTTCCCGGATCGGCTCCATAAACTGACCCCAGATTTCAGACAGACTCAGCTGATTGCGCTCGCTGCTGTCATAACGGGGCAACAGTAACGGTAAACCCCGCAGCTCTGCCGCATTCACCAGGTCCTGGCGCCATGCCCTGGCGTCCGTGTCATCGCCGTTGTCACCGTCGCTGCCACGCTTGATCAACTGACGCCCTGCCCGGTCATCCACCACCACCCAGGCCAGTACGCCGGGGCGGTTAGCCCCCCAGACCGACTGCTCCAGTTCCGCCAGCTGGCGGGTCACAGAGCTGCCGTCAAAACGCATCTCAAGGGTCAGATTCCCGTCCAGATCCCGGTAACTGTATTCCTCCACCAGGGATTCAGCCCTGTTGGTAAGGGATGCAATATCCTGATGGGAAAGCACCCGATCGCTGCCGGTCACCCTTACCAGCACCTGCTTCAGGCCTTTGACAAAGCCCTGGCTGCGGCTCTCACTGCCGGTGTTCTCAACCGCAACCCGGGCCTGGTGAAGGCCTTCCACAATGACTGCCTGTGCAGGCAGTGGGAATAACAGGGCAGCCAGCAGCAGCATCGCCACCAGACTGGATAATATACCGCTGGAGCCTTGGCCCGGGGCCTTTATTGTCACTGCCTGATGCATGCTGTCATCGTCCATTCAGTCACTGAAAAACCGTTCCACAGGATACACCAAGGGCTGAAACGGTGACAGTCATAACCCGTACCCCGGACACCCGGCAATGGACAGGGTCTGATTGGCGACCATTTACAGCCGTTCCTGTGACTCTAAGGACCCCGCTGACGGCGCCCTGACAGCACAATCCTCAAGCACCGGTTGGTATGGCCTGCGCTTACTGATAAAATCCGCGCCTCAAAACTTTTAAGGTGTGCCGCCATGACAGATCAACGCCCATCACTCAGCTACCGCGACGCAGGGGTCAACATCGATGCCGGCAATGCCCTGGTGGACCGCATCAAAGACACCGCCAAGCGCACCCATCGCCCGGAAGTTCTCAGCGGCCTGGGAGGCTTCGGCGGCGCCTTTGCCCTGCCCGCCGGTTATAAAGAGCCGGTACTGATCTCCGGCACTGACGGGGTCGGCACCAAACTCAAGCTGGCCATGCAACTGGATCAGCATGACCACATTGGTATCGATCTGGTGGCCATGTGCGTCAACGACCTGATTGTGGCCGGTGCCGAACCGCTGTTTTTCCTGGACTACTACGCCACCGGCAAGCTGGACCTGGACACCGCCAGCGCCGTGATCAAAGGCATCGGCGCCGGTTGCGAGCTGGCCGGCTGTGCCCTGGTCGGCGGTGAAACCGCTGAAATGCCTGGCATGTACCAGGGCGGCGAATACGACCTGGCGGGCTTCTGTGTGGGCATTGTCGAGCGTAGCGCCATTATCGATGGCAGCCGGGTCGCTCCCGGGGATGCCCTGATCGCCCTGGGTGCTTCCGGCCCCCACTCCAACGGCTACTCCCTGGTGCGGCGCATCCTGGAAGTCAGCGAGGCGGATCTGGAACAGGACATGGATGGCCAGACTCTCGGCCAGGCCCTGATGACGCCAACCCGAATCTACGTGAAGTCCCTGCTGACGCTGATTAAAACCTGTGATGTGCGGGCCATGGCCCATATCACCGGGGGCGGCCTGCCAGAGAACCTGCCACGGGTATTGCCGGAGAATACCCGGGCGGTTCTGGACAGCAACAGCTGGCAGTGGCCCGCGGTATTCCGCTGGCTGCAGCAGGCGGGCAATGTGGCCACTGATGAAATGTACCGCACCTTTAACTGTGGCGTGGGTATGGTGATCTGTGTTCCTGCTGAACAGAAAGATGCCGCCCTGGCCTGCCTGGCAGAGCAGGGTGAAAATGCCTGGCTGCTGGGGCACATGGAATCGGCAGATGGCGCTGCCAGCGTTCGCTTTACCCCTGAGAGCACCTGAGCCTTATGATCACTGGCAACACCCCGGACCTGCCCGGCAGCCCTGATACTGACGCCAACCTCAGAGGGGCTGGCGAGCCCTCTGCCCCTCGCCGTATTGTGGTGTTGATCTCCGGCGGTGGCAGCAATCTCCAGGCGCTGCTGGATGCTGCTGCCCGGGACCAATTGGGGGGCGGTCAGGTCGTGGCGGTAATCAGCAACAAGCCGGAAGCAGGGGGGCTAAAACGGGCCGCTGCTGCGGGTATTCCCGGGCACACCCTGAATCACCGGGATTTTCCCGACCGGCCCCAGTTTGATCAGGCCCTGGGGGGGCTGATTGACCAGTACCAACCGGATCTGGTGGTGCTTGCAGGCTTTATGCGCATTCTCACGGAAGCCTTT
>REBR01000102.1 GCA_007692645.1 Halomonadaceae bacterium | reverse complement strand
GCTCGCGGATGTAGCGCGCCTGTTCTTCATCGCGCATCCAGAGGGTAATGTGCTGCTGGCCTTCTGAGAGGACCTTGGCAATGGCGGTGCCAAAGCTGCCGCCACCCAGTACTGTCACGTTCAGGGGATGGGTCATGGGATTCAGTCTTCGGTCTCCAGGGCCTGAACCAGGTTCTGAAATTCGTCCCGGTTGCGTTTGTTCATGCTCATCAGTACCCGGTGGGCATCCAGAACCTTATCACGGACTTGCTGCTCACTGGCCCGCAATAAAGGAATTTCTTCAAGCTCTTCAATTTCTGAGGCCGGTTCCCGGACAATCAGGAAGATACGGTCAAAACCCATGGACTGGACGATACGGGTCACATCCGGGTTGGTGGAGATCAGGGTGGGCAGAAAGCGGCTACGCTCTTCTGAAGCCAGGGCTATTTTGGCCAATAGCCCCAGGGTGGTGCTGTCAATGACTTCGGTTTCAGTCAAGTCCACCACAACGGTCTTGAACTCAGGATTACCCACCATATCGTCAATGATCTGATCCAGTGTGGAACAGAGGTTCAGACGAATCTCACCAATGAACTTGAGCACATATATGCCCCGTTCTTCAGCTTGCAGGATCCTGTATGTCGCCATGGGCATCAACCAGTTCGTCGGTCACGGTCACGATTGCAATGTCATCAGGCAGTTCATTGATGTCATCGAGGCCCAGTGCTTCGGACAGGGCGGGGATAGTGTGACGCCCTGCTTCCACGAGTTCAAGTAAGCGGCGCTCTTTCTGGTCAAGACTGCGTGCTTTTATCACTTCCAGTATGCCATCTGAGAACATGATCAGGTGAAAGCCCTTGGGAAGCGGACATTCATACACTTCCCATTCCGGATCAGCAAAGATCCCTACCGGCAAACCACTGCCTTCAAGAAACGCCGTACCTTCAGGGGATGTCAGTATCGGCATGGGGAAATGCGCGCCAACCGCGTACTGCATTGTGCGCTTACTGGCATCCAGCAAAGCCACAAACATGGTGACATGTTTACCTAGCTGGGTGTCCTTCAATTCCTTGTTAACCCGGGCCAGAAATTGATTGGGTGACAGGATGTCCTGGCTGGAGCCCCGGCGCAGGTTGCGCTGCAGCCGGTTGGTGAGGTTTTTCAGTAACACGGTGACAAATGCAGAGCTGGCACCATGACCAGAAACATCGGCAATATAAACCAGAGACAGGTTGTCATCCAGGCGCACGTAGTCGAGAAAATCCCCACTCAAATAGAGTGAAGGTTTGATCATATGGTCCATGCGCCAGTCACCGAAGGGTCTATGGTGCTCTGGCAACATTTTCAACTGTACTTTACGCCCGGCATTCTGGTCTGCCCGTAATTCAGCAATACCAGCCCGCAAATCCCGGTTAGTACTTTCCAGCTCCCGGCGATACACCTGATTAAGTCGGGCCAGGCGCAAACGCTCAAACAGCTTTGACAGCACATCATCAAGAGCACTGGTATCCACAATGGGTTTGATGACAAAGTCAGACGCACCAGCCCGCAGTGCCGCTACCACATCTGTGGCCAGGTTGGCGGCACTGTAGGCAATGACCGGGATGCAGTGTTCATCCAGCTGGTGCTGTTGCGTCAATTGATGAATAACCGCCGGTGACAGGTCGGCAAAAATGGCCTCAGGAGAGGCATTTTTCAGGCCTGCCAGGGCATCATCCAGGTTTGAGTAGCAACTGACATAGAAACCCTTGCCCTCGAGATAATGACAAAGATCGCTGCAGGAGCGCTTATCCTGATCAATAATAAGTATCTGTTCTGTGGTTTTGGCCATAAATGTTTGTCCGGGAAATGCAGGTTCCCTGTTTCTTTTCTCTAGCCTAGGCTCACAAGCGCTGCTTTTCACCCTGTTTCGGTAAAAAATGGGTAAAACCACGCTCTTTCGGCTGTGTTATCCTGAGTTGTTATCATTCAGACGTAAAGGAAAGTGACCATGCGCAGTGCTATCGATGATCTGCTGGGTGCCTATGACAAGCTGATCATGGACCCGGTGCATGGGGGAATACCCCTTTACAGTCATGAAATTGCCGTGCTGGATCACCGCCTGTTTCAACGTCTGCGCAATATCTGCCAAAACGATATTTTAAGTCTGGTGTTCCCCGGCGCCACCCATTCCCGCTTTTTACACAGCGTCGGCGTCATGTATGTAGGCAGCCGCATGTTCCGCGCCATGATTGACGCCTATCTGCGGGAACGGAATCTCAGCCCCAGGGCCGAGATGACCTTCAGCCAACTGGAGGCCATCGATTACATTGCCAAGGTAATCCGTCTGGCCTGCCTGCTCCATGACAGTGGCCACTCCAGCTTTTCCCATCAGTTCAATCAGGCCCGGCGCATTCAGGCATTAATGCAGCAGGAGGGCCGCTTTGCCCAGCTGTGGCAAGGCATCGACACCAGTAACCTGTATCCGCAAACGCCCCTTACCCTGGAACACGAACACTATTCGGTTCGGGTGGCCTATGAGATTTTTCAGGATATTGATCTGGCCTCCCAGGGCATTGAGATTGTCGACGTGCTGGGCTGCATGGAAACCACCTCAGTGCAGCCCAGTGAGCGGTTTGCCCGCCATGCTCACACCTTCTGGGAATTTATTGCCGGCCAGGATGCCAACGCCGGCGCCCTGGCCCACAGCTCCACCGCCAAATTGGTCATGGATCTGCTGTCATCCATCGTATCCGGGGAAATTGATGCGGACCGGGCTGACTATATGTTGCGGGACGGCTTCCACTCCTCGGTCACCATCGGTGGCTTTAATCTGGATCATCTGCTGAGCAATATGCGCTTCGGCTGGACCCTGGAAACCCCCTGGCTGGGTCTGGCAATTGCCCGCAAAGGGCTGGGTGCCCTGGAGGATTTTGTTTACAGCCGTCATCAGATGTACCGTCAGGTATATGCCCATAAAACGGCTCTTGGCTTTGACTGGCTGTTACGAGAGGCGATCAATGAGGTACTCCAGGACCCGGAAACGTTCAGTTGGGTGGATGACTGTCTGGGCAATATCGGCAGCTTTGCGGAAGTGACCGATACTTTTTTCTGGGAAGCGTTTCGCCGCCATGCCCGGACCCACAGCAAGAGCTTTTCTCGCTGTATTGTGGATCGCATACGCATGGATCACCTGGAAACCCGTGAAGATCTGGACGAACCCTCCAGAGAGGCCCATCGCCAGACCCTGGCAGATGCCCTCAGTGTGCCGGTGGATGAAATTGTCACCTGCACCATGAAAGCCCGCTTTTCTCATATCCAGGACAATTTCGAGGGAATTAAAGTCCTGGTAAGAGAGCCGGTCACCGGGCGGCGCCGGCTACACCGCATCACCGAGGTCTCGAGTTTTTTCCAGAAGTTTTCTGACGGCACCATTGACCACTTCTACCGCCTGCCCAAGGTTCTGCGGCCCTGACTTTTAACCCAGGGCTCTGCACACCTCTTACACCAACTGCTCTTTGCGCCAATGCTCCAGCAACTGATTGGCGCTCTCCCAGGCGCCTTCCACCCGCCCACCATTGAGCCAGTCGCCACATACCGCTAGCCGATCCTGGTGAAATGACAGAAAACCGCTCTGGGGGCAACCCCTGGCTGGCCGGGCGTACAGCCAACGGTGGCTGATGACTTCCACTGCTGTCTGGCCATGATTAAAGCGCTCAGCAAATGCCTGGATCATGGCGGCAATTACCTGCTCCGGGGAATCATCCTGGTGGGCTGCAGACCAGGTGCTGGTGGCATGCAACACCCACCACTCCCCACTGTCACGCTCTGGCTTGGAAGCGTCTCTGGCAACCCAGCCTAGTACGCTGTCCTTTAATGACATACCATCAAATGCCAGTGACAGGGGCTGGCTGAATAGCAGCGCTACCGTCCAGGTAGGTTCCATGGCAAACCCCGTAAGCCCTTGCTGCACCACTGGCAGGGTCCGGGTCAGCTCACGGGTTTGTTCCGGTGGTGCCGTAATCACCACAGCATCATAGCAACCAACCATGTTCTGCTGATCATCAGTGATCTGCCACTGCTGCTGCATCTGTTCTACCCGGTCAACACGTAACTGGTAGGTAGGCTCAACGTGTTGCGACAGGGCGCGGGAGACACCGGTCATGCGGGGAACCCCCACATACCGTTCAGCGACCTGAAACGGTTGCGGCAAACCCGGCTCCTGCTCGTAAAACAGCACCGGAGTCCATTTGCGGTAACTCTCAGTCCCTGCGTACTGGTCCAGAAACTGCTGGAACCGGGGGTTGCGAATGGTGAAATACTGCGCCCCAATGTCCACCGAGCCACCAGGAACCCGCTTACTGGAGAGACGACCACCAGGGCCACGGCTTTTGTCCAGCAGACTGACTTTAATCCCCATTGTCTGCAAACCAATCGCCAATGAAAGACCGGCTATTCCTGAACCAATGATTGCCACATGACGTATTGGTGTTAGCTGCATTGATAACTCCAGGTATTGTTCCGGCCAGGGATGCCGGAAGCTGAAAAGTGAGTTTGAAGGTGTTTTACGCCGAGGCGATTGGTATGTACACCGATTAATCCCATAAGACGTACAGGTAGGAAATACATGTCCCAGACCAAGACAATTGCTCTGAGTATTCTCAGGTGGTTCGACTCCGAAGCGCAAACGGATCACCTGGACAGCACCAATACTGACTTCAGCTGGCTCAGAGTTCTTCCATTTATTGCCCTGCACCTGGCCTGTCTGGGTGTTATTTGGGTGGGTGTCAGTGCCTTTGCTGTGTGGTTTGCAGTGGGCTTTTTTGTCTTACGGATGTTTGCCATTACCGGCTTCTATCACCGGTATTTTGCCCATAAAACCTTTAAAACCAACCGTGGTTGGCAGCTGGTCTTTGCCATTCTTGGCGCTTCTGCCGCCCAGCGGGGGCCATTGTGGTGGGCAGCCCATCATCGCCACCATCATCAGCACTCCGATGAACCCAACGATTTGCACTCACCGACACAACAAGGTTTCTGGTGGTCACATGTGGGGTGGTTTACCTGCGACGCCGCCTTCAAAACTGACGAAAAGCGCATCAAAGACTGGATGAAGTTTCCCGAGCTCCGCTTTATCAATCGCTACGATGCCCTGGTTCCCCTGGCCTGTATATTCATTATTTATGGGTTAGGTGAAGTACTGGCAACTGCTGCACCGGGTTTGGGTACGAATGGTCCGCAGCTGCTCATCTGGGGCTTCTTTATTTCTACCGTTTTTCTGTTCCATGGCACTGTGTCCATCAATTCCCTGGCCCACGTCTGGGGTAAACGCCGTTTCGATACCGATGATTCCAGTCGTAATAACTTTATTCTGGCACTGATCACCCTGGGTGAAGGTTGGCACAACAATCATCACCGCTGGCCCGGCTCCGCCCGTCAGGGCTTCCGCTGGTGGGAAGTGGACATCACTTTCTACGGTCTGTGGGTGCTGTCCAAGTTAGGTATCATTTACGACCTTAAGCCAATTCCGGCACATATTCGTAAAGAAACTCTGGAACATGACCGGCGAAGGAAATCATCCAGCCGGCAAGCAGCAGAGGATCACAATGAGTGATGTAATTAATGGGCTTGAGGCCTTTAAGACCCTGTTTAACCAGTTAGGACCCGAATATACCGACGGTCTTGATCAGGTTTACGCCCCCGGCGTGTCATTCCGGGACCCTTTTGTTGAAATTCAGGGGCTTGATGCACTGGAGACATATTTCACTGGCGCCTACAGTAACGTCATCGCATGCCAGTTCGACTATGGCCAGCCCCTGATCAACGGCGACCGGGTGGCTTTGCCCTGGGTGATGCACCTGCAACACCGCAAGTTGCGTTCCGGGCAAGAGCTGATTGTTGATGGCATGAGTCACCTCCATCTGCACAAGCATCTGGTCATCTACCACCGGGATTATTTTGATGCCGGGCAGCTGCTTTACGAAAACGTCCCCCTATTGGGGTCTGCAGTGCGCTGGCTCAGGAGACATGCTGCATGAGCAAGCTTCCCCTAAAAATCTGGTTAACCGGTGCGACCTCCGGCATTGGCTTAGCGGTGCTGGAATTGCTGGTAGCTCAGGGTCACCATGTCATTGCCACAGGCCGCAATAGTGAACGGCTGGAGCAACTGGCTGAAAAATACCGCGGCCAGATTATACCCCTTGCGGGAGATACCACTAACCCGGACGATTGCGCCCGAATGAGCGAGGCTTTGGCCAGTCAGGGCCCTTTGGACTGGGCTATTTTAAACGCCGGCACCTGTGAATACATGGATGTCAGCCAGTTTGACCCTGAACTCGTGGCCCGGGTAATGAATACCAACGTGGTGGGAACAGCCCGTTCAGTGGCCTCAGCATTGCCCATGCTCCGCGCTAGCCGGGAGCTGGGCCGCACACCCATGCTGGCACTGGTGAGCTCTTCAGCCTGGTGGTTTCCGTTTACCCGGGCTGAAGCTTATGGTGCCTCCAAAGCTGCCCTCACCTATTTTGGTCAATCCCTGCGTGCTGACCTGGCTGGGGAAGGCATAGTGGTATCCGTGGTATCTCCGGGGTTCGTTAAAACCCCGTTGACGGACCTGAATGATTTTGACATGCCATTTCTGATCAGCGCAGAGGAAGCCGCTCGGCGAATTGTCACAGGCCTGCACAAAGAACGCCGGGAGATTCAGTTTCCCAAGCGCTTCACTCTTACCCTTAAACTGCTGCGATTGCTGCCACAGCGGCTCACTGATGCCCTGGCCGCATCCATGGCCCGCAGTCAGTCGAAAGACGACCCGGCATGAGCCGATGTTGTCCATGGTTTAAGGCATTGAGCATTCAGTGCCCCCTGAGAACGTCACAAGGAAATTTCTGACACCATGAGTAAAGCGTCTATCGCCGTCATTGGCAGCGGTATTGCCGGCCTTACCAGTGCCTGGCTGTTGTCCCGCAAATATCAGGTACACCTGTTTGAAGCCGCTGATTACATTGGTGGTCATACCAACACAGAACAGGTGCCGCTGCAGGGCATCACCTACCCGGTCAACACCGGATTTATTGTATTTAATGACTGGACCTACCCGGATTTTATCCGCCTGATGGATGAGCTTGAGGTCCCCAGTGAAGTCAGCAGCATGAGCTTCAGCGTCAAAAGTGAACAGAACGGGCTGGAATACAATGGTACCAGCCTGAATACCCTGTTTGCCCAGCGGCGTAACCTGCTCAACCCGCGCTTTCTGAACCTGATACGGGAAATTATCCGTTTTAACACCCTGGCCCGTGAAGACCTGGCTGCCGGGCGTATTCCTGGGCATCAGACCCTGTCCCAGTACCTGCAGCAGCATGGCTTCTCCCGCTACTTCAGGGATTACTACATCGTGCCCATGGGCTCTGCCATCTGGTCTGCGTCAGAGGCGGCAATGGAAGCCTTCCCGGTGCACTTTTTCCTCAGTTTCTTTAACAACCACGGCATGCTCTCGGTGGACGACCGGCCAACCTGGCGAGTGCTCAAGGGCGGCTCTGCCAGCTATGTGGAAAAAATGCTGCCGGTGCTGGAAGACCGGGTCTATCGCAATACCCCGGTAGCCTCTATCAGCCGGGATGCTGAAGGGGTCACTGTGGTATCCAGCCGCGGCAGCGAACGCTTTGACCAAGTGGTGCTGGCCACGCACAGTGACCAGGCCCTGGCTATGCTGGCAGATGCGACCCCCGAGGAGCGGCGGATTCTGGGGGCGCTGCCCTATCAGGATAATGATGTGGTGCTTCACACCGATGCCTCGGTATTACCCCGTAATCGCCGGGCCTGGGCCGCCTGGAACTACCATATTCCGAAACAGGCCAATGAACCGGTCTCGGTGACCTACAACATGAATATTCTGCAGAACTTCCATCAGGCCCCGGAAACCTTCTGCGTCACCCTGAACCGCACCCATGCCATTGACCCGGCAAAGATTATCAAGCAGTTCAGTTATGGGCACCCCTGTTTCACTCTGGAGGGCATTGCCGCTCAGCAGCAATATGATCAGATTGGCGCTCAGCAGCGTACTTATTATTGTGGCGCCTACTGGTTCAACGGTTTTCATGAAGACGGTGTTCAGAGCGCTTTACGGGTAACCCGGGCACTGGGGATCGACTGGTAATGCAGAGTCAGTTTCTTACAGGGAGTATTCGCCACCGTCGAATGACGCCGGCAAGTCACGCTTTCACTTACCCTATCGGTATGTATGGCATTGTCTTGTCTGAATGGCAGCAACTGGGGCAACTCAGCCCCTTCGTTTCTACCCGTGGCTTTAACTGGGCCTGGTTCCGCCGTAAGGATTATTTTAACCCGTCACAGCCAGATCTGGATCTGGCGGTCCGTGAACATGTGGCAAAAGCCACGGGCTGGCCTCCGGATGGTCCGATTCAGTTGATTACCCACCCCCGTTACCTGGGTTATTGCTTTAACCCGGTGAGCTTTTACTTCTGCTATGACACACAGGCACTGGAACAGTCCAATCCGGTTCCCCGGGCAATTCTCGCCCAGATTACCAACACCCCCTGGGGTGAAACTCACAGCTACTGCCTGTATCAGGCCAGTAAGCAAGTGGCAGACGACCAGTGGTGGACCCAGCGATACCGCTTCGCCAAAGACTTCCATGTTTCGCCGTTTAATCCCATGGACCAGGATTACGACTGGCTGTTCAGTTTCCGCCCGGGTGAGTTTCGCGTGCACATGAATATTCACCGGGAGGGGCTGAAAGTCTTTGATGCCACTCTGGAAGTCCAACGGCAGCCCCTTACCCGTACATCTATGGGTTCATCACTCATCCGTTACCCCCTGGAGACCCTGAAAGGCACGATGGGGATTTACTGGAATGCGTTGAAGCTCAAGCTAAAAGGGGTTCCGTTTCATGACCACCCGGGCAATGCCACTGAGGGGCATGACACGCAAGCAAAGCCCCTTGATCAACCCGATGCAGTGCCAGTCACTTCACCTGAGTCCGCCAGTGCATCCTCGAAAACAATACATGAAGGCGAGGTAACCTCATGGAAAATATAAATTTTACTAATGATATTGCTGGGACTGGCAAGCTAAGCCGATGGGCCCGCAAACTGGTGCTGGGGCAGCTTGAACAGATAGCGGAAGGAGAGCTGACCGTTTATGAGGGCAATCAGGTGCTGCACTTTGGCCAACCAGCCAGTGACGGGTTGCATGCCAGCATTACTATCAACGACGCCAGCTGCTGGCGGGATATGCTTACCGGCGGCAGCATCGGTGCAGCAGAAGCCTTTGTGGCCGCGGACTGGGATACACCGGACCTGACTGCCCTGCTACGCCTGTTTGCCCGCAATGTGGACCGGATGAACCAGTTTGAAGACCGGTTCAGCTGGCTGACCAAGCCTGCCCTGAAAGCGTTGCACTGGGCTAACCGCAACAGTGAAAGCGGTTCCCGCAAGAACATTGAAGCCCACTACGACCTGGGCAATGATATGTTTGAGCGGTTTCTCGACAGTACCATGATGTACTCCTCAGCCATATTCCCTGCCGAGGACAGCACCCTGGAGGTGGCCCAGTTCACTAAACTGGACCGTATCTGCCAGAAGCTTGATCTCTCGCCCCGTGACCGTGTGGTGGAAATCGGTACCGGCTGGGGTGGCTTCGCCATACATGCAGCCAAACATTATGGCTGCCATGTCACTACCACCACCATTTCCCGGGAACAACACGATTATGCCGCCCGGCGCATTGCTGAAGAGGGGTTGGAAAGTCGTATTACCCTGCTATTTGATGACTATCGCAGCCTCACCGGCAGCTACGACAAGCTGGTTTCCATTGAAATGATTGAAGCGGTGGGTCCCCAGTACCTGCCTACTTACATTGAAATGGTCAGTAAACTGCTGAAAGATGACGGCTTGGCCTTGATTCAGGCAATTACCCTGCCGGAACAACGTTATGACCGGGCTCTTAAAAATGTGGATTTTATCCAGCGGCACATTTTTCCCGGCAGCTTTATTCCCTCTCTGGCGGCCATTATGGGGGCCACCCAGCGCAACTCCGACCTGGTGCTGACCCACCTGGAAGACATTGGCTTTCACTATGCCCGCACCCTTGCCTGCTGGCGGGAACGCTTTCTGGCCAGCCGCAACGATCTGCATGTCAGCGGCTATGATGAAGCCTTTGTGCGCCTGTGGAATTTCTACTTCTGTTATTGTGAGGCCGGATTTGCCGAGCGGGCGATTGGCACGGACCAGTTACTCTTTGCCAAACCCCGCAATAAACGCCCTAATCTGGTATCCCTATGAGCTCACTGCTCCGTTTGACCCAACGGCAGGGAATGATCACCAATTTCATTCTGTTTGAATCCTGCTGGCTGCTGAATGTACTGATGCCAGGCCAGCTTTCTGCGGCCATAACAGTGGTGGCGGTGATTCTGCACCTGAGTCTGATCAGCAGTCGGCCCAGCCGTGAAACCCGTTTTATCATCATGGCCGCGGTGCTGGGCATCAGCGTTGACGTGCTGCTGTTGAATATGGGGGTGCTGGTCTTTCCTGAACACAGCGGCTTTTACGCAGAGGGCATGATTCCGGTCTGGCTGGTGGCCATCTGGCTGATTTTTTCCACCACGGTGAATCACTGCCTGTACTGGATGCGGGAATGGCCACGGATGACCCTGCTGATTGCCCCTGTCGCCGGCGCCTTTGCCTATTTTGGTGCCGCCAAATTGGGGGCGCTGGAGCTTGGCCACGGCATCTGGGGCCTGGTGGCACTGGCTCTGGCCTGGCTGTTTCTGTTTCCCACTTTCATTCTCATCAGCCGCTGGCTGGAATCTGCACAGGAGCCGACCCATGGGGAACAACGCTGGTAACCCTCGCTTTTCTCAGTCAGTAACTCCCCTGCTACTGAGCGCTCTGCTGGCAATCCCCGCAGCAGCAGTTGCCGAAGAACGGGAAGCACTATTCAAAGGTGAAGTTTTTGCCCGTGACAGCGGCGAACTGGTCTACACCGAATACCACGAACAACAGGGCAGCTGTGAGGGCAACCGTTTTCGCATCTTGGACCATCAGGTGCGTTACGAAGACCCGGACGGTGAAGTGTTTGCTGTGAAAACCCTGAACTACCAGGAGTCAGCCCAGCGACCCAGCTACACCATTGAGGACATGCGCTACAACGAAAAAATGGAAGTCATTAACGGCAATGACCGGCGTCTGGATATCCGCTGGAAAACCCCGGATGGGGATGAAAAGACCTTTAACCCACGGGTCAAATCCAACGGTGTCGTGGATGCAGGTTTTGAAGCTCTGGCACAGGAGTACTGGGATGAGCTGGTGAACAACGGGGAGCGGATACGAATTGATTTCCTTGCCTCCACCCGGGGCAAATTCTATGATTTTGAAGTGAGAAAAACCGATGCCCCCTCAGGGCTCACCGGTGACTATGCCTTCAGCATCAGCTCCAGAGGCTGGGTCACCCGTTGGTTTGTGGATGAAATCATTGTCGGTTACGACCAACAGCGGCGCCTGACGGATTACATGGGTCTGACCAATATTCGCCAGCATGCTCACAAGGACGAAAACTACGACGCCCATATCCAGTATCAATACGCTACCTGGCCGGATTGTGCCGGTTAATTTCCCGGCGGTTTGGGCCAGTCGCCACCACTGACAGCTGTGTTACACTCCGGGACAATCTTTTGCTGTCCCGGGGAGCCCTGCCATTACCATGTCCGCTTTCAAAGTCGTCAGCTTCAACGTCAATGGACTCCGTGCCCGTCTGCACCAGCTGCAACAGCTGATCGACGATTACGCACCGGATGTCATCGGCCTGCAGGAAACCAAGGTTCACAACGAAGAATTTCCCTTGGCGGAACTGCAAGCCATGGGCTATCACGTGGTTTATCATGGCCAAAAGGGCCATTACGGGGTGGCCATGATGACCCGGGAGAAACCCCTGCGGGTTGAGAAAGGTCTGCCGGATGACGACGAGGAGTCCCAGAAGCGCTTTATTGCCGTGGAGCTCCCTCTCGGGAAACACACCGTCACTGTCATGAACGGGTACTTCCCCCAGGGCGAAAGCCGTGATCACCCCACCAAATTTCCCGCTAAGGCGGCGTTCTACCGGGATCTCCAGCATTGGCTGAATACCACCCAAAGCCCGGACAAACCCCTGATCGTCATGGGGGACCTGAACATTTCCGGCGCCGATGCTGATGTGGGAATAGGGGCTGACAACGCCAAGCGCTGGCTACGTGACGGCAAATGCAGCTTTCTGCCGGAAGAGCGGGCCTGGTTGCAACAACTCAAGGACTGGGGGCTGGAGGACAGTTACCGCCGCCTCTATGAGCATGTGGATGACCGCTTCAGCTGGTTTGATTACCGCAGCCGTGGCTTTGATCGGGAACCCAAACGGGGCCTGCGTATTGATCTGATACTGGCGACTGCGCCCCTGATCGAGCATCTCACTGAGGCGGGCATTGCCTATGACATTCGTGCCATGAGCAAACCTTCAGACCATTGTCCTGTCTGGGCGGATTTTACGCTGCCTGGCTGATTCAGGGATCGCCAGCCATGAAGATGAAAACCCGGGACCGCATACTGCACAGCAGTCTGGCCCTGTTCAATGAATTCGGTGAGTCCAATGTGACCACACTGCAAATCGCGGACGAGCTGGATATCAGCCCGGGCAACCTCTATTACCACTTCCGCAGCAAAGGCGATATTGTTAACGAACTCTTTGGCTGGTACGAAGCACAGATTAACGACCTGCTGGATGTGCCGGAAATCACCATTTCCATGGAAGACCAGTGGCTGTTTCTGCACCTGCTGTTTGAAACCATTGCCCAGTACCGCTTCCTCTACCAGGATCTGGTAAACGTACTCTCCCGCTATAACCACCTGCAGACCCGCTTTCAGCGCATCATGAAACGCAAGCATAAGGCCTGCCACCGGATATGCAGCAGTTTACGGGAGCAAGGGATGTTGTCCGCTTCCGATGCGGAAATGACAGTACTCAGCGAGCAGATCGTACTGACTCTGAGTTACTGGCTAAGTTATGAGATGCTGACCCACTTGCAGGATAAGGATGCGGTGGATCTGGGGCGGGGGGTGTACCAGGTCATGAGCCTGCAGGCGCCTTACCTGCAACCGCAAGAGCGCCAGCTACTGGCCCAGATGAGCGAGGATTACCGCTGACGCTTTTTCAATGCCGCCAACTCTGCTTCCAGGGCCTCTACCCGCTCCTCAAGATCACGCATTTTACTGTAGGAGGGGATGCCTAGGCGCCCCAGGGCTTTGGAGACCCGCTGATCAAACACGGATTCAAGGCGGTCCCAGGTACCTGTAGCCCGGTCTTTAACCTCCCCAACCCGGTCTTCCACTGCTTTTACCTGGCGCTCAACAGCACCCCGGGTCTTATCTTCCAGATCTTCCCCTTCTTTCACCAGGCGTTCAAAGAATTTGCCGGTATCCTCTTCTGCCTTGGTATAGGCACCCAGGCCAGCAAGCCAGATCTGCCGGGCAGAGTCCTTGATCCGGCTGGCCAGCACATGATCCCGCTCTTGCTGCTGCTGTTGTTCACTCTGGTCGGGGTTTTCCGGGGCACCGGTGGCAGCGCCGGTCTCAGACTCTGTTTTCTTGCTCATGGGCATCACTCCGACCCTGATAGTTACCTTGGTATGGCTGGGATTCTATTACAGATCGCACCGGGTTACACGGTATCTGCTAGTCTGAAAGTATCAGGGTCACCATTGCCGGCCCCCTGACGGAGGACCTGCCATCATGCGGATGCCATTTTACCCGGCCCTGGTCAGGCAGCTGATACGCTGGCTTAGCCGGGAGCGACCATTATCAGCCCTACCCATGAGCGATTTCCAGCGTATCCGCTATGAAATAAAACCCGGGGATGTGCTGCTGGTGGAGGGGCGTAGCCGGGTCAGCGATGTCATCAAACTGATTACCCAAAGCCGCTTCTCCCATGCTGCTCTGTATATTGGCCGGATGCATGATGTGTCTGACCGGAGGGTCCGGGCCCGTATCCGGCACTCTTATGACGGTCCTCCGGATACCCAGCTGATCATTGAGAGTGAACTGGGCATGGGGACCCTGGTTCGGCCTCTGAGTTGTTATGAAAAGGAACATCTGCGTCTGTGCCGACCCCGGGACATCAATTATCCGGATGTACAGAATGTGATCAACTATGCCGCATCCCGCCTGGGCATGGATTATGACATTCGCCAAATCTTTGACCTGTTCCGGCTGCTGTTCCCCTGGAAGTTTCTGCCACGCCGATGGCGCTCCAGTCTGTTCCGCCGCCACCCCGGGGAAAACACACGCACGGTCTGCTCTACCATGATTGCCGAGGCCTTTGCCGCCATAGACTACCCAATACTGCCTCTGGTAAAAAAGCTCGATGGTGAGGCGTTCCGGCTTTACCGGCGTAATCCGAAACTCTGTGTTCCCAGTGATTTTGATTATTCACCTTACTTTGACATCATCAAATATCCCTTTGTGGACTTCTCTTACCTGTCCAATTACCGGCAACTTCCCTGGGACAGGGAGAGTACGTTAGTGCCTCATCACAATGAATCCTTTGCCCCCAGCGACATTCCCAGAACCGAGTTGGAATGAGTCTTTTAACCACACCGGGCTTATGCCTAATCAGTCTGAAAATACCCGGGGTTCGACTGGCGCTCTGGCCCGTTTCAACAATACTGAAAGGGCAACGGAATGCCACAGCTGTTGTCTTTACTTCACCCGGCCACCCTGCGCCGGGTTTTTTATGGGTCTTTGGCCCAGAGATTTACACCGCTGTACTTCCGTCACCACTTTGTCAGAGAATATCCCCAGTTTCGTTTACCGGTGTTTTATAAGGATCGCCTTATGCGTCTGCGCTCAGTGTTGAAGCGCGCCCTGATCTCCCCCGCCATGGAGCAGCAGATTGAGGCTATCAGCAAACCCACAGGGAGTCTGGGTTACGACCCCTGGGGCTTTAACCGTGACAGCGCGAAAATCGGTTTGTCCCTGGTTCACCACCTCTATCACCGTTATTTCCGGGTCGAAGCCGAAGGTCTCGACAATGTGCCTGGGGAAGGCCCGGTGCTGCTGGTTGCCAACCACAGCGGGCAGTTGCCCCTGGACGGTGTGCTGATTGGCTTTGCCCTGGCCACCCGGGCTTATCGCCCGCGTATGCCACGGGCCATGATCGAACGTTTTTTTCCCACCGTGCCGTACTTGGGCAATCTGCTCAATCAGCTGGGGGCTGTCCTTGGGGACCCCCTTAACTGCGCAAAAATGCTGGCCAATGGCGAGGCTGTCATTATTTTTCCAGAGGGTGTGCGGGGCTCCGGAAAAATGTACCGGGACCGCTATCAGCTGAAACGTTTCGGCAGTGGCTTTATGCACCTGGCCATGGAACACCAGGCCACGGTGATCCCGGTGGGGGTTGTGGGCTGTGAAGAAACCATACCGGCCCTGGCCAACATCACCCCTCTGGCGAAGTTACTGGGCATTCCTTATGCACCATTAGCGGCACCGGTAATTCTTCCCGCCAAGGTGTACCTGAAATTTGGCCAGCCCATGCACTTCAGCAATGAAATGATGGATGAGCAAGCAATTGCGGAGCGGGTCGACCGGGTGAAAAGCGCCATCAATGCCCTGATCGATGAAGGGCTGAGTGAACGTAAAAGGCTGTTTTAATGACCGATAAAAACAAACCCTGCATCCTGGTAACCGGCGCCGGCGGTGCACTGGCACAACAGGTTATTCGCCGCCTGCGCCCCTTTTACCGGGTAGTGGCCGTGGACTTCCGCCAACAGGTCTACCTGGGGCTGGACGTACCCAGTTACCGCATTGACTTCAACAAGCGGGGGTTTGAAGACCTGTTCAGGCAATATCGGTTTACCGGTGTTATCCATCTGGGGCGGCTGATGTCCAGTCAGGAAACCCGCCTGCGCCGATATAACGCCAATGTATTGGGCACCCAGAAGCTGCTGGATCTGAGCCGTAAATACGGTATTCACCGGGTCACTATACTCTCCACCTACCATGTCTACGGTGCCAACCCCTTCAATCCCGCACTGATTGATGAGAGCGCACCCATGAAGAGTGCCGGCCTGACCATGGATCTGGTGGACTCCGTGGAGTTGGAGAACCTGGCAACCATTTACCTGTGGCGCTACCCGGATCTTAATATCAGCATTCTGCGCCCCTGCAATATTGTTGGCCCCGGTGTACGCAACAGCATAAGCACCCTGCTTGCGGGCAAACGGGCGCCGGTGCTGGCGGGTTTTTCTCCCATGATGCAATTCATCCATATGGATGACATGGCAGATGCCATCGTGATCAGTTTCAATAAAAATATCAGCGGGGTCTTCAATGTAGCCCCTCAAGACTGGGTGGCCTATCAGCATGCCCTGCATCTGTGTGGCTGCAAATCCATCCCGATTCCCTCGGTTCCGCCCCAGTTACCCCGTGCGCTGCTTAGGCTGGCCCGGTTACGCAGCTTCCCTTCTTACCTGATGGATTTTTTCAAATACCCGGTCATTATCGACGGGCGCACCTTTGCCCGGGAGTTCGATTTCACCCCAGAACGTTCCCTGACGGAGATCTTCCGCTATTATCGGGAAAACAAGCAGCCGCTCTGAGTAGCAAAACCGGAATCAGGAGCGGCTTTTACAGGGATAGTCAGCAAGGAGTGCTCGATGCTGGAATTTGGCGTCGTCAGTCATCTTACCGCCGCGCTGGTGTATATCATGCTCGCCGGCATGACCGCACGACATTACCTGCGCCGCAACACCGACCGGGCCCTGTTTGCAGCAGCCCTGCTCTCTACCCTGTGGTCGCTGTTGCTGGTAGCGCAGCAGCTTAGCGGATGGCCATCTTTTACCTTCCGCTTTCTTGCCGAACTGATCAGAGACGGAGCCTGGGTACTGGTATTACTGGCTCTGATCATGGACTCCCGCCAGGGGGAACACACCGCTGCCCGCTTGAAATGGCTGCTGGGAGGCACCATTGGCTTGATTTTACTGCTACTGGCAGTGGCAACCCTGACTCAGCATCTGGCAGATATCACCGTGCTCGACAGCCGGGCGGTGCTGCTCGGGCAATTGACCATCGCCCTGCTGGCCATCAGCCTGATAGAACAGATCTGGCGTAACTCATCCATCTACGGCCGCTCCAGCATTCGCTACCTGTGTTTTGGCATTGGCGGCATCTTCCTGTTCGACTTTTTTCTTTATGCCGACGCGTTACTGTTTCGCCAGCTCTCCCCCGCCCTGTGGGATGCCCGGGGTGGTGTCAATGCCCTGATGGCCCCGTTGCTGGCGGTTAACCTGATTAATGCCCGCAAACAGCCACTGCAACTGCAACTGTCACGAACCATGGTGTTCCATGCCGGCTCCCTGGTACTGGCCGGACTCTACCTGCTGGTGATTGCCGGCGGCGGCTATTACGTGCGCCTGGCCGGTGGCACCTGGGGTGAAGGGCTGCAGGTGCTGTTTCTGGCAACATTTGTTTTGCTATTCGTTCTGGTGATGAGTTCAAACCGGTTCCGGGCCCGCCTGATGGTATTTATCAGCAAAAACTTTTTTGATTACAAATATGACTACCGGGAAGAATGGCTAAAAATGACGGAGGCTTTCAGTAACCTGCAGCAGCCTCCCCCATTGCCGGAACGGGCTATCCGGGTACTGGCGGATCTGGTAGAAAGTCGTTCCGGCGCACTATGGCTGCGCAACGATGACGGCCATTTCGACCTGGAGGCCACCCTGGTCAGCCCCGTGCAGAAGCAATCACGTATTGATCGCAACTCGGAACTGGTGTCTTTCCTGCACGAACGGGAATGGATACTTGACCTGCGTGAGTATCAGCATGACCCAGTGCGCTACAACCTGCTGGAGATGCCAGACAGTATCCTGCAATTCAGGCAGGGGTGGCTGGTTATTCCACTCTACCTGGGGCGACAACTCTACGGTATTGCCCTGATTGGCAGCCCCTATACCCAGCTTAACCTGAACTGGGAGAACTATGATCTGATCAAGGTGGTGGCCCGGCAGCTGTGTAACTTCCTGGCACAGGCCAACACCCAGGACCGGTTATCCCGGGCCATGCAGTTTGAAGCGGTCAGTAAAGCCTCGGCATTTATGGTGCATGACCTCAAAACCCTGATCGCCCAGTTGTCACTGCTGGTCAAAAACGCCCCCCGGCACCGGAATAACCCGGCATTTATCGATGATATGATCAGAACCACCGCCCATTCCATCACCAAGATGTCCAATCTGGTGGAGCATATTCGCCGGCCAGCCACAGAGGATCTGCGGGAACCGGTAGATCTGGCACAGCTCACCCAGGCCGTAGTGGCAGAACTTTCCCGGCAATTGCCCCGGCCCTTTTACCACGGGCCTAAAGCCGGCGCCTGGGTACTGGGGGATAGCGAACAGCTGCAAAGTGTGCTCGGCCACCTGGTGCGCAATGCCCAGGACGCCACGGGTAAAGAAGGGGAAGTGGCAGTAACCCTGAAAATCAGTCGTCAGTTTACCGCACTGTTTATTCAGGACACTGGCATCGGCATGAGTGAGGAGTTCATCCATCAACGGCTGTTCAAGCCCTTTGAAAGCACAAAAGGACTGACTGGCATGGGCATTGGAGCCTACCAGGCCCAGGAATACATCAAGCGCCTGGATGGAACCCTTGAGGTGACCAGTGAGCAAAATGTCGGTTCCTGTTTTACCGTGCGCCTACCCAGCTATACCCCAGAACTGGCAAAAACAGAAAATACCCATCAAGAATGAGCAAAGCAGGAATATATACTGTTAAATTCTGCAAAATATTTCAGTAATGTGCGATGCTGCAACTTCATTGGCGCCGCCTTATCGCACCATACCACTACCAGACAGAAAGCCCCCGCTCCCAAAGCATCCTGTAAACGGTGCCCACTGCATGTAAAAGGATTTGGCCGTGGAAAAACGCTTATTAATTATTGAAGACGACCCAGGACTGCAAAGTCAGATGCGCTGGTGCTTTGACGAGAGTATTCAGGTGTTTGTCGCCGATGACCGGGACAGCGCCCTCACCATTCTGCGCCGCCATGAGCCCCAGGTCATCACCCTTGATCTGGGGCTGCCACCAGACCCAGGAGGCGCCCGTGAAGGCTTCCTCCTGCTGGAAGACATACTGAAACTGGCCCCTGCCACTCAGGTAATTGTGGTGACAGGCCGTGAAGACCGGGAAAATGCCGTCAAAGCGGTGGGCCTGGGAGCCGCTGACTTTTATCAGAAACCCCTGGATGCTGAGATTCTGAATTTTGTGGTTGAACGTGGTTTTCGCCTGAGCGCCCTGGAGCAGGAAAACGCCGAGCTCAATGCCAGGAGCAACGGCTCTGGCATCAAGGGAATCATCGGTGCCAGTCCGCAAATGATGAATATTTGCCGCACCATCGAAAAAATCGCCCCTGCGGATGTCACTACCCTGATTCAGGGTGAAACCGGTACCGGCAAGGAAGTACTGGCCCATGCCCTGCACGACCTGAGTCTGCGTCACGACAAGCCTTTTGCGGCTATTAACTGCGCTGCGATTCCCGAGAACCTACTGGAAAGTGAACTTTTTGGCTACGAAAAGGGCGCTTTCACCGGGGCGACCCAGGCCAAGCGGGGCAAAATCGAAATGGCCCATGGGGGCACCCTGTTTCTGGATGAGATTGGTGATATGCCCCTGGCACTGCAAGCCAAACTGCTGCGGTTCTTGCAGGAACGGGTCATTGAGCGGGTCGGCGGCATGAAACCCATTGCCGTGGATGTGCGGGTCATCTGTGCCACCCACCGGGATGTAAAAACCCTGATACTGGAGCAGAGTTTTCGCGAAGACCTGTATTACCGTATCAGTGAAATTACCTTGCAGGTGCCTCCGCTGCGCCAGCGTGAAGGAGATGCCATTGTACTGGCCCAGGCACTACTAAAAGATTACTGCCGGCAGATGCAGCGGGGTAACCTGTCCTTCAGTGATGAGGCCGCCTGCGCTATCCGGCATTACCAGTGGCCCGGAAATGTGCGTGAAATGATCAACAAAATAAAACGGGCCACGATCATGTGCGAGGGCAAACGTATCACGTCCCGGGACCTTGAGCTTGAGAGTCCGGAACCCACCGTGACCGGCCATGTCTTGAATTTGCGCCAGGTTCGGGAAAATGCTGAGAAGCAGGCTATTTACCAGGCGCTGGAAACCGCTGAGTTCAATATGGCCCGGGCAGCCCGCCTGCTGGGTATTACCCGACCCACCCTCTACAACCTGACTGACAAGTACCGTATCGCCACTTCCGCTGCCTGAATGTGCCCAGTGGACGCCTAAGGAATCTTAGTAAAAGGATGTGTCATGATCGCTAGAAGCAACAATGCCCTGCCCCTCTCTGCCGACAACAAACATTCGGCTACTGGTCTTCCCAACGGCTGGCGGCAGTTACTCGCTGTCACGGCCCTGACCTTGATGCTTAACGGTTGCGGCAACTCTGACAACATGCATCAGAGCGAGGTGGAATACCTCAGCCATATGGATCAGGCCCAATTCTTTAAACGCCAGGGTGAGCTAAGAGCCAGTACCCAGGAATTACGCAGCGCCATGACGCTGCGCAACGATGAAGCAGAGCCCCGCTTCATGCTGATCGAAAACCTGCTTACCGCCGGGGACGGCGTAAGTGCTAAAACCCAAGTGGAGGAGCTGGAAAACAATCTGGCCGAAGCAGATCAACTGACGGAAAAGAACCACAACCGGCTACGGCTATTACTGGCTGAGGCATATCTTGCACAGGAACGCCATGAATCGGCACTGAAAGTGCTGGAACAGGTGTCTGGAGACCATCATCAACAGCAATTGCAGGCACGGGTGCTGGCCGGAGAAGCCTACCGCCAGCAGGTTCGCTATGACCTGGCAGAAGAGTCCTATCAGGATGCCTTCGAAATGGATAACGAAGCGCTGATGCCATTACTCGGGTTGTCCCGAAGCCGTTTTGAGCAGGACGATAAAGAAGGCGCCAGGGAGTGGCTGGAGCGGGCCCGTCAACAGGACGACCAGCACAGTGAAGTCTGGCTCTGGCGAGCCCAGATGGCGCACCGTGAAGGGGATTTACGCCTGGCCCGTGAGGGTTACACCCGGGCCCTTGAAGACATCGGCCGTTACGACGTTATGACCCAGCGCAAGTACATGACCATTGCGGCTCTGATTGATGTTCTCCAGCGTAAAGGCAATGCCTCTGAGGCATTCGTTTACGAAGAAATACTGGCCAATTCCGCACCTGGCACACTACGGGCCAACCTGGAAGCAGCCCGTGATCACTACCAGCGCGGTAATCTTGAGCAGGCAGCTCGGCACCTGCAAGAGGTGCTGAATCAGGCACCGGGTCAGGAAAGTGCCTCGATACTGCTGGGTATGATCCGTTTCCAGCAGGGAGATGCCAAAGCCGCAGAAGAACTACTCTCCCCCTTTGCAGAGAGTCATGACTCTGCGGAACTGACAAAGATGTTGGCAGCTACCCGTATTCGCCTTGAGCGCAGCGATGAAGCACTGGCAATGCTTGAAAAGCTGGACCCGGATCAGACTGACCCCTCCACTACCGCCCTGGTGGGCATAGCCTCACTGGCTGGTGGTGATCACGAGCTGGGACAACAGCTGATTGAGGATTCCCTGGCCAGACAGCCAGAAAATGGCGATCTGCGGGCCCGCTATGCCCGCTACCTGATCAGCCAGAATAAACTCTCCCATGCCCGGGACCAG
>REBR01000179.1 GCA_007692645.1 Halomonadaceae bacterium | reverse complement strand
CAGCTCATCAAGGGCCGGCGGCACCCTGCTCTGGGGGTACGAAAAATGCGGCTTAAAGACCGCCTCCAACGGATAATCCAGTGCGTCAACCAATTCCACCTCATGCTCGCCATATCTAAATTCCAGACATTCAAGTACCGCTTTCGACACCCGCTCACCCAAGCGGGCGGGTCTTGGAGGCGTGCTGTCACGAACCGTACCCAGAAAAACCAAAAACTTCATATTCAGCACTCCATGTGTTTCAAGTGGGGGAAGGCGCCCTACTCACGTCTGACCCGAGGAAAACATAACCCGAAAACGAAACGGCGTGTCTCACGGGTCCGCTTTCCGTGATTGCCAGGAAAAACGCCGCATCTAGCCGGAAGTCTCTCGCTCCCCCCGAACTGCCGAGTATGCCCAGCACAACCATTAAGATTATAATCACGGACTAAGCCAGACCCACTCTACTGTTGAACTCCAAGTCTCAGGCCTATTACTGTGAACAGCCTCCACCGAAGTGAAAAAAGCCAAGGCAAGCCTGTTCGCAAAGGTCTGCACCCGAGGAATCTACACAACCAGGGCTATGACTTCCCAGCTCTCATAAAAAGCCACCCGGCACTAGCCCCCCATGTAAAACCGCAGGTTCACGGCGAACTTTCTATCGATTTCGCAGACCCATTGGCAGTAAAAACCCTCAACGCCGCGTTATTAAACCGATACTACAACATTGTCGATTGGGATATTCCAGAGAGCGCGCTTTGCCCTCCAATCCCAGGCAGAGCCGACTATATCCATTACATGGCTGACTTGCTTGGACTTGAACAGCTCAGCATCAAGCTGCTCGATATAGGGACTGGAGCCAATGGAATCTACCCGCTACTGGCCTGCCAAATATACGGCTGGCAGTGTGTCGGTAGTGACATTAATACACAGTCTCTTGAGAACGTAGCCACGATTATCGCCAACAACCCCACACTCAAAGACTGTTTCACCCTGCGCACGCAGCCTGATAAAAACCACATTTTTGAAGGAATCATTCAAGCTGGAGAGTTTTTTGACATCACCGTATGCAACCCACCCTTCCATGCCTCGCTGGATGAAGCCCTTAAAGGGAGCCAGCTTAAACGCAATAACCTTGCCCGTAGTCGCGGTGAACAGAAAGCAAACACCCAATCTCCCACTCAGAATTTTGGCGGGCTGGGGGCAGAGCTTTGGTGTAAGGGGGGCGAACAGCTGTTTCTTAAAAAGCTGATAAGAGAAAGCCAGGTGTATTCAACTCAATGCCGCTGGTTTACCAGCCTGGTTTCAAAGACCGACAATGTTAAGCCTGCAAAAAAGTTAATGCGTAAGCTCGGTGCCGTGGATATACGGGAAATAGAGATGAAGCAGGGAAATAAGATTACCAGGGTATTGGCCTGGACATTCATCTGAGCCGTTCCCGAGGTGGCCCATGAGTCACCGCCTAATGGTAATCAACAATTTCGACGACTTCCGCACCAACCTTGATCCAGCGTCGAATGCCCCGTATTGGCCCCGGCGATCCCCTGACAGCGACTCCAGCAGATAGCCGGCCCCCGCCATTCTCTTCCGGGGACATCATCAGCTACCTTTCAGGTTGATCTGCTTCGAACCTGTAGGGAAAACTTGCCCACTTTTGCCTTTGCCTACGTATTCAACAACCCCTCCAGACTTTAAAAAAGCAGCAGTCTGCTCCTTAATTGTGTCGGTAGTTATTGCATCTTTTCCGGGTTTCTTGCTCATTATGTTCTTCCAGTTGGATGTTGGCCTATTCGCCAACATTCGTAACCCATAATATCTCAACCAGCAAAACATTGTTGATTATATACCCAACCAGGTAACGAAGAGCCTGGGGTCAAATCCATTTGCCAACAACCAGCACTATTACCAACAGGTAGCCGAGCACCGTTGGGGTCATAGTCAATGTCATACCCAGCGCCCTTCCTTCGACACCCCTGGAGTAGCCCCGAAGAAATAAAACACGCCCTACCAGGAAAAAAAGTACGCCGATTGGTATGAGGGCAAGCCACGGGCCACTGAGGAGTGTTGCTAAGGCAAAGTAAAGGCCCACTGCTATTACCGCCTGCTCCAACGTATTCTGAAGGAACGCCACATAGATGGCGATATGCTCACTGGGCCCGCGGGCCGCAGAGCCCCCAATATCTTCTGGTGAAAACCTGCGGGCAGTGGAAACCATACCGATGGCGATTACCACGCATAACAGGACGAATATGCTGGCTTGAGCTGCGAAGGCCAGTCGTTCCGGAAGCTCCTCAGGAAAAACGAATACTGCAGGCATCAGGAAATAGCCGGCCGGAACAGCAGCAGCCAATGCCAACAGACTAATCAGGCCCGCCACGCGAATCGATCGCTCCGCCTGCACCATGTCAATTTCTTCCGGAGGTTTCCGATACCCCTGTTTATTCACCTGTTTCTCCTGACAGTAGCACCACAGGGCGCAATGGAAATCCGAGTATGCACTGCTACTGCACCACCCTCATGGAACGGGAACACAACCGACCCGGTACCCTCTGATTGAAACTGACTGCCTACTCCGCAGCTGCTCCTAACATCTCCCGTAATGCATCACCTTCAGCATCTTCCAGCAGGTGCAGCAACCCCCGTGCCATGCTGCGCACTTCCTCACGGGCGGCCTCCCCGTGGCCGGCAAGCGCAATTTCAGCAAAATGTGACCCCAGCAAGGCATTTAATTGCCGCACGCCAATCCATGTGGGGGAAATGGCCATAAGCAGCATCCAGCGCGGCCGCAGCGGATAGCCGAGCCGCTGTAGCCCGCGCAGACCCTGGGCAACTGCCCGCACCACTTTCTCCAGACCTTGCCGGTCTGACGCCGCTGCCGACAGCACACCGCCATGGCGATAAAACAGTCCCGCAAGGGGCAGCACCAAGACGGCATGGCAAAGTTGCCACGGCAGGATTGGCTGATAACGCTTTACTCTGAACCCGGCTGAACCAATGATCTCTTGTGCTCGACGGCAAGCCTCTCCCCCTTCGGGCCACGCTTCACCGATCACGAGAGAATGGAATGGCCGCCCCTGAAGCTGAGATACCAACTCCGCCGCAGTCACCCGCTGCTGTTCCTGTACACACACCAGCACCAACGTATACGCCCGCGCCCCGGAAACCACCGAGGCTTCTGAGACAATTGGCAACCGCACCGTTTTCGCCTCACCGGTAATGCCGTCACGCAATCGCAGCCCCTCTCTGGCTAGCCTTACTGCAGGCTCCCCCCGCGCCAAGAGTTCCACACCCAAGCCGTGCTCGAACAAGCGTGCCGCTATGTATCCTCCTGTTATCCCGGCTCCGACCACCAGCACTTCGTTCATCAACGTCTCCCAGGAATTAGGTGTGACACAGCCAAAACAGAGCAGACCTGTGGCGCACTGAACAAACCGGTGCCAATGAAGCGGAGCAGAATTGGCACCCGGTGCAGTGAATGGTTACGCGGCTCAGGCAACTCAGGAGTGACACTACAGTCACTAGGCAAGGGGCGCCCCTGCTACAAGGGTTAGGGTGACCTGACCCAAAATTTTAGTAAACCTTGCACCGGTTCTTGAGTGCTCGTTCTTTACTGTCTAAGATGATTGCCTTTATTTCCAGCTCAGGGCCAACCCATGAACGATACTAAATCCCTACCCCCTTTACCGGATAGGCTGTCGAGCAATCCCCGTAGCCCACATTACGTGGAAGCGATTTTCGAAAATGCGGTTGGCATCATGTTGAACGGTAAAGAGCGTACCAACGTCGAGGAATATTGCATCAGCGAAGGTTGGATAAAAATCCCCTCCCCTAAAGCATTGGACCGCCGTGGGCAGCCCATGCTGATCACCCTGAAGGGCACGGTTGAAGCGTTTTACAAATAAGGGTTTGGCTGTTTAGGTCGTTCAAGGCTATCAAGCATCAACGCCTGACTTGCGTAAAATCAATACCCAGTTAGATTCTGAAGACGTTTGGCTTATCTGAAACCAGGAATTGCATTTTGACCAACAATGATATTTTACGCCGATTGCGTTATGCCTTTGATTTTAAAGACAGCGCTGTGATCGACATGTTCGCCCTGGCCGATACTGAAGTGACCAAAGAGCAGGTAGTTGGCTGGTTAAAAAGAGAGGAGGACGATGACTTTCTCACGATGAATGACCGTGAGATGGTGGCTTTTCTCAATGGTTTTATTAACTACAAGCGGGGCAAGCGTGAGGGAGCGCAACCGCCGCTGGAAGAGCGCCTTACCAATAACATGGTATTGCAAAAATTGCGCATCGCTCTCAATTTACAGGCTGAAGGCGTCTTACGTTTATTAGAGTTAGGGGACTTTCATTTAAGCAAGCATGAATTAAGTGCTTTTTTTCGCAAGCCCGGCAATAAGAATTATCGGGAATGCAAAGATCAGATCCTTCGCAAGTTTTTGCTCGGCATACAGCTTCAGTTAAGGCCCGGTGAGAGTGACCCAGAGTTACAATAGAATCCTGTACTGCCCCCGCCCCTAAGATAGACGGACAAAATAAACAGGGGTAAGCAGCTAACCACCCTGGAGGCCACATTCCATCTCAGGGCGTTTCCTGGCTCAGGGTCAGAATCCCCGATCGCTGGGAGAAGTTCAGCTCTCCCAGCACGCTCATTCCCAGCAACACCATGTCGGGGTCCATGGCGGGGTTGATGGTGCCGGGCACATTATTGAACGTGATATCCCCCAGGCGGAGCTCCTGAATGGTAGTACTCCACACATTGACGGTGCCAGCCGCGGTGAGTGCACGGCCGGGCCGACCCCGGGTAAGACCTGCCTTTTGAGCCATGGATTCTGAAACTGACACGGTGGTGGCGCCGGTATCCAGGATGAAGGTGACGTTCTGGTTGTTGATGGTGCCGTTTGCCAGATAATGGCCCTGGCGGTTGGCCTGCAGTTCAATTTCGGTGGCGCTGCCCCGGGTATGGCTGACCAGTTGCTGGTTGGGGTTGGTTTTTCGGGCGTCCCAGGTACCGAATAAATGCGTCGCAGCGGCAAGCAACACAACCCAGAAAACAACGAAGTAAAGGATGTATCGGATTTCGGGTCTGATGATGCCAGGTTTACTCATCCCATTCCTTGTTGTGGGTCCTCGACAGGCTGTATCAATTCTAACGCATTCTGGGTGCCAGAACAGTGAGCTGGAGCTACGGTGAATTCAAATCGCCACCCATAAAGAAGGACAGG
>REBR01000048.1 GCA_007692645.1 Halomonadaceae bacterium | reverse complement strand
CAGACCATGACCGGATTGCGAGAGCGGTTATTGACGGAAGGCGAACGCGTTGCCTTGGTCAAGCTGTTAACGCGGCGTTTTGGACCACTGGAGAGCCAGACCGCTGAACGGGTCCAGAAAGCCTCCATTGAAGAGGTGGGAAAAGGGGGACAGACCACGTTTTCTCATTTACTGCTCAAGACGTTGCTCAGCCTCATCCGTTATTGTGCGGGTCATTTTGATCAGCTCCGGGACATACTCCTGACCGGAGCGCGTCCGTCAGCACTGCAGTATCTTCTATGTATTCATGAATCATCTGGTTTCTGAGTTTACGGTATACGATCCACTCCTCTGCAGACTCTATCCAACCAAACTTTTCAGCCCGGTTCAGGTTATCGATGGCGGGGCCTGTCTGTTCGCCGAGATAACTCAGTAAGGTGGGGATGAGTTTATCCCCGAGAGTATCCTGCAAGCGGCTGAATCGAGCTACAAAGGCATCGAGGCGCTCTGCCATATCCACATCGACAATCCAGCCTTTGACCTCGTTTTCAGTCACCCTCATTCATAGCCTGACTCCGGTGTGCTCAGCTACCTCATGAATAACCTGTTGCTTAAGACTCGGCGCCTTGAGCACCACATCCAACTGGCGGCCATCAAGGGCCTGACTGATACGCGCACTAAGCCTTGCAGCCATGATGGTGGGCCGCTCTACAGGCTCTTTTGTAGTGATCATGAGATCAATATCACCACCACGCTGAGCCTCATCCACGCGAGATCCGAAAACAATAACCTCGGCTGAAGGGCCAAAAATCTCGGCGCTCAACGCTTTGATGGTTTTTTGCTGACTTTGTGTCAAACGCATAAGAAAGGGTTCCAGTGTTTGCGAGACGCTCAATTGTCAGTTTACACAAAGCGGCCTGCCGGAACAGGGTTAAAAAGGGATCGTTCCCCCTTCAGTGCCTCCTTGGCGCAAAACACGTGGTCTGTCCCCGTACCTTCAGAAAAAAGACCGCCAACTCAGAAAAATAACCGCAATACGCCTTATTATGTGAAATTTATGCGCAACCCTGTGCCGGCAGAAGCCCGTTTGCAAAACGTGGTCTGTCCCAAATAGCACTTACTTAAGCCCCCACCTTACTGAAACCCATGCAACACCTTCCCCCCTGTAGGAGCGGCTATAGCCGCGATCAAACTCTGGCGTCTCATTGAAATCCGGGGATGGAGTCAGGCTGTGGAGTGGCTAAATCGCGGCCATGGCCGCTCCTACAGGTAGGGTCAGACCCCGCAGTAGCTTCAGCATGAGTTGTCACATCAGATGACAGTTTTACCTGTAGGAGCGGCTATAGCCGCGATCAAACTCTGGCGTCTCATTGAAATCCGGGGATGGAGTCAGGCTGTGGAGTGGCTAAATCGCGGCCATGGCCGCTCCCACAGGTTGGGGCCAGCTGTGCGGGGAGCCACTGTAGAACTGGTGTCATTCGAGACAGACCTCGTTTTTTGGAACTATGAAAAATGGGGTCTGTCCCCCTTTAAGGCTTTTGTTAAAAAATCAGTTCGCCATGGAGTGGCAACAGGGGGTTACACCCTGGGGCGGTAGCTTGCCCGGCGCTCTTTTGCGGCTGCAGAACCCGATACCTGGAACCCCATGCCCCTTTACCGCAAAGTTCTGGCACTGCTCTCACCCCAGGAACGCCGCCGTGGTGGGCTGGTGCTGGTGATGGTGATTATCATGGCGGTGCTGGAGACGATCGGTGTGGCCTCCATCATGCCGTTTCTGGCGGTAATGGGGGATCCCCAGGCTATTCACAGTACCCCTTACCTGGCTGCCCTCTATGATTTCTGGGGCTTTACTTCAGCACAGGGCTTTTTGCTGGCCCTGGGGATAGGGGCCTTTGCTGTTGTGCTCTTCAGTGCGGTATTCCGGATTCTGACCACCTATGCCATTAACCGCTATACCCATATGCGCCGGCACAGTATCAGCGAGCGCCTGCTGGAGACCTATCTGCGCCAGCCTTATGCCTTCTTTCTCAATCGCCACAGCAGCGATATGGCAAAAAGCATTCTCTCGGAAGTGGACCAGCTGATTAACAATGTCTTCAAACCCGGCTTCGACGCCATCGCCTACACCGTGGTGGCCATGGCGATTATTCTCTTTCTGGTGGTGAATGACCCCTGGCTTGCCCTGGCCGCGGGTCTGGTGGTGGGGGGCAGTTATCTGCTGGTGTATTCCCTGGTGCAAAAGCGCCTGACGGTGATTGGCCGGGAACGGGCCGCTGCCAATAAGGCCCGCTTCACGGCGGCGGGGGAGGCCCTGGGGGGGATAAAAGACATTAAGCTGCTGGGCCGGGAACAGGCCTATCTCGCCCGCTTTCGCCCCTCGTCGTTGCGGTTTTCCAGGCACCAGGCCACTAATGCGACCCTCTCTGAAGCCCCCCGCTATTTGATTGAGGCCATCGGTCTGGGGGCGGTTATTCTCCTGGCCCTGGTGCTGATGGCACGCACGGAGGGCTTTGGTGAGGTGCTGCCACTGCTGGGCCTGTATGCCTTTGCCGGTTATAAGCTGCTGCCGGCGGCCCAGCGGATTTACGGGGGCATGGCGAAGCTGCGCTTTGGGGCGGCCGCGGTGGACGTTATCTATGGGGATCTTAAGGAGCGGGATGCCCTGGCAGAGATGCGCCAGCCCGGGGGAAAACCCCTGGCAGTGAAGCACGCCATTACCCTGCATAACCTGTCTTTCACCTACCCCGGCAGTGCCGCCCCGGCCTTGCGCGGCATCAACCTGCGCATCCCCAGGGGGGCGGCTATTGGCCTGGTGGGGGGCACCGGGGCCGGCAAGACCACCCTGGTGGATATTATTCTGGGGCTGCTGCGGCCCACCCAGGGCAGGCTGCAAATAGACGAGACACCGGTCACTGATAGCAACCTGCGCCAGTGGCAGGCCACTCTGGGCTACGTGCCCCAGCATATTTTTCTGATGGACGCCTCGGTGGCGGAAAACATCGCCCTGGGGGTGCCCAAAGACAACATCGACCGGCAGAAAGTGGAAGACTGTGCCCGCCTGGCCCAGGTGCATGATTTCATCATGGAGCAGCTGCCCCGGCACTACGACGGGGAGGTGGGGGAGCGGGGCCTGCGGCTCTCCGGCGGCCAGCGCCAGCGCATTGGCATTGCCCGGGCCCTCTACCGGGACCCGGACATTCTGGTGTTTGATGAGGCCACCAGTGCCCTGGATACGATTACCGAAAGAGCGGTAATGGATGCGGTGAGCGCCCTGAGCCAGCAGAAAACCATCATCATGATTGCCCACCGCCTTTCCACGGTGAAATATTGCGACAACATCCTTCTGCTGGATCAGGGGGAGATCAAGGTCCAGGGTCGTTATCAGCAACTGATTGATGAAAACAGCGTTTTCAAAAACATGGCCACACCCCCGTAACAGCCACCCCCTGTTCTGCCCGGAATGAGAGGAAATATGCCCATTACCTCCGTTGCCAACAGCCCGGTTTTCCTCGACTGCACCCTTCGGGATGGGGGGTATTACAACGCCTGGGACTTTCCTGAACCCCTCATCCATGAATACCTGGATGCCATGTCTGCCGCTGGGGTGGATGTGGTTGAGCTGGGGTTACGTTCCCTGAAAAATGCCGGTTTTAAAGGGGCCTGTGCGTTTACCACCGATGCCTTTCTGGGCGGTTTGTCGATCCCTGAAGATCTTACCGTGGGGGTAATGGTCAATGCCTGTGAGCTGGTGGGTGAACAGCCACTGGCATTCACCCTTGAGCAGTTATTTCCCGCCCCTGCCAGGGAGTCCCCGGTAAGCCTGGTGCGCGTGGCCTGCCATGGCCATGAGTTTTCCCGGGCCCTGCCTGCGGCCAGCTGGCTCAAGGAGCGTGGCTATAGGGTGGGCTTTAACCTGATGCAGATCACCAACTTCAGTGAGCATGACCTGAAGGCCCTAGCCCGGGAGGCGGCGGGCTACCCCCTGGATACCCTGTATTTTGCGGACAGCATGGGCAGTATGCAGCCCCGGCAGACTGGTGAGATTATCCGCTGGTTACGCAGCGGCTGGCAGGGCCAGCTGGGCATTCATACCCACGATAATTTACGCCTGGCACTGGCCAATACCCTCCATGCCCTGGATGAAGGGGTGACCTGGGTAGACGCCACCGTCACCGGCATGGGCCGGGGACCGGGGAATTCCCGCACTGAAGAGCTGGCCATTGAAATGGCGCAGCGCCGGGGGGGCACCGTGAACCTGGTGCCGTTGATGACCCTGGTGCGGGAATATTTCAAACCCCTGCAGAACCAGGAGGGCTGGGGCACCAACCCCTATTACTACCTGGCCGGAAAATACGGCATTCACCCCACCTATATTCAGCACATGCTCGCGGATGCCCGTTTTGATCCGGAGGATATTCTCTCAGTAATCGATCACCTGCGGGATGAGAGCCGCAAAAGCTTCAGCTCAAACCGGCTTGAGATGGCCAGGCACTTTTATGCCAGTGAGCCTGCCGGCTCCTGGGACCCGGCCACGGAACTGGCTGACCGTGATGTGCTCATTATTGGAGCGGGCCCGGGGGCACGCTTACACCGCCACGCCATTGAGGGTTTTATCCGCCGCAAGGCCCCCCTGGTGGTGGCCCTTAATACCCAGCAAGCCATTGATGAAAGCCTGATCTGCTACCGTGCGGCCTGCCACCCCATACGGCTGCTTGCGGATGTTCCTGCACACCGGTTATTGGCGGCGCCATTAATCACCCCCCTTTCCATGCTGCCCGGGGAAATCCGCAACGCCCTTGAGAGCAAAGCGGTCCGTGACTATGGGCTGCAGATACGCCCGGAGGAATTTGCCCCCGGCCAGTACCATGCCACGCTGCCCAGCTCCCTGGTGATTGCCTATGCCCTGGCCATTGCCAGCCGGGGCCGGGCCCGCAAGGTTTATATGGCCGGCTTCGACGGCTATGGCCCCGGGGACCCCCGCACGGAAGAGGTGAAACAGATTTTGCGGGCCTACAGTGCCGCCACCACCAGTCCGGAACTGGTGTCAGTGACACCCACTGAGTACCCGGTGGCGACCCAGTCAATCTACTCCCCAACACTGGACTGAACCCATGCCCCAGGTTTACGGTTTTATCCCGGCCCGCGCCGGTTCCAGCCGTTTGCCCGATAAGAATCGGTTGCCATTCCACGGCCGTCCGCTTTATGAATGGACCGTTGAGCTGGCCAGGAAAAGCGGCGTATTTGACCGGCTCTTTCTGAGTACGGATATTGCCCAGATCCATGACCAGTACGCCAGCGACCCAATAGTGA
>REBR01000049.1 GCA_007692645.1 Halomonadaceae bacterium | reverse complement strand
GTGACAGGGTCTGGCCCAGGCCGATGCGGGCGCCAACGCCGGTTTTGAAGTCCACACCGGTTTCAGAGCTGCTGTCGCCGAGGTTGTCAGTGATTTCCGCCCGCCAGATAAAAGCGCCGGCCTTGGCGTAGAGGTCCAGGTGCTGCCCCAGGGGCAGATACAGGTTGCCGACGATATCCAACGCCTGGGGCCGGAGTCGCTGGTTGTCCACCCCGCCAAAGCGGCTGATATGGGTATAGCCTACTTCAGAACCGAAATTCGGCAGCAGCCGGGCACCGGAAAAGATACGGTAGAAGGTGTTGTCATCATCACAGCTGGAAGCGACGTTATCGCAGTAGCCGTCAAGTTCAGCAACGCCGCCGGAAATGCCGACATAGGGGTATTCATAGCTGTCATTGGCAACTGCCTGGGAGGCACTGAATGCCGCAATAACTGCAAATGCCAGCAATGGCGCGCGAATTGTCATGAAGTGGCCTCTTGAACGAATCAGTTATGCTTGGATGTATAGCTATTGTGGCAGGTTGTGTCAATTATGCCAGAGGCCTCATGGGTCAGCATCACAGACTATTTACGTCCTTGAGTAACAGTTCAGCTCTGGCCAGGGTCGCGGTTTTTTTCTCCGGGTCCTGTTTTTCCCAGTTACGGTAAATCATTCCCATGCGGGGGTTGTTACGGAACTGCTCCCGGTGGCGGTCAATAAAGTGCCAGTAAAGGCTGTTAAAGGGGCAGGCATCGTCTTCTGTGGTTTTCTGCACGTTATAGGCACATTGCTTGCAGTAATCCGACATGCGGTTGATGTACTTGCCACTGGCGGCATAGGGCTTGGAGCCCAGCACCCCGCCGTCTGCATGCATCACCATACCCCGCACATTGGGTAGCTCCACCCAGTCATAAGCATCCGCATAAACCGCCAGATACCAGTCACAAATGGCGTCCGGGTCGATACCGGCCAGCAGGGCAAAGTTGCCGGTGACCATCAGGCGCTGGATATGGTGGGCATAGGCGGTTCTGCGGGTGGCATCAATGGTTTTGGCCATGCAGCGCATGGGGGTGTCAGCGGACCAGTAAAAACCCGGCAGGGGGCGGCTGTTGTTCAGGCGGTTTTCCCGGCCGTATTCCGGCATCAGGGTCCAGTAGATACCCCGCACAAACTCCCGCCAGCCCAACACCTGGCGGATAAAGCCCTCTACCGCGTTCAGGGGTGCCTTGCCCTCATAATAGGCCTGCTGCACCGCCTTGCAGACCTCTCCGGGGAGTAGCAGGCCACAGTTGAGGTAAGGGGACAGCAGGGAGTGAAACAGGCTGTCTTCCTGGTCGCTCATGGCGTCCTGGTAGTCGCCGAAGAAGGGCAGGCGCTGGGCAATGAAATGATCCACTGCCGCCAGGGCATCCTGGCGGGTAACGGCGTAACCAAAACCCTCCAGGGTGCCGAAATGATCACTGAATTCCCGGCTGACCATGTGCATCACCTCACGGGTAACGGCATCCGGTGTAATGCTGAAGGGGGCCGGGGCCGGCGGGTCGCCTTTCCAGGGTTTGCGGTTATTACTGTCGTAGTTCCATTCCCCCCCTTCCGGTTGGCCATCAGCAGTCATCAGCAGGCCAGTTTCTCGGCGCAGTTCCCGGTAAAAATACTCCATGCGCCATTGCTTGCGCCCCCGGGACCACTCCTGGAAGCGTTCCACGGTGGCAAAAAACCGCTCATCCTCCAGAATCTGTAAAGGGCAGGACAGGGTCTTATCCCAATCCAGCATGGCGCTGTGTAGCCGCCATTCGCTGCAGTGGGTGACCCGTACAAGCTCCGGTTGACAGTCTGCGGCGGTGGCCGCAACGGCATCCCCTAAACTGTGCCAGTTACTTTGAGGGTCATACCGGTGGTAGCTTACCTGGAAGCCTTTCTGGCGCAGTTCTTCGGCAAAGTGGCGCATGGCGCTGAAAACCAGCACCAGCTTTTGTTGATGGTGTGGCGTGTAGTGGGCCTCATCAGTCACCTCCGCCATCAGAATCAGGTCCTGGGCAGGATCAGCATCTTTCAGGGCTGTAAGACTGTGGCTCAGCTGGTCGCCGAGAATGGGGATAAGGTATCGAACACTGGAGTTTGTCATGCCTTCAATACGCTTCGAAGGCAGCGCTGGTTTTCGCTTTCTTACTGCAGCGCAAAAATTTAGTACACTGGGGTACTTTTTATCGATACCCGGTAACTGGTGAGCTGTATCGCCAGCGGGCTTATTCAGGATAGTCAGACACACATGGTGGAAAAACGCAGGCGTAAGCGGGGAGAAACCCGGGGGCAGCTGATGGAGGCCGCCCTGACACTGGTGGGTAAAGGGCGGCACTTCGCCAGCCTTGGCATTCGGGAAGTGACCCGGGAAGCCGGCGTGGTGCCCACGTCGTTTTACCGGCATTTCCGCAACATGGATGACCTGGGGCTGCAGCTGGTGGATGAGCTGGGTCTGGTGATGCGCAAGCTGATGCGGGAATCCCGTCAGCAGGCGCCTTTTGCCGACAAGCTGATTCAGGACTCGGTGAATCTGTTTGTGGACCACGTGCTGAATAACCGCAACTTTTTCACCTTTATGGCACAGGGTCTCGCCGGTGAAAGCCGGGCGGTAAGGGATGGCATCTCCGGGGAAATGCGCTTTATGGCCCATGAGATGATGCTGGATTTCCGCCGCATGAAAATGGCGGAGCATTTAAGCGACAGTGACCTGTACCGGGTGTGTGAGTTGGTCATTCGCACCGTGGCGTTCTCCCTTAACGATATTCTTGGCACCTCGGCGGATGACGAACACCAGCTGAACACCATCCGTGAGCGTGAAATCCAGCATGTGAAAATGATTATGCTGGGGGCCATGGCCTGGAAAAGCGAAGACCGGTAACGGACACTTCTCATTACTGGGCTTTTGGCGCTGGCGACAGGGGCCAGAATGATTTGCAGTCATGCCGGAGGCTCACCAGTCATGGTAGTGTGATGGAAAAACCCGCAACGGAAGAAGTCCGCCCATGAGTAAAAAAGAAGCCCAACAGCTCGCTAAACAGTTACTGGATCACCATGTGGCCATGGAGCTTGAGTTCATGACCGGGGAACAGATGCTGGAAGACCTGCAGGAAGACGTTGCCCTGTGCTTCAAGGCCGCTGAAACCCTGCGTCTGCGGGATATTGTGGAAGCCGGCACCATCAATGGCATTATTCACCGCCATGTGGTGGAGCGGGACATCCCCGCCATTATCCCGGAGATGGCGGCGGGTTTTACCAATGACATTGTCAGCGCCCCGTTTCACCAGCAGGCCTGCCCCGGGGATGTTGTGCACCGGGATCATGTGGAAGAGCTGGTGGACCAGACCCTGCTGCTGAAAGAACAGCGGGCACAACTCATTGACCAGCTTTTAGGCCAGCCCCTGTACCGGGATCTGGTGGCCAATATCCTGTACGAGGGCATTGGCAAGTACATTTATGAAGAGAACCTGATCAGCCGCAAGATCCCCGGTGTCAGTTCCGCTTTGCGTTTCAGTTCCAAGATGCTCAACAAGGCCGTGTCCGGTCTGGATGAGGTGTGGGAAAAATCCCTCAAAGGCTACATCTCCCGCAACGTGGAAACCATGGTGCGCCAGAGCGCTCAGTTTCTTGAGCAGAACCTCACGGATGAGGAACTTAAGACCAGTATCATGGAGGCCTGGGACACCTTTTCAGAAAAAACCCTGGGTGATCTGCAGGCAGGCCTGGGGGAGGTGGAGTGGAGCGAGTTTGTGGTGATCGGTTACAGCTTCTGGCTGACTTTCCGGGAAACTGACCATTTTCGCCAGTGCTACGAGACCGTGGTGAATAGCCTGTTTGAGCAGTACGGGGATTACACTCTGGCAAGCCTGGCGGAAGAGCTCAATATTACTCAGGAAACGGTCATGACCGAGCTTGCGGCAGTGCTACCCCATAGCCAGGCATCCCTGAAAGAAAACGGGCTGATGGAGCAACTGTTGCGTCGCCGTCTGTCCCGCTTTTATAACAGTGACAGTACCCTGAAAATCCTTGCTGGCTGATGCCGGCAGGGCCATGACTGGACGGAACACTAGACTATGAGCACAGAATCCGAGATAGAAGCGGCGGTGTTTCGCCGTCTGCTGGCGCACCTGGATGCCCATAAAGACGTGCAGAACATTGACCTCATGAACCTGGCGGGCTTTTGCCGCAACTGTCTGGCCAAGTGGATGGTGACGGCGGCGGAGGAGCGGGGCGAGACCCTGACCTATGAACAGGCCAGAGAGCGTGTTTATGGGATACCTTATGAGGAGTGGAAAAAGCTTTATCAGCATTGAGCTTTAGTGCCTGTGATATTGCTAACAATAATGTCATTAAGATAATGTTTGTGATTGGGGAGCAGTCAGTGGACACTGGTCTCCCTGATACCACCCCTACTGATGTGGGGCTGATAAAAAAAATCCTAGGAGTTCTCCATGAAGCATTCTATCCAGCGTCTGGCACTGATTGTTGCCCTGTGTCCTGCCGCAGCTATGGCCAGTGATCTGTCTTATAACTACGTTGAAGGCGGTATTGCCCTTTACCCCAGTGCAGACAGAAGTCAGGACTATGTGGGTTTTGATTCCCGCCTCTCCGCTGAGCTGACCCCCGAAGTGTTCGTCTTTGGTGGCCTCAAGTACCTGACTGACGATGTGGACTACACTGCCATTCATGCGGGTGTGGGTTTCCAGCATGGCCTGAACCGCCAGACCAGTCTCTGGGGTGGTGTGACCATGGAATATCAGGATTTTGATTTTCCAGGCAACCTGGGGAGCGTAGACGATACCTCCATTGGTCTGCGTGGTGGTCTGCGTCATCAGTTGAACCAGGATTTTGAAATTGGCGGTTCTGCACGGGTCATTACCGGTGACCTGGATTACGTGGGCTTTGCCTTTACTACCCGTTATGCCCTGAGCCGTGATCTGTCGTTCCTGGGTGAACTGGATGTGTTTGACGGCGATCTGGGTATTATTGCAGGTGTTTCCCTGGCGTTCTAAGGGCTCTTCAGCACAGCATAGTCAGACACAAAAAAACGGCGCCCATGGCGCCGTTTTTTTGTGTCTGACTATAAGCAGAGCGTATCAGAAGGTCACATTCAGGCGCACAAAGCCGGGAATGCTCACCTGATCCTGGCCGTCTCCGGTCAGTTCATCCGTCGCGGTGCCAAAGTTCAGCACCACCAGGTCCAGACTGACGTTTTCGCTGTACAGCCAACGGGTACCGAGCATTAGGGAGGGATCAACACTGCTGCCATCAGCGGCATCACGGGTGGTAAGGGTAAACTCAAGCCCCGGCTGAAAGCGGCCGATATTGGTTTCCGGGAGGTTGTAGTGAGCGCC
>REBR01000279.1 GCA_007692645.1 Halomonadaceae bacterium | reverse complement strand
CGGTGATTATCGGGGTTGCCGGCGCCGGCCAGGAAATCAGTACCCGTCCGTTCCAGCTGGTAACCGGCCGCTCCTGGCGTGGCAGTGCCTTTGGCGGTGTGAAAGGCCGTACCGAGCTGCCAGGCTACGTGGACCGCTATATGAAAGGGGAAATTCAGATCGACCCCATGGTCACCCACACCATGCCCCTGGAAGAGATCAATACCGCTTTTGATCTGATGCACGCAGGTAAGAGCATTCGCTCAGTGGTGAAATTCTGATGGAACTGCTGGCCACTACCCTGAGTTTTGCCGGTGAGCACCGGCGCTACCGCCACCGCTCCGCCGTGCTGGGCTGTGACATGGAATTTGCCGTTTACCTGCCACCCCAGGTACTGGCGCCGGGTGCAGCACCGGCACCGGTGCTGTACTGGTTATCAGGCCTGACCTGCAATGATCAGAATTTTATGCAGAAAGCCGGTGCCCACCGCCGTGCCGCAGAGCTTGGCATGGCCATTGTCTGCCCGGACACCAGCCCCCGGGGCCTGGACCTGCCCGGTGAGGACGACAGCTACGATTTTGGCAGCGGTGCCGGTTTTTACCTCAACGCACACCGTGAACCCTGGGCGGCTCATTACCACATGTACGATTATGTGGTGACTGAGTTGCCGGGGTTGCTGGAAGCCGAAGGTCTGGTCAGCCACCGGCGGGCCATCAGCGGTCACTCCATGGGGGGCCACGGTGCCCTGGTCTGTGCCCTGAAAAACCCGGGCCGCTATGCCTCGGTGTCTGCCTTCGCCCCTATTTGTCACCCCAGCGCCTGTCCCTGGGGCGAAAAAGCTTTTAGAGGCTATCTGGGTGACGATGTGGAAGCCTGGGCCGAGTGGGACGCCACCCTGCTGGTGCCTGCCGCCATAGAGCGCCTGCCACTGCTGATTGACCAGGGCCTGGCGGACAACTTCCTTGAGGAACAGCTGCATCCAAAAGCGCTACTGAGTGCCTGCCAGAAGGCGGATCATCCCATAGAGCTGCGCATGCAGTCCGGTTATGACCACAGCTATTTCTTTATCGCCAGCTTTATTGATGAACACCTGGATCACCACGGTGAGGCCCTGGGTCTTTGACTGAGGGCCCGGTACTGACCACCACCCAGCGCTGGGTGCTGGTGGCAATGGTCCTGCTGGCCGCCATTGGGGTCTGGCTGGTGTTGCGGCAGATGGGGCTTCCCGCCAGCTTCTCTGCGACGGCCATGGCCCATTGGCTCACTGGCAGTGGGCCATGGGGGCCGGTGCTGTTGTGCCTGCTGATGGTGCTGGCCATCGTCATCGGGCCCATCCCGACCCTGCCCATCAGTGCCGCTGCGGGCCTGGCTTACGGGCTCTGGGCCGGTACCCTGCTGGCCGCTATTGGCGCTACCCTGGGGGCGCTGATCGCTTTTCTGCTGACCCGCCTGCTGGGCCGTGAGGCGGTGCGCCGCCGGCTGCCGGACAATCCTTTTTTTGCCGCCAACGCCAGGCAGAATCTGCTGTTCTGGAGCATCCTGCTCACCCGGTTGCTACCGCTATTCTCGTTTGCCCTGATCAGCTATGCCGCCGGCCTGACCGCCATCACCCTGGGCCGGTTCCTGTTGGCCACGTTTATTGGCATGCTGCCCATGACCCTGGTGTTTGCCGGTCTGGGCCAGGGGCTGGAGATTAACCCGGTGCTGAGTGTAACCGCTGCCGGGCTGGTGTTGCTGGTCATGGTGCTGGCCCCTTACTGGCTGCAGCGCCACCCCCGCCTGCGCCGCTGGGTGCAGGCCCAGGCAGTTCTGGAAGCACGTAATGAACAGCGCAATAAAGACTGAACCGGCCCCACCCCCATTCATTCACTTAGGGTAATCACCCCATGCACCCCGCTGACAACGAACTCTGGTTTCTGCCCCTGGGGGGCTGTGGCGAGATCGGCATGAACATGAACCTGTATGGCCATCAGGGGCAATGGCTGATGGTGGACTGTGGTCTGACATTCCCCCGCAAAACTGCCGACGGTCGGCGGCCACAGGCACCGGTGCAGATGGCCGACCCAGCCTTTATTGCTGATCGCCGGGAACAGCTGGCCGGGCTGGTGATTACCCATGCCCATGAAGACCACGTGGGGGCCGTGCAATACCTTTGGCCGCTGTTACGCTGCCCGGTCTATACCAATGCCTTCACCGCCGAAATCCTGCGCCGTAAGCTGGCGGAACAGGGCCTGGCAGGGCAGGTGCCGATCACCGTGATTGACCTCAATGGCCGCCGCCCCATTGGCCCTTTTGATGTGCAGTTTCTGCCGGTGACCCACTCCATTCCCCATGTCAGTGCCCTGATGATCCGCACCAAGGCAGGCTCAGTGTTTCACAGCAGTGACTGGAAACTGGATGCCAATCCCCTGGTGGGAGAGAACTTCAGCCCCCTGGCCTTGCAGCAACTGGGGGATGAGGGCATAGACGCCCTGGTGTGCGATTCCACTAATGCCAATGTACCTGGCCACTCAGAATCCGAGTCGGCCCTGTATCCCGGTCTGCGCAAAGCCATCGCCGAGGCCCCAGGGCGGGTGGTGGTGGCCTGCTTTGGCAGCAATATCGCCCGCCTGCACACCCTGGCTGCCGTGGCCCGTGACAGCGGCCGCTACATGGGCCTGCTGGGTCGCTCTCTGGTCACCATGCAGGCCGCCGCCCGGGCCACCGGCCTGTGGCTGGACCAGCACCCGTTGATTAACCCGGCTCACCTGGGCTACCTGCCATCCCATGAAGTACTTGCTGTGGCCACCGGCAGCCAGGGGGAGCCCCGCACAGCCCTGACCCGCCTGGCCCGAGACGACCACCCGGACCTGACCCTGGAGCCTGGTGACACGGTCCTGTTCAGCGCCCGGGCCATTCCCGGCAATGAAGCGGATATCCAGCGGCTGATGGACCAGCTGCGGGATCGTGGCATCAGGATCATTACCCCGGAGATGAGCGAGCTGCCCATTCACGCCTCCGGCCACCCGGCGGCGGATGAGTTGCGCAAACTGTTCGGCTGGATCCGGCCAGGGCTGCTGATTCCGGTGCATGGAGAGGCAGAACATATGCAGGCCAACCACGATCTGGCGGCTGACTGTGGTATTCATAAGCGGCTGCTGGGTCAGAACGGGGATCTGTTTATGATCAAACCCTATCCGGGCATTCGCCGGGGGGTGGTTAATACCGGGCGGCTGGGCATGGAGAAGGGGAGTCTGGTGCCGGTGACGGACTGAAGCTGGCCTGAGGGTTGGGGGGTCGTTGGCGGTGCCCGTCGCTTAAAGCACTTCAGACACTCAGGTGATGCGGATTATAGCTATTTAAGCAGCGGGTGATCCGCCGGCAGCTGCTTTGCACCCCAGCGTGCCAGCTTGTGCTTCATATTGGGAAGGGACAGGTCCAGCTTGGCAAGGGGCTGAATCAGTTGATCGTGGACTAACAGGCGGTAAACGTATTCGATCTTGGCATCCTGGGAATCCGTGGCCTCAAACTCCACGACACCGCGCTCTTCACCGTATGCCATACCCAAACGCAAGGCTTCTTTGACCAACTCACCTTCCTGTTTGAGCTGCTTTTTCTTTGCTGCCATGGTGCCTTCCTTCGCTGGGTTATATGTACTGGGACTCTATGCTATTCAAAGTAGCACCTATACAGGGGCCTGTGCATTGACTTCCCAGGGGACCTTGCTCTTTGGATAGCCAATGGCTCATGACCCGTTGAACCCTGTGAAGAATAGCGAAAACGTTTCACACTGCAAAACGGTCATTATCAATCCCCCTGGATAGCCATTAGAATAGGCGCCTTTCGAGTATTGGCGGTGCATGACCCCATGACTTCAGCTGGCTCCAGACAAACCGGTCAAGTCCAGTCGAGGCTGGTACAGCTACTGGCTTCCTCTGGAAGTTCCAGTGCTACCGATGGACTCCCGTGTTTTGCCGAACGCCTGGGCCGCTTGTTCGGGCTGAGGGATACCATGAGGCTGGATGCGGCGACAGCCTTTCGAAGCCGGCACCCGGGCATGAACCAAGGGCCGGTTTTTGATCGGTTAACGCAGGAGTTGGCCACCCTGCGCCGAGGGCTGATTGGCAAAATCAACCGCTACGGTGACGACGTTGAGCCCACCAATACCGTGGCTTTAGCGTCTTACCTGAACCCCTGGTTGGTGTTGCAGCGCAAGCTGGCAGCCACCAGCGACCAGTTCCGGGACAAAGTGCGCCAGACCATGAAAGACCACAACCAGAATCTGGCCCGACTGGCAGAACTGGATGCGGTGTTTGACCACACCATGGCCGGCTACACCAGCCAGTGTTTTTCCCACACTCCCAGGGTACTGGAACAACGACTCCAGGCCTTACAGACAGCCTCTGAGCAAACCCAGGAGCCGGGCACCCAGCCCGCTGACTGGCTTCACCGTTACTGGGAGGAAGCACAGAACCTGTTACTCGCTGAACTGGACGTTCGCCTGGAGCCGGTGCTGGGGTTGCTGGAGGCCTGCCACAACGAGGTAAGCAAGACCCCATGAGCAGACTTTTCTTTCTTCTCGCCTTTGCCGCCGGCCTGGCCGTGGTGGCCTGGATTGGCCAGGGCTTTCTGGGCTCTGATCTTCTGGCCCTGACCGTCACCGGCATTATTGCCCTGGTGTACGGCTTTGGCTTTGCTGAACTGACCGGGTTCCGGCGCACCACCGGGCAACTGGCACAACGGCTCAACAGTGCGCCGGAGAAGCGTGAACAGCTTGAAGGCTGGCTGGCCGGCCTGCCGGAACCAGTGCAGTTTGCCGTGCAGAAGCGCATTGACGGCCACTTTGCCGCGCTGCCCAGCCCGCAGTTAACCCCTTATCTGGTGGGGCTGCTGGTCATGCTTGGTTTGCTGGGCACCTTTGCCGGCATGATAGTAACCCTCAGCGGGGCCGCATCCGCCCTAGACAGCAGCACCGATCTCAGCGCCATCCGCAGCGCACTGGCGGCGCCTATTGCCGGCCTGAGCCTGGCCTTTGGCACCTCCATTGCCGGTGTGGCGGGCTCCGCCATGCTCGGGCTGGCATCCACCCTCAGCCGGCGCGAGCGCTTGCAGGTATCCCGCCAGCTGGACAACACTTTACGCCAGCGCCTGCATCATCTATCCGCCGACTACCAGCGCCAGCAGGCCTTGCAGGCCCTTGAAACCCAGGCCAACGCGCTACCGCAAATGGCCTCTGCCATGGAAACCATGACGGCCAGAATGGAGCAGCTGGGCCAGCAGCTGGAACACTCCCTGTCCCGCAACCAGCAGGAATTCCACAGTACCGTGGGCTCCCACTACCAGAGCCTGGCGGATTCTGTTGCCCAGTCCCTGGAAAAAGCCCAGGATACCAGCACC
>REBR01000253.1 GCA_007692645.1 Halomonadaceae bacterium | reverse complement strand
AGTTACTGGAACCGCGCACTGATACCAGCCCCACCAACTGGCCCTGGGGCACGTCACCCAGCATCGCCGGGGTCAGCTCATCGCTTACCAGAATGGTCCTTTCAGGGTAGGCCCGGGACAGGGGCTCCCCTTCCTGCAAATGGGACAGCAACCGGCGGCCAAGGTCACGGATATCCACTGCCCGTTCCCGCAGGTACAGGTCACCCATCAGTTCGAAGTGGCGCACATACTGGTTCACCACCTCCCGCAACCCACCCTGGGCCCACTTGCCTTCCTGAATGCGTAGCACCACCTCACCAGGCAGGGCGTTGTCGTCCAGCATGCGCAGGTAAACCTCAAACAGGGCCTGTTCTTCCGGACGCAGTTGGGGAGCCAGCCGCTCACCCACCCGCTGGATATCCTCACGCACCGCCGCCACCGCTTCATTAAAGCGGGCCAGCTCTTCGTCAATGTTCTCGCAACTCTTATCCGGCACCGAGTCCAGGTCTGCCGGGGGGAAAATCACCACCCCCTGCCCCACAGACACCCCGGGGGCACCGGCCACCCCGCTGAAGGCCACATCCCGGGTGCTCTGACCGGTGAGGGACATACCGCCGATGGCACCGGTGGCCTCACTGTGGGCAATGACCCCCGCCAGCTGGGCAGAAATGGTCACCAGAAAGGCTTCTTCCCCTTCATCGAAGCAGCGGCTGTTCTGGCGCTCCTGAACCACAATCACACCCAGAACACGGCGGTGGTGGATGATCGGCACCCCAAGAAAGGAGCGGAAGCGTTCTTCACCGGTTTCGGGGAAATAACGGTAACGGGGATGGGTGGTGGCATCTTCCAGATTAATCGGCTCTTCCCGGCTGCCTACCAGGCCCACCAGGCCTTCGGAATGCCCCAGGGTTACCTGACCTACCGCCGACTTGTACAGCCCTTCAGTGGCCATCAGGATATAGCGGTTGCTTTCCGGGTCCAGCAGGTAGACCGAGCAGACTTCCGTCTGCATGGCCGACTGAACACGCGTAACAATAATCTCCAGGGCTTCCTGGAGATCATTGATCCCATTCAGCTCCTGCACAATACTGCGCAGTATGTTCAGCATTTTTGACATAGGCCTAAGGCTCCTGTTCCGCCGCTGGGTTCGCCGCGTTCACTACCATCTGGCCCGCCGCAGCGGACCGTTGCGACTGCAACCGAAACAGTCTGGGGGCCAGTTCATGCAAGGCCCGGCGATACACTTCCCGCTTGAAAGCTACCACCTGCCCCAGGGGGTACCAGTAGCTAACCCACTGCCAACCGTCGAATTCCGGCGAGGCGGTGGCATCCACCCTGACGCTTGCGTCCGGGGACAGCATTTCCAGTAAAAACCATTTCTGCTTCTGACCGACACACAGGGGTTTTGAATGCTGGCGGATCATCCGACGTGGCAGGCGGTAACGCAGCCAGCCACGGGTGCAGCCAATAATACGAACATCTTCGCTATTAAGGCCGATTTCCTCCCCCAACTCCCTGAACAACGCCTGCTCAGGGGTCTCGTTGGGGTGAATGCCCCCTTGCGGAAACTGCCACGCATCCTGACCGATACGCCGCGCCCAAAGTAGCTCCCCGCGATGATTCGCCAGGATGATTCCGACATTAGGCCTGAAACCGTCGGAGTCAATCACGGCATACACCTGTTTATTGTGCGATCTATGGGTTAAGCCCCTGGCCCCGGCGGTAAACACCTGTCACAACAAGCAAAACCGGGCAGGCAGAGGAACTGGTTACTGATTTCATTCTTTCAGAATTTACCCCACCGGGCAAACGCCGTTGATTCCAGCGCAACCTCAGCATAGCATTCCCGCTCAGCCGCAAACCCCCTGTAGGAGAAACTTTTATGACACTGGCCATTTTTGATCTGGACAACACCCTGCTGTGCGGTGACAGCGACCATGCCTGGGGGGACTTTCTGGTGACCGAGGGGGTGGTAGACGGTGACGCTTACCGCTCTGCCAATGACGCTTTTCTCAAGGCTTACCAGAATGGCACCCTGAAGATCCGGGATTACCTGGCTTTTGCCCTGCAGCCCCTGGCCCAGACGCCGCTACCCCGGCTGCTGGCCCTGCGTGAGCAGTTTATGCAGGAGCGTATTTACCCCCTGATTCTGCCCAAGGGGCAAGCCCTGGTGGCTGACCACCGCCGCCAGGGGCACCAGCTGCTGATGATTACCGCCACCAACCAGTTTGTCACCGCCCCGATTGCTGACGCACTGGGGTTTGAATCACTGATTGCCACGGAACCGGAGTTTCTGGACGGCGCCTATACCGGCCGGGTGCAGGGCACACCGAGCTTCCAGGAAGGCAAGATTGAGCGTCTGCACCAGTGGCTGGCTGCCACCGGGGGTGGGGAACAGCAGATGCAGGGGGCCTGGTTTTACAGTGACTCCCACAACGACCTGCCCCTGTTGGAACAGGTTCAGAACCCGGTGGCGGTGGACCCGGATGACACTCTGGCCCGGGCAGCCCGGGACCGGGGCTGGCCGGTAATCAGCCTGCGAGGCTGAAGCCGGGGCCGCTCAGGGGTTATTCGCTGGCTTCTGACGCCAGCAGCGCCTGGTAAGCGTCGCTGTCCAGCAGACCCGCCAGGGGCTCTTCACCACGGGTTTTCACCTGGAACAGCCAGCCGTCCCCATAGGGGTCTTCATTGAGCAGCTCCGGCGCCTCTTCCAGTTTTTCATTCACCGCCACCACGGTGCCTGTTACCGGGCTGTAGACTTCACTGGCCGACTTCACGGACTCTGCCACCGCCACATCATCCCCCGCCTCAATGGCTTCATTGGGGTCCGGCAACTCCACAAACACCACATCCCCCAGGGCCGCTTGGGCAAAGTCCGTAATTCCTACGGTGACCACCCCATCCTGTTCCTGGCGGGCCCACTGGTGGCTGGCGATATAACAACGGTCACTGGGCACTTGGCTCATGGCGTGGCTTCCTGGGCAGATTAACAGGGATTGGCAGATGCGCCAGCGGCTGGCTGTTACCGGCGACTGGCGTTACTGGGCAACAGTTTAACAGGGGTAGTGGCGGCAAAAAACGACTTAGCGGTCTGACTGGGTAAGAAAATCAAGAATGGCGGGTAATTTTTGCGCAAAACCGGTGAAACTGTGTTCACCCCCCTGCTCCAGATCAACGGTGGCCCCCTTGAAGCGCTCCAGGGCCTGACGGTAATCCAGCACTTCATCCCCGGTCTGCAGCAACAGCAACAAGGACTCCGGGTGAGGCATGGGCTGGTCCATCTGGCGCAGGGCCTGCAAGTGAGCCTCGGTGACAGTGAAACGCTCACCGGTATAAAGGTTTTCGTGCTCCCCGGTGTAATCCTCAAGGAGCTCATAGGGGTAGGCTGCAGGGTTAATCAACACCCCGCGCAAGCCGAGCCGGCCCGCCACCAGGGCGGCGAAAAAGCCCCCCAGTGAACTGCCAATCAGGACCACCTGCCGCCCCTGCTCCAGCAACCCGGTAATCAGTGACACCAGCTGCTGCTCCACCGCCAGAGGGTCCGTGGCCAGCATCGGCATATGCAGGGTGCCCTGGTAGCCTTGCTGGGCCAGCCAGTCAGACAGGGTGCTGGCCTTTTCAGAATCCGGTGAGCTGCGGAAACCGTGCAGGTAAATAATGTCCGGTGGTCGCGTCATCAATAACCCCCGCTTTTCAGGTCAAGACCAAAGTTCCCGGGGGCAATGCGCTCCACGGCAGTATCAATATGCCCATCCGGGTACAGGCGTAGCCAGCGGTAACCGGGGGGCCTGTCATCCAGGCTGAACTGCTCGCTGCCGGGGCGGAACTGAACGCAGGTGGATGGTGTTGCCATCAGGCGCAGGCCCCGGTGCACCTCATCCAGTTGCTGATGAATATGACCCCATAGCAGCCCACGCACCTGGGGGTGCCCGGCGAGACAGTCAAACAGGGCTTGAGGGTTGCGCAGACCAATGGCATTCATCCAGCGGGCGCTGATGGGTACCGGATGGTGGTGCAGGCAGACCAGGGCATGGTGATCCGGGTACTCGGCCAGTGACTGATCAAGAAACGCCAGCTCACTGTCACTTAACATTCCGTGGACCCGGTCAGGCACTGAGGAGTCGAGAAACAACAGCTGCCAGCCATGGCTGATCAGTCGCTTTTGCGCCGCCGGGGTGCCGCCAATCAGCCGCTGCATTACCGCTACATTGTCATGGTTACCGGCCAACCAGTACACCGGGCAGGCGAATTGCCCCATACGCGCCTGAAAGTGCTTATAGGAGGTGAGGCTGCCATCCTGGGACAGGTCGCCGGTGGCCAGCACCCCGTCCGGCTCAGGGTGGTGAGCGCGCACATGGGCCAGCACTGCGTTCAGACTGTCATGGGTACGCATGCCCATCAGCTCACCATCCTCACTGGCCTTGAGGTGGGGGTCTGTAATCTGCAGCAAGTAAAGTGGCTGAGTCGGGGTGTCCATGAGCCGCCGTACCCTTGTCATGTTAAGAACCTGAGAACAGGTTACGTTAGCGTCCAAACGAATACTACAGGCAGCCAGTGTCCTGGATGGGACACTTCTCAGCCATGCACTGTCCAGATGGCATCCATATCTGTGACCTGTCCAAAGCGTAGACAAAAATCCAGCCAGTCCGCCAGAAAAACATTAGTCTGCATTTTTTCATCCGGGTGATGCATAAAGCGATTGGGGTAATCATGCACCGCCTCAATGCGCCCATAGCGGTAACAGCTGATGACTTCCGTCATGCGGGCATCGTGGTAACTGCGCACGGTCATACGGGGGTTATTCAGCCAGCGCCCGTTGTTATGAATTTGCTCCAGCAGCCAGGTGTCCGTGTAGCGGGCCTGCTGCAAGCGCTGCAGCCGCACCCGGCCGGCAAAGCGCTGGCCGTCATGGAGCTCAAACAGAACCTGCCCGTCCACATCCCGGGAAAGGCGGATCAGCCGGGCCAGGCGCATATAATTGCCGTCACACACAGCACCCATCCGGCTCAGGTCCGGCACATAACGCTTGCGCCTCATGGCACCCCCCAGCGCTTGGCCAATGCGGCCTCGTTCAGGGCCAGCCACTGCAACGCAATAATGGCCGGGGCATTGTTAATGGTGCCGTTTTCCAGGGCAGTCAGCGCCGCCTCCAGGGACCAGACCGACACCCTGATGTCCTCATTCTCCTCTGCCAGACCGTGGAGCCCCCCGGCCGTGCTGGCATCAACCCGGGCACAGAACAGATGCACCAGTTCGTTGCTCCCCCCAGGGGAAGCCAGATACTGACAGATTGGCGCCAGAGCCTGCAGAGTCAGATCCGCCTCCTCTTTCGCCTCCCGGTGGGCGACTGCCTGCGGGGTCTCACCGGGTTCATTGATACCGGCCACCAGCTCCAACAGCCAGGGGGACTGATCCCGCCCCAGAGCACCGGCGCGAAACTGTTCGATCAGCACCAGCTCCCGGCGCACCGGATCCCAGGGCAGCACGCAGGTAGCGTCGTCCCGCACAAACAGCTCCCGCTCCATGGGGGACGTCCAGCCGCCGGCAAAACGCCGGTGCTGCAGCCGTAGTCCTTTAACCTGAAAGAAGCCCTGGAACAGGGAACGCTCCTGCTCTATCTGGACATCTTCACTGGTAAACGGTGGTTGATACTCGCCCATGCCACTCCCCGGGTCAGTTTGCTCATTCTCTGGGAGACCTAATGTAACGATCACAGGCTACCAGTCCCAGTCCAATCCCGGTTATTTTAGCTCACCTGACAGTTTTTTATTGTCCCTGCCTCGGCAGAAATTCAGGGCCAATCACGCAAAAGGCCCCGGCGCATGGGCGCAGGGGCCTTTTAAACCACCGCTTAATCAGACCTTATGGTAGAGGTCACTGCCCTGCTCTCTAAACTCGGCGGATTTCTCCTCCATGCCTTTACGCAGCGCTTCCTCTTCCTTGAGGTCCAGCTCATGGGCGTACTCCCGCACTTCATGGGAAATTTTCATGGAGCAGAACTTGGGGCCGCACATGGAGCAGAAGTGGGCCACCTTGGCGGAGTCCTTGGGCAGGGTCTCGTCATGGAAGGCCCGGGCAGTGTCCGGGTCCAGCCCCAGGTTGAACTGGTCTTCCCAGCGGAATTCAAAGCGTGCCTTGGACAGGGCATTGTCCCGGATCTGGGCCCCCGGGTGGCCCTTGGCCAGATCCGCCGCGTGGGCGGCAATCTTGTAGGTAATAATGCCGGTTTTCACGTCATCCCGGTTGGGCAGCCCCAGATGTTCCTTGGGGGTGACATAACAGAGCATGGCACAGCCGTACCAGCCGATCATGGCAGCACCGATGCCGGAAGTAATGTGGTCATAGCCGGGAGCGATGTCTGTGGTCAGTGGCCCCAGGGTATAAAACGGCGCCTCATCGCAGCACTCCAGCTGCTTTTCCATGTTTTCTTTGATCAGGTGCATGGGCACGTGTCCTGGGCCTTCGATCATGCACTGCACGTCGTGCTTCCAGGCAATCTTGGTCAGCTCACCCAGGGTTTCCAGCTCCGCAAACTGGGCTTCGTCATTGGCATCGGCAATGGAGCCCGGGCGCAGGCCATCCCCCAGGGAGAAGGCCACATCGTACTGCTTCATGATTTCGCAGATGTCTTCAAAGTGGGTATAGAGAAAGCTCTCTTCATGGCGGGACAAACACCATTTGGCCATGATGGAACCACCACGGGAGACGATACCGGTGGTGCGCTTGGCGGTCATGGGCACATGGTGCAGGCGCACCCCGGCATGAATGGTGAAATAGTCCACCCCCTGCTCGGCCTGCTCAATCAGGGTGTCCCGGAAGATCTCCCAGGTCAGGGCCTCGGCTTCACCGTTGACCTTCTCCAGAGCCTGGTAGATGGGCACCGTGCCCACGGGCACCGGGGAGTTGCGGATCAGCCATTCACGGGTTTCATGAATGTCCTTGCCGGTGGACAGGTCCATGATGGTGTCGGAGCCCCAGCGGATGCCCCAGGTCAGCTTGGACACTTCCTCTTCAATGGAGGAGGTCACCGCAGAGTTGCCGATGTTGCCGTTAATTTTCACCAGGAAGTTGCGACCGATGATCATCGGCTCGGATTCCGGGTGATTGATGTTATTGGGAATAATGGCACGGCCCCGGGCCACTTCATCCCGGACAAATTCCGGGGTGATAAAGGCGGGAATGGCGGCACCGAAATTCTCCCCCGGGTGCTGATGCCCAAGGTCTGCATCAGCCTCACGACGCAGGTTTTCCCGGATGGCGATAAATTCCATTTCCGGGGTAATAATGCCCTTACGGGCGTAGTGCATCTGGCTCACATTGCGCCCAGGCTTGGCCACCCGGGGCTTGCGTAAATGGCCAAAGCGCATGGAGTCCAGGCGCGGGTCTTTGCTGCGCTGGCGGGTGTAGTCGGCACTGAAATCATCCAACTGCTCGGTATCCCCCCGCTCTTCAATCCAGCCGGAGCGCAGGGCTTGCAGCCCCGCTCGCAGGTCAATGGTGGCTTCCGGGTCGGTGTAAGGGCCAGAGGTGTCATACACCATCACCGGCGGGTTCACCTCGCCCCCCAGCTCGGTAGCGGTATCGCTGAGGGTGATTTCCCGCATGGGCACGCGGATGTCCGGGCGGCTGCCGGTGATATGGATTTTGCGGGAATTAGGCAACGGCGCTACGGTCGCGTCGTTGATTGTGGCGGTTTCACTGAGAAAGTCGGTCGGTTTGGCGCTCATTTGTCGATCCCCATTGTTAATAGAAGCCATAACGGCAATGCCGTTAGCGGCATGGCATACAACGGGGGAAAGAAAATGCAGCTGAAACCACTGCAGGCCTGACAGGCCGAGAAAAAGGCGGACTAACCGAGGGTGGCTGAGGCTCCCCTCATGAGGGCCGTCTTGATTCCTACGCCGGTACTAACCGGATCAGGTCTGCGGGTTCTGCGCTGGCAATCTCAGCCTCTACTGCCATGTAAGCCACAGCAGAAGAGGCACCCCGTCAAGACGGTCGGGCCAAAGCCCGACCAGTAATGAACATGAGTCTAGAGATCAGCGGCGTTATTGTCCATAATGATCACGGCCTGTTGGGTGCCGCTTACCGGCACCCGGGCAGCCCCTTACTTGAAAGCCGCGGCTGACCAGTCTGAAGCCCGGCGCAGGGCGTAATAACACCACTTTGCAACACCCATCAGGCCAGACCTGGTCCGGCTGAGGAATTTCCATGACAAAAAAAACCCTTGCGGGTGTCCTGCTGGCACTGACGCTGCCCCTGGCCACGGTTCAGGCCGCTGGTCTGCTGACCGTCTACGAACAGGCCCTGGCCTACGACTCCGGTCTGGCAGCAGACCGTTTTGCCTTTGAGGCCCAGTCCGAAGGTGTCAACCAGTCACGGGCAGCCTTGCTGCCACAGGTCAATGCCTTTGCCGAAGGCAGCTACGTAGACCGTAACGATCTGGTGGATACCTTTACCCGCTACCGCTATGGGGTCCGTCTGGACCAGCCCCTGTTTCGTGCCGATGCCTGGTATAACTTTCGTACCAGCCAGAATCTGAGTAAACAGGCCAGTGCCGAGCTGTCCCGGGCCCAGCAGGAACTGATTCTGAATGTCTCCACTCAGTATTTTGAAGTTCTGCGGGCCCAGGACACCCTGGATACTGCCCTGGCCACCGAGACCGCCCTGCGCCGCCAGTGGGAGCAGGCCCGGGAACGGTTCAATGTGGGCCTGATTGCCACCACTGAAGTGGAAGAAGCCCGTGCCGGTTATGATGCCAGCCAGTCCCAGCGGATTGCCGCAGAAAGCAACCTGGACATCAGCCAGGAAGAGCTGGCCCGCTTCACCGGCCATTACCATGAGCAGCTGAACCGCCTGCGCACCGACTTTCCGGTCACTCCCCCCGAGCCTGCTGACCCCCAGGCCTGGATGGAAACCGCCATGATGCAGAACTGGACTATTCAGGCCGCCCGTTTTGCCCTGGATGCCAGCGAAACCGAGCTGCGGGCTAACCGCGCCGGTCATTATCCCACCTTGGACCTGTCCGCTTCCGTGGCCCGGGATTATCAGGGCGCCACCATTCAGGATGTAGAAGACCCCCTTGGAGGCGCACCCCAGGGCTTCTCTGGCTCCAACCGCCGCACCGAAGGGGTTATCGGCCTGTCATTAAATGTGCCTTTGTACGCTGGCGGTGGCACCACCTCCAGCGTGCGCCGGGCACAGGCAGAGCGCAATCAGACTGAGCAGATGCTGGAAAGCGCCCGGCGCAATGTGCGCCTGGGAACCCGCACCTTCCTGCGCCAGATCAATACCAACATTGAAACCCTGGGCGCCCAGCGTCAGACCATTGTTTCCCGCCGCAGCGCCCTTGAGGCCACCCGGGCGGGCTACGATGTGGGTACCCGGAACATTGTTGAGTTGCTGGATGCGGAGCAGAATTACTACATTGCCCTGCGGGATTTTGCCGAAGCCCGCTACGACTATGTAATCAATACTCTGCGCCTGAAGCAGGAAGCCGGCCAGCTCAGCCCCCAGGATCTTATCGACCTGGACCGTTGGCTCAGCGCCACGGCCCCCGGTATCGAGCAACTGGCCCGTGAGGTGACCCGTGAGGAGCGCCAGCGCCGGGAACAAAACGACGATGCCAGGTAACATCTTTATGCCGCCGGCAGGCTAGCTGAGCGGCGCAACCACCGTCTTATGGGCGGTGGCTGCTAACACCGGCTCCAGCCCTGCCTGCAACCGCTCCAGGGCTCCCCGATTAGCCGCAATGACCTGCCTGGCTGCCTGCCCCATGGCGGCACGCTGCTGCGGATCATTCATTAACGCAATCAGCTGAGCCTGCAGTTCGCCGCCATTTTCTGCCACCGTCATCAGCCCGCCTTTATCGCTCAGACCGTCACAGACGCTGGCAAAGTTAAACACATGGGGGCCGACAATCACCGGCAGTGCCCAGGCGGCAGGCTCCAGGGGGTTATGGCCGCCCCGGCGGATCAGGGAACCGCCGACAAAAGCCACGTCTGCAGCACCAAACAGCATGAGCAGCTCCCCCATGGTGTCCCCCAGGTAGACGGCACAGCGGTCTGCGGCCAATCCCTGTGAGCGCCTTACCAATGAAAGCCCCGCCGCTTTAACCCGCCGGGCCGCCGGGTCAAACCGTTCCGGATGCCGGGGCACCAGAATCAGCAAGGCACTGCCATGCTGTTCCCGCAGGGCCTTATGGGCGGCCAAAACCGCCTCCTCCTCCCCCTCATGGGTGCTGGCGGCAATCCACACCGGGCGCTTACCCAGAGACCGGCGCAAAGCGGCTGCGGCTTCCCGGGCCTCAGCACCCACCGCTACGTCATACTTGATACTGCCAGTGACGGTGACTCTTTCCGGCGCCACCCCCAGGGATAAAAACCGCGCCGCATCCGCTTCTGACTGGGCCGCAATCCACTGCAGGCGCTGGAAGACCGGCCGGGCCAGAAAAGCCACTTTGCGGTAACCCCGGGCGGAGCCCTCCGACAGCCGGGCGTTGGCCAGAATCACCGGAATCTGTTGCTGATGGCACTGGCTGACAATATTCGGCCAGACCTCAGTCTCCATCACCACCAGCAGAGAGGGGCGCACCCGGCGCAGGAATCGGGCCACCATGTGGGGCAGGTCATAGGGCAGGTACACGTGGCTGACACTGTCCCCCAGGGAGGCTTTAACCCGCTCTGAACCGGTGGGGGTCATGGTGGTCACCAGCAGGCGCCGGTCCGGGTGACGCTGCTGCAGTTGCCGGATCAGCGGCAGGGCCGCCAGGGTCTCCCCCACTGACACCGCATGAATCCAGATCACCCCCGGCTGCACCATTGCTGGCACATGGCCCAGGCGCTCCTGCCAGCGGCGGGCATAGGTACGGTCCCCCAGGGCACGCCAGGCCAGCATCAGCAGAATGAAGGGTAATGCGATATACAACAGCAAGGAATAGATCAGACGCCCCATGGCTAAGTCCCGTTAGTGTCGGCAGTAATGTTGTCTTGGCTGGTGCCCGATTTTCCTATGCGACAACGGCACAGGACAGTACCATGATAACCTGCCTTTTCAATGACTGTTGCCTGCGACCTTTCTATGGCCCTAACCCATAACAACCCGGTGGTATGGCTGCTGACGGATAACCGGCCTGGCCACCAGAACCAGTTACGGGGTCTGGGAGCGCGTTTGCAGGCCTTGGTGGGAGCCCAGGTACACGAGCTGCCGGCTAGTCGGCATCCTCTGTCATTACGCCAGGTATGGCGGGGTAATTTCCCACTGCCAGAGGCCCCGTTGCCCTCACTGCTGCTGGCAGCGGGCCATGGCACCCACCGCCTGCTGCTGGCATTGCGCCGTCGCCTGGGGGTGCCGGCGGTGGTGCTGATGAAGCCCTCTTTTCCCCTTTCATGGGTGGAGGGGGCCATTATTTCCGCCCATGACTCCCCCCCGGAGCGCCCTCAGGTACTGCGTATTCAGGGCACCCTGAATGCCGCCTCACCCAGTCCGCCACAAACAGAGGGGAAACAGGCACTGATGTTGATGGGTGGTCCCAGCCGCCACTATCGCTGGGACAATGCTGCCCTGGCCCATCAGATCCAGGGCCTGTGCCAGAATTACCCGGACTGGCAGTGGACACTGGCCTGCTCCAGACGTACCCCCCCCGAACTGAACGCAAAGCTGCCTACCATCAGCAATCTTGCACAGGTACCTGCCGATGCCCACGGTCCACAATGGCTACCGGCGCAGTTACGGTCCAGCCGGGTAGCCTGGGTGACCCCGGACAGCGCTTCAATGGTCAGCGAGGCCCTTACCAGCGGACTGGCCACTGGTCTGTTTGCCCTGTCGCCACGGCCACATAGCCGGGTGGCCCGGGGCATCCAGGCCCTGGTGAGAGCTGAACAGGTGCACCAGTGGCCGGACCATGGCAAAGTTATGGCCCCCGGGGCTGCCAGGCCCGGGCTATGGGAGACGGACCGGGCGGCCCGCTGGCTGATTACCCGCTTCTACCCGGACGTCCCGTTGTGAGGCACTGGCAATGAAAGTCTTACAGGTATTGCCTGCCCTGAACAGTGGCGGCGTCGAGCGGGGCACCCTGGATCTGGCCCGGGGTCTGGTGGCCCGGGGCCACCAGTCACTGGTGCTCTCCAGTGGCGGGCGCCTGGTGGCACAGCTGGAGCAGGAGGGGTCACAGCACCTGACCATGGCAGTGCAGCGCAAGTCCCTCAGTGCTTTTGCCCGGGTGCGCCCGCTGCGCCAGTTGCTGCAGACACTGCAACCGGACATTGTCCATGTGCGCTCCCGCCTGCCAGCCTGGATCCTCTGGCTGGCCTGGCGCACCATGAACCCCACCACCCGGCCACGCCTGGTGAGCACCTTTCACGGGCTTTATTCCATCAACCGCTACTCTGCCATTATGGCCCGGGGTGAGCGGTTGATTGCCATCTCCGACACCGTGCAGCGGTATATCCTGGATAACTACCCGGTCTCCCCGGAAAAGGTGCACCTGATTGAGCGGGGGGTGGATACCCAGGCGTTTTTCCCGGCCCCCCCTGACCCCCGGTGGCAGGCGCAGTTGTTCCAGCAGTATCCGCAACTGGCGGGTAAAAAACTGCTGTTGATGCCTGGGCGCCTGAGCCGCTGGAAGGGGCAGATGGAGTTTCTCGCGCTGATGGCACAGCTGGTCCAGAACCACCCGGACTACCATGGCTTAATTGTCGGCGACGCAGAACCCAAAAAGCGCCATTACCAGCAACAACTGGAGCAGCGTGCCGCAGAACTTGGTTTAACGCCCTGGGTGACTTTTGCCGGGCACCGCAGTGATATGCCCGACCTGTATCGCCAGGCAGATCTGGTCTGTCACCTCTCTGGCAAACCCGAGCCTTTCGGACGCACTCTGACCGAAGCCCTGGCCTGTGGTACCCCGGTACTGGGCTATGACCGGGGCGGCGCCGGGGAATCCCTGGCCGCCTGTTTTCCCGCCGGGCTGGTGGCCCCGGAAGATCTCTCTGGCTTTGCCCGCAAGGTGCCTGAACTGCTGGCCCAGGCACCGGTGATTACCCTGCCCACCCGGCTGACTCTGGAGCACCAGATCAACGCCACCCTGGCGGTATATCAGGAATTGTTGGAGACGCGCCCATGACACAGCATATGACGCCACTGGTACTGGCCGGCCAGCCCCCTTTTGCCCAGGGTGGCCATCGGCTGTGTTTTGTGGATCCCAGGGACAGCAACCGCTGCATCAAGGTACGCCGCCCGGACTACCCCTTAAGCGCCCTGCGCCGGGACAAGGGTTTCCCCAAGAATCTCCGGCCCCTGTCCAGCTTTGACGATAACGCCGAGGAGTTCCGGGTACTGCAGCAATTCCAGCGGCGCCTGGGAGACTCCGTTTTCCAGCATGTGAGCCGCTGTCATGGCTTTGTGGACACGGACCTGGGACCAGGGCTGATGAGTGAGCTTATCCGCAACCCGGACGGGCTGATTGCCCCCAGCCTCAAGCTGCGCCTGTGGCACAGCGGCCTGACCCCGGACCTGGAGGTGGCCATCAATGCCCTCAGCCACTGCTGGCGGGAGTTACTGGTGCCTTCAAGAGAGCTGCTGCTGCACAATATTGTGGTGCAGACCGACCCACAGGATCAGGTGGTTCGCCTGGTGGTGGTGGACGGCCTTGGCAGCCCCCTGGCCCTGCCCTTTCACTGGCTGCCTCGGCCCCGGCGGGTGGCCCGCATAGAACGGCTGTTGCATCGCTTCCGGCAACGGTTACAGCAACTGGACGCCCTGCGCACCGCAGGCGGCGACTTTCCCGGCTTACGGGGCCATCTGCTGCATTACGGACAGGAGCCACAACCATGACCCTGCGCCTGGCCCAGGTGATCGCCGGTGGCGCCAATGGGGGCGCTGAGAATTTTTTTGTGCGCCTGAACCTTGCCCTCCATGGGGAAACGGACATTGAACAACAGGCATTCCTGCGCCATCACCCACAGCGCCAGCAAGCGCTGCTGGAGGGGGGGCTGCGCTGTCAGAATTTTCGCTTTGGCGGCCCCCTGCACTGGCTTGACCGGCTGCACTACCGGCGGGCCCTGAAGCAGTTTACGCCTGATGTGGTCATGACCTGGATGAACCGGGCCAGCCAGCTGACTCCTGCTGGCAACTACCAACTGGTAGCCAGGCTGGGGCACTACTACAACCTGAAATATTACCGGCACTGCAATCACTGGATCGGTATTTCCCGGGGCATCTGTGACCACCTGGTAGCGGGGGGCATGCCGGCCCAGCGGGTGCACTATATTCCCAATTTCGCCAGTGAGGCCCCGGTGCCGGCGGTGGAGCGTAGCGCTTTTTCCACGCCCCCCAAGGTGCCGTTACTGCTGGCGGCAGGACGGCTGCATGAGAACAAGGGGTTTGATGTGCTGATCCGCGCTCTGGTGGAGATTCCCGAAGCGGTACTGTGGCTGGCGGGGGATGGCCCTGAGGAGGCCGCCCTGAAAGCTCTGGCAGTGGACTTGGGGGTCAGTGAACGGATTCGTTTTATCGGCTGGTGGCCAGACATTGCCAGCCTGCTGCAGAGCGCCGATCTGTTTGTCTGTCCTTCCCGCCACGAGGGGCTGGGGTCAGTGGTGCTGGAGGCCTGGCTGAATCGTTGCCCGATCGTGGCTACAGCGTCACAGGGGCCCGGGGAACTGATTGAGGATGGGATTACCGGACTGCTGACACCCGTGGATCAGGTGCAGCCTTTGGCTGGCGCCATTCGCCAGTTGATAGATCAACCACCGCTGCGCCAGGCCCTTGCCGATACTGCCTGGCAGCACTACCAGAGCCACTTCAGCCAGCAGGTCATTACCAGGCAATACCAGGAACTGTTAAATGGGCTGGCTGGAACGGTGAACCCATGATCCGCTCTTTGTGCGCAGCCCTTGCCTGCACGTTACTGCCACTGGCAACCCTGGCATCCGCCGATCCAGCGGGTGCCCCCATCAATCACGAATCCCTGAACCGGGCCTGGAGCCCGTTGATGACTCTCGCGGGTGATGGCGATCGGGACAGGGCCCTGGAACAACTGGATGAATACCGCCAGTTGCGTGAGCGCATGATCGGAAATATGGAGGTCCACCAAGACACCCATGAATTTCTGGAGAGCTTCTGGGCCTCACTGGAGCGGTTTGATCTTCAGCGGCTGCATGATCTGCTGCCAGAGCAGAAGTCTCTGGGAGCACGTTCTCTGACCGTATCCGGCCGCACCCTTGATAATCGTTACAGGATTGCGCCGAAAGCAGAGGTCCGAACCGATGACGCCGGAGGCCATCCCCTTGAGATTGGCGATTTCGACACCCAGTTTCAGTCCCTGTCCCTGAAGAATGTGAGAAAGCAACGCTTTCTGCTGGGTATCGAGTCACGCCTCGCCATCGGCCAACTGACGCAGGTGGGCATCGCCCAGTCTGCTCAACGCTATGTCAGTGCCCAGACCCAACCGGACGAGGACTTTGTGGGCGAGCCCCGGGAGTACTGGCAGGAACAGGTGCGTGAACGCCATCCGCACCTCAGCGACCATGAAACAGAGGTGTTGGCGCCTTGGCCCATGGCCTTTCCCGGCGTCTGGAAAAGTCTGACTCACCTCGGGCGCATTGACGGTCTGCTCACCACCCCCAACGGCCGTGGGTCCCGGTATCAGTACGCTGATGCGGGTTTTACCCTGGATACGGACCTGATTGACTCTGACTATCCCGGGCTTGCCCGTCACCTCGCACGTCTGGGCTCGTTGTTTCGGGTCGAGGGTGAGCTGAACACCGGCGACGGCCGCCTGATCCGGTTCCGCCTGGATACGGACAGCCTCAGTGGCGCTCTGGAGGCGGTGCTGGATCAAGGAATACCGCTGGCCAAGACCAACAACAGCCTCGCCGATGTGGAAGCCACCATGGCCGCCCTGGGGAATCTGACGGCGGTTATGGACGTTCGCATCAACGTGCTTGGGGTTATCGCCCATTTAAACAATCTCGAAGCTGACCTGTCGTTGCGCTCCCGCAGCGGAGGCGGCGATATTCACGCAGCGATTACCCGCATGCCGGACATTCACGTGGAAGGTCGTGCCCTGGGCATGATACCCACCGGGATGATTGATTTTTTCATTCCCGGCAGCCTGAAAGTCATCATCGAGGAATTCCTGGAGGTGGCTGTCACCGGTAACCAGGGGCGCGGGATCACCGCTTCCATCCAGTTGGACGAAGATGCCCAGGGCAGTTCTTCCCTGCTCGGGTTCGAGGGCCACTTCGAAGCGCTGGATAATTTCTTTGTGCGCCTGGGTATGCGCATGGTGAATCGCCGCGTAATTCCCGATGAGGATGCCTCCGACGACATCCGTCAGTTGATCTACGACCTGAACCAGTCGTTCAGTGAGGACATGGACCGATACCGGATGCTGACGGACTAAGGTCTGCTTCGGGGGGTACTCAAAAAACCGGAGTGACTGCAGAGGGGGCTGGCAGTAGGCTGGAAGATTATCGCGGCTATAGCCGCTCCCACAGTAGCTGTGTTTTCACAAGGGGAGAGGTTTGTAAGGAGTGGAGAAGTTTGGAAGGAGTGGAGGGAATGTGTGGGAGCGGCCATGGCCGCGATTGAACTTTTCCCACACTACACACCCTTTTTGACCCTGCCCTAGCGGGTATGGGTCAGCCACTCACTGTTGCGTTCCCGGCGCCCTTCCACGGCATCGAAATACATCTGCTGGAACTGGGCGGTCAGGGGGCCACGGGCACCGCTGCCAATGGCCCGGCCATCGAGCTCCCGGATCGGCAGTACTTCAGCGGCGGTACCGGTAAAGAAGGCCTCATCGGCAATGTAGACTTCATCCCGGGTGATGCGCTTCTCCCGCAGTTCCACACCCAGCTCTTTGGCGAAGGCAAAGATGGTGCGCCGGGTAATGCCGTCCAGGCAGGAGGTGAGCTCCGGGGTATAAAGAATCCCGTTACGGTAAATAAAGATATTCTCACCGGAGCCTTCTGCCACATAGCCTTCGTTGTCCAGCATCAGGGCTTCTTCACAACCGCTGCCAATGGCTTCATTCAACGCCAGCATGGAGTTGATGTAGTTGCCGTTGGCTTTGGCCTTGCACATGGTGATGTTCACATGGTGACGGGTGAAGGAGGAAGTGCGAACCTTGATGCCCTGCTCCCGTGCTTCCGGCGCCATGTAGGAGGGCCAGCTCCAGGCGGCCACCATCAGGTGCACCTTGAGGTTATCGGCCCGCAGGCCCATGCCCTCGGAACCCAGAAACGCCATGGGGCGGATGTAGGCGGAGTCGAGGCCGTTTTCAGCCACCACCAGGCGGTGGGCCTCGTTCACGGTGTCTTTATCGAAGGGCATTTTCATGGCCAGGATCTGGGCTGACTGAAACAGCCGGTCCGTGTGGTCCTGCAGCCGGAAGATGGCCGGCCCCTGCTCTGTCTGGTAGGCACGCACACCTTCAAAGACACCCATGCCGTAATGCAGGGTGTGTGTCAGCACATGGACCTTGGCGTCACGCCAGGGAACCATTTCGCCGTCCATCCAGATGAGCCCATCCCGATCGGCCATTGACATGCCAGCCACTCCTTTGAGTAGGTTGTAGTAAATTGATGGCGGCAATTCTAGCAGGAATAACTCGCCAAAACGAAGCTATGCGGCGTCGGTTGGCCCCATCACCTGTTGCCAGATTTCCCGCACGTAGTCCCGCTCCTGGCTGAACTGGTCAGCCGCCACTTCACTATTGCGTGTCTGCAGGGCCTGACGGTGGATGGTAGAACGCATGGCGATGTAGATATCCCGCAGTTTCAGGGCCACCTCCTCGGGCAGAATGCCCATCTCCCCCAGGGTTTCCAGCTGGCGAACGTTGTCTGAGTAATCGGTAATCCGGGGCTGCTGATGGCCGTGGGCCAATATCAGATACTGCACCATGAACTCGATATCAATGATGCCGCCAGGGTCCTGTTTCAGGTGAAAGCTGTTGTTATTCTGGGGCGCCAGGCTGGCCCGCATTTTTTCCCGCATGGCGGCCACTTCCCGGCGCAGTGGCTCGTTGTCCCGGGGCTGGCACAGCAGTTCCCGGCGCAGCGCCTCAAACCCCCGCCCGGTGTTCTGGCTGCCGGCCACCCAGCGGGTGCGGGCCAGGGCCTGGTGCTCCCAGGTCCAGGCATCATTACGCTGGTAATGCTCAAAGGCCTTGAGTGTGCTCACCAGCAGGCCGGAATTGCCGGAGGGGCGCAGCCGCATGTCCACTTCATAGAGCTGCCCGGAGGGGGTGTGCGTGTTGAGAATATGCACGATCCGCTGCCCCAGGCGGGTGTAGAAAACAGCATTATCGATGCTGCGCTCGCCATTGGTGGCCAGCTGCGGATCGCTGTCGTGAACAAACACCAGGTCCAGATCCGAGGTATAGCCCAGCTCGATACCGCCGAATTTTCCGTAACCAATCACCGCGAAATCCATGGGCACCGGGCTGCCGTCTTCATTGGTGGGCTCGCCGTAACGGCCGCTCATCTGGTGCCAGGCCAGGTTCACCACATGCTCCAGCACCACCTCCGCCACCCAGGTAAGGTAATCACTGACTTTTTTCAGGGGCAGTGTGCCCCGCAACTCCGCCGCTGCCACCCGTAGCACATGGGCTTTCTTGTAGTGGCGCAGGCACTCCATCTGCTCTTCCAGGTCATCCAGAGGCACCCGCAGCAATTGCTGGCGCAGCTCGTCTTCCAGCTCTTCTTTGGCCGGCGGTGCATACAGACTTTCCGCATTCAGCAGCTCATCCAGCAACAACGGCGTTTGGGCCAGCTGCTGGGCAATCCAGGGGCTGGCGCTACACAGCTTCACCAGCTCACCCAGAGCCCCTGGGTTTTCATTCAGGAGCACCAGATAAGCGCTGCGGCGCAGCACCGACTCCACCAGGGCCATCACCCGCTGCAGGGTCTGGGCTGGCTGCTCTACGTCTGCCAGCGCCGCCAGCAATCCCGGCATAAACTGGTCTAAACGGCGGCGCCCCTTGCTCTGCAGACTTTGCAGGGCACGGCTGTCCCGCAGCTTCTGTATCCGTTCAAGGGCATCTTCGCCATCGTCATAACCGGCCTGGGCCAGCCACTCCAGGGCCGCCTCCCCGGTGAGCTCACCGAGCCAGAGTTCCTGCCACTCATCGTCCAGGGCTGCCTGTTGCTGCTCCCCCTCATCGGTGGTGATGATATCGGCAAAATGCCGGCTTACCGCCTGGCGGTGCTGGTCCAGGGTGTCACACAGAGCCTGCCAGTGGCTGAAGCCCAGAATCAGCGCCAGCCGGTCCTGGCCCTCCTGGTCTTCCGGCAGGGTCTGGGTCTGCTTGTCTGCCACCCCCTGAATGGCGTGCTCCAGGTTGCGCAGAAACACATAAGCCAGTGACAGGTCAGCCACTACGGTGGCGGGTAATAACTCCCGCTCCGCCAGGGCCTTGAGCACCGTCAGTAAGTGGCGCTCCTGCAGCTCCTGGTCACGGCCGCCGCGGATCAGCTGGAACGCCTGCACCACAAACTCCACCTCACGGATGCCCCCGGCCCCCAACTTGATATTGGTCTCCAGGCCTTTACGGCGCACCTCCCGGCTGATCATGGCTTTCATTTCCCGCAGGGATTCAAAGGCACTGAAGTCGATATAGCGGCGATAGACAAAGGGCCGCAGCATGGCCATCAGCTGCTGCCCGGCCTCCCGGTCACCGCCTACCACCCGGGCCTTGACCATGGCGTAGCGTTCCCACTCCCGGCCCTGATCCTGGTAGTAGGCCTCCAGGGCCGCAAAGCTCAGGGCCAGGGCGCCACTCTGGCCATAGGGCCGCAGGCGCATATCCACCCGGAAAACAAAGCCGTCGGCGGTGGGCTTGTCCAGGGCCTGGATCAGGCGCTGACCCAGGCGAATAAAAAACTGCTGGTTATCCAGGGGCCTGGGGCCCCCTTCGGTTTCACCGCCATCAGGAAAGGCAAAAATCAGATCAATATCCGATGACACGTTCAGCTCATGGGCCCCCAGCTTGCCCATGCCCAGTACCACCAGCTTCTGGGGCACCGACTGTTCCCTGTGGGGGGCACGTCCCATGGGGGTTCCCCACTGGGCGCAGCAGTCGGCATAGAGCCAGTCCAGGGCCCCATCAATAGTCACCTCCGCCAGCTCTGTCATCACCGACATGGTTTCCTGCAGGTCGCTCCAGCCCAGCAGGTCCCGCCATAACAGGCGGAACATGCAACGACGGCGGAAATCCCGCAGCAACCGCATCAGCTGGGCTTCGTCCCTGATGGTGGCCGCCAGCTCCGCCCACTCCCCTGCCAGCAGCCCCGGGTACCAGGGCTGTTCCAGCACATCCTCTGTCAGCAGTGGCGCCAGTACATCGCTGTGGCGCACCAGTTGCTCCCGCAGATAATCGCTGCGGGCCATGGCCTGCAACAGGTCATTTTCTCGACCCGGACACCACTGCTGCAGCCGCTCATCCTCCACCGCCATCAGGTCCCGCCAGGCCTGGGTACTGGTTTTCTGCAGACTTTCCGGCAAACGGTGAATGGCGCTGGGCAGCGGGGTGGAATCCTGGGTCATGGTCTGGCTCCTGGCAGGGCAAGGGTGGCAAGTTTATACTCGGCCATTATGGACACTTGGCCTCCACACAGCCACTCTGTCACCTACACCCGCAAGAGCACTGTGACCCCATGCTGACCCCGGCCCAGCGTCAAGCCAGGAATAAACCGGAAGGCCACCCCCATACCCCGGGGCGGATGATGCGCCGGCGAATCAGGAAGCTGTTTCTGCTGCTGCTGTCATTGCTGACCGTGCACGGCTTGCTGATGATGGCACTAGAGGGCCTGAGCCCCCTTGATGCCTACTGGCTGACCTTTACCACCCTGCTCACCGTGGGTTACGGCGACCTGGCACCGGCCACCGCCGGCGGGCGCCTGGTCACCGTGGGCCTGATGTATACCGCCGCCATCAGCACCGTCACACTGATTATCAGTGATTACATCGAATACCGTTTTTACCGCAGGGAACGCATTCTCAAAGGCCTCTGGAGACTGAACGTGAAAGACCATATCCTGATTATCAACGCCCCACGCCATGCCGCCCCCCAATACTTCCAGCGTCTGATCAAGCAGCTGCGTTATGACAGCAGCTACCAGCAGACCCCCGTTGCCCTGTTGTGTAACCGCTACCCTGACGGTATGCCACCAGAGATGCAGGACATTGGCCTACACCTGATTCACGGCAGCGGCAATCAGGTGAAATCCCTGGAGCGGGCACAGGTGTCCCGGGCACGGCATATTGTGGTGCTGGCCAATGACGAGGGGGACAGCGACTCTGACAGCCTCACTTTCGACATACTGCACCGGCTGGAAGAACGCAAATTGTCCCGCCGGGCAGTGGTGGAGTGTGTGTCTGACGAAAACCGCCGGCGGCTGGAAGCCCTGAAACCCATGAGTGTGATCCGCCCGGTGCGCACCTACCCGGAAATCATGGTGCGGGCACTGCAGGCCCCAGGCTCAGAAAAAGTACTGGAAGACCTGTTTAATTACGAGCATGACCACCCCCACCGTTTTAATCTGGAAGTGGGTGAGCTGACATGGGCCCATGTGGTCAGCGCCCTGATCAGCGCCAACCTGGGCACTGCCATGGCTTATATCGACGTTGACCATCAGGTGGTGTGTCACCCTCCGGCAGATACTCTGATCAAGGCTACCGGGCTGATACTGCTGGTAAAAAGCGACCGCAACCCCAGTACGGCGGAGGTAGCTCAGGCCCTGGAGCAGCACCGGCAGTTTCTGTCCCAGTGGAACCAACTGACCGCAGCGTCGGAACCCCCCAGCTGATACCGATTCAGCTGTGTGCTGAAGCGGTGCTTTAAGTCACCGATTATTTGTTGAACCCCTGAATAATAGCTGCCAGCACCCCGCCCCTGGGGCGCTGACGCCTTTCTGTCATAAAATTCATTATTGTCGTATTCCTGTCACATTTCCTCTCTAGAGTGGCTCTCATCGGAGCACCAAGGCTGACCGGTAAATATCCCCTTGTTGAGTAATTCTGGAGAATACCCATGAAAAAAGCCCCAAACTGGAAAGTAACCACCCTGGCCGCCATTATCGGTGCCAGCGCCGCGGGTACCGCCTTTGCGGCCCCTGAATTTGACGTTCGTGGCCGCGCCCACATTGATGCTGCTTTCCATGATGAAGACGTGACTCCACTGGATGATAACGT
>REBR01000086.1 GCA_007692645.1 Halomonadaceae bacterium | reverse complement strand
TATACCGCCGCTGCCAGGCCAATAACTGACAGGCTGAGGAGCACCCCCATAGCGGGCCCCCCCATGGCCAGTAATTCCTGCAGGGGAGTGAACAACGATGTGGAGTCTGAGCTTGCCATGATCCGAAGACCTGCCTGAAAGTAAGAAGAGGCCAATGATAAGCATTATCATTAACAAATGAAAGTCGCAGAAGGCATCAGTCTCTCACAGGAGCATTACTGTTATGTTATACCAGTTTACCCCTGATGGTCTTTGCGGGGCTGGCCACAGGGAATGCAGCCGTAACGCTTGCGGTAACGCTGTTTGGCCCAGCGGAAATACACCGCCTCTGCCACCTGTCGCAGGCCAGGCCACAGCAAGGGGCGAAACAGCCAGCCGAAGCGGGTATGGGACCAGGCCCGCACGTTGGCAGGCAGGCCAATCACCCAGTCCCCCGCGCCGGTTTGCAGGTGTAGCAGGTAGAGCAGGTCTTCATTAGGGGGGCGATGTGGGTCAGGAGAGAGGGCGTGGATATCCTGCAGTTGCAGTGAATCCCGGCGCAGGCGCTCCAGGGTGCGCATTTCCCGCTGGCACAGGGGGCATTGACCGTCATAAAAAAGCGTATCCATGGTAACTCCGTCGAAGGACTGGAGTATCAGGATACGCTTCAGATATTGCCCTGGCTCAGTGTGCCGGCCAGGGCGCCGGGTAATGAATTAATGGAGCTGGCTGCGCATCTCTGCGGCGCAATGGGACTTTTCGTCCAGTTTCTCAGTGACTGAGTCCATCAGGTCCAGGTACAGGGTGGAGGCCCGGAATGACGCCGGGATGGGGGCAAACACATCCCCCAGGTTGGGTTGCATGGGGGTTTCAGCTTCCGGGTCGGTATCTTCCCGCAGATGGGTGAGCTCCCGCAGCTCAGTGACCAGGCCAACCCGCTTATCACGCATCTGCTCATAGGCGCGGAAATGCAGTTTGCCAGGGGTGCCGATCTGTACAATCAGGGTGTCCAGGGATTCGTCCTGGCCGTCGTGCTGCACGGTGGTCCAGGCGGAAAAGTACAGCAACACGGCTGGCGCATTGAGTTCTTCCCGAATGGCCCTGAGGGCATCCTGCCAGCCATCGGTTTCCTGTTCATCTTTGAGACCGCCAAGCACCAGCTGCACATTATTACCGTCTGCCAATACCACGGCGGTAGGGGGCACATCATATTCGCCAAGTATTCCGGCATGAGCCAGGGTTATCGCGTCTTGCATCCACTTGTTCACGGTGACCTCCCGCTTTTGGCACAGGTTAAGCTTCTGGGATCTGCTCTGTCGATGTGCATTCTTGGGGTGTGTCGTGGGCGTCCTCTTTTGGGTGCTGCCGGTCATTACTCCGGCCTGGGTGTATAACCTTACGTTACCGTACTAACTGATTTCAGCATAGCGGCTTTACAAAGGATTCTCGACCCCTCCTTTGGCAGCTATTGCCAACAGGCCCATCATGCCTGCCTTAACTGCAGTCCAGCCCTTCAATGCGCCGCTGCAGGCTGGCCAATTCTGACTGTAAGTGATGAATCTGTTGTTCGTCTGCCGCCCCCAGCAGCTCTGCTGCCAGGGTAATGCCCTGGGCCCGGGACTGCTGGCTTTGCTGGCTGTACTCAGGGGTTTGCAGCAACTGGGGGGCGAGTAGCAGGGACTCCATCTGGTCCATAAAAGCCCCTTGCTGGTTACGCTGCTCCAGGCTGGCAAAAAGGTTGTCCTGCCAACGCTGGCGGTTATCCAGCCAACCGCTGTTCTGCTCGCCCCGTTGCTCACTCCAGGCTGCCACCATGGCCTGCTGGTCCCGGTTCAGCTCACCAAACCAGCGTTCCAGTCGCTCCAGCAGGCGCTCTTCACGGTCACTGATCTGATCTGTTAATGAGGGTTCGCGGTATTGTTCTTTCAGTTCCCGGTTTTTCTCTGCCAGATTGTCCTTAAGCCGCTGCACCTGGTCATCATCCAGGGTTGCCAGAAGGTCTGCCGCCGGGATCACCAGGCGTTGTGCAACGGCCCGGTAAGCGCTCTGCATGTCCTCCAGCCACAGCTCCAGTTGTTGTTCACCGGGGCGCTGGCTATCCAGGTCCTGCTGGCGTTGCCTCAGCCAGTCGCTGTAGCGGGGTATTTCAGTGGCACAGTGCCAATCCCGTAACTCATTGACCTGGCTGCGCAACAGGCTGCGCTGGCTGCGGTCCAGAGGCAGGTAATCCCGGGCTGCCCAGGGCGCCCACCAGCTGGCCTGGTTATAGGCCAGGCGGGTGCTGCTGCAGCCGGAAAGTAATACAGTGCTGACCACCAGGGTAATAACAAGTCGTGTGGAGAAGCGGATCATGCGGGTAATACCCCGGAAAAAAATGGCTGATAATGGGTATACGGGGAGTAACCTGGGTCAGTCCAGTTGCAATCAATGACACCTTGGTAAAGATAGCCTAACAGTCGGTTCAGGAGAGTGTGCACCATGGCAGTAAATCACGGTCCCGCCACAAAGAGCTACCGCGGCTGGCTGCTGGCGGGAGCCAGTGCGCTGCTGCTGAGCGTGCTGCTGCTGGAGGCTGGCGCCCCCTGGCTGGGAGTGCCGCTGCTGGTGGTTGCCCTTTACTGTGGGCGGCGCTGGCAGCAGGGGCAGCATGCCCGCCTTGAGCCGGGGGATCTGACCCTGAGCCTGTCACCGGATCCCGGGGCACTGCAGGGTGACGTGGCAGGGTGTCTGCAAAGTGATAACCCGATATTGAGAGAGGGCCAACTGTATTTCCGGCTACGTTGCATTCGCGTGCAGGAGCGTTACCGGGGGCAGGTGATTGAGCACCGGAAACAGGTCTGCTGGCAGGGTAGTCAACCTGCTTTTATTGACCCGGAGTCTCCGGGGGAGGAAGTGCGCCTGTATTTTCAGTTTTCACCGCCAGCAGGGCTTGCCCCCACGGAAAACAAACCCGAGCTCAGGGAGACTGTGTGGCAGCACTACCACTACTGGGAGCTGACCTTAAGTGGTGTGGTGGCGTCGTTGCCTCTCAGTCCACAGCATTTCCGCCCCCGGGTCAGCCCCGGGGAAGCCCGTGCCGGGCACCCGCTGCCAGAGGCTTATCAGGTGCAGGCCGCCAGTAAGGAAGCGCCTGATGCTGAAATGCCCCAGGCCCTGTGGCAAAGGCTGGCCCTGGTGGAAACAGATGACGGGCTTAGCCTGCAGGATGGCCCCCCTCCCCGGGGAGCAGCCGCAGCCTGGGCCCTGGCAGGGGCCGGGGTGTGGTGGCTTTTTACCAGCCTGTGGCTGGCAGCACCTGTGCTGCTGTGGGCGCTCTGGCTGGCGGGGCGTAATGGCCAGGTACTGCTGCGCCCCGGCCATGTCATGGTTATTCGCCAGTGGTTTGGCCGGGGTATTTATGCCCGTAACGCCCCCCTGACTGAAATGGCGCAGTTGCAGCTGGCACCGCGGTTATTGCCGCCTCTTTTTAGTGGCGGCGAACCCCGCTACCGTTTGCGACTGCTGGCCCAGGGCAAGCAGGTATTGTTAATGCGGGATCTGCGCAGCCAGCAGGAGGGGGAGCAGCTGTGCCGTTATCTGCGGGTGGCGCTGCAACTAACCTGAGGTATCACTCACCGGGGAGGCAGGGCCAGCCCTCACCAGGTCTGCTATACTCACGCCCCCATGTATTGCTCCTGAGAGACCTATGGCACGCCTGAAGCTTGATTTCCCTGACGCCGCATTCCAGTTCAGTACCGAATTGCCGGTGCGTATTACCGACATCAACGGTGGCAACCACCTTGGCAATGATGCCCTGATCTCCATGCTGTCTGAAGCCCGTGCCCAGTTCCTGGTGAGTGTGGGTATTGCTGAAACCCGCCGGGATGGCACCGGCATTATTGTCACTGACCTGGCCACCATGTATCAGTCTGAGTCATTCTTCCCGGAAGTGTTGAAATTTGAGGTGGGAATGATGGATTTTAACCGTTACGGGGGGGATTTCGTTTTCCGGGTGAGTAAGGCCGCCAGCGGTCAGCCGGTAGCTCTGGCCAAATACGGCTTTGTGTTTTTTGACTACGAAAACAAACAGGTAGTACCGATTCCCGTGGGTTTCAGGGAGTCTTTTGCCGGTGCCCCCAGTAGCAACTGATCCGGGTAATGGCTTGCTTTTTAAGGCTGAAGCTCCAGACTGTTACAGTTACCGAAGCGTAACCTTGGCGTATCACGCTCGTCTGTCTGACCACAGAGTCAGTCAGAGCTGTGTTGATTACGTGCAGTTTGTGACTCCAACCAGAGGGGAAACCCAGTGAGTGAAAAAGGTGTAGAAGACGAGTACCAGACGGACTTTGAACCTGGCCAGGATAACGTCAACCCGTTCGGGCTTGACTTGCATAATCCCGTCTTTTTTATCAGTGCGTTAATAATTCTTGTCTTTGTTGTGGGCACCCTGATCGTGCCGGAAACCGCCAATGCTCTGTTGGATGGCGCCAAAAATCAGATTCTTGCGACCTTTGACTGGCTGTTCATGACTGGCGCCAATATCTTTGTGTTGTTCTGTCTGGCCCTGCTGGTCTCGCCTTTGGGCAAGATTCGCCTTGGGGGACAAGATGCCAAACCGGATTTCAAGCGGCATTCCTGGTTTGCCATGTTGTTCGCTGCGGGCATGGGTATCGGTCTGATGTTCTGGGCAGTGGCAGAACCGGTGGGTTACTTTACCGACTGGTTCGGAACCCCCATGGGGGTGGAAGAGGGCACTCGTGAAGCCAGAGCCATGGCCATGAGCGCCACCATGTTCCACTGGGGTCTGCACCCCTGGGCCATCTATGGTGTGGTTGCCCTGTCACTGGCGTTTTTCTCCTTCAACAAGGGCATGCCCCTGACCATCCGTTCAGCGTTTTACCCGCTGCTGGGTGAGCGGGTCTGGGGATGGCCAGGACATATCATTGATACCGTGGCGGTAGTGGCAACCCTGTTCGGTCTGGCTACTTCACTGGGCTTGGGTGCCCAGCAGGCGGCTTCCGGCATGGATCACCTGTTCGGCATCGGTGCCGGCCTCAATACCCAGATAGCTATTATTGTGGGTGTCACGGCGCTAGCGCTGGTATCCGTTATGCGGGGTCTCGATGGTGGGGTGAAAGTATTGAGTAACTTCAATATGATTCTTGCCGCAATTCTGTTGCTGTTCGTGATTGTTTTTGGCGCCACCATGGGCTTTTTCACGGGTCTGGTCAGTACCACTACGGGTTATTTCGCGAACATCATTCCCCTGAGTAACCCCGTGGGCCGCTCTGATGAAGACTGGATGCATGCCTGGACCGTGTTCTATTGGGCCTGGTGGATTTCCTGGTCCCCCTTTGTGGGCATGTTTATCGCCCGGGTATCCCGTGGCCGTACCGTGCGGGAATTCCTGTTGGCGGTGCTGGTTATTCCGACAGTGATTACTATCCTCTGGATGACCGCCTTTGGCGGCAACGGTC
>REBR01000144.1 GCA_007692645.1 Halomonadaceae bacterium | reverse complement strand
TTAAATAAAACCAGGTGTGTGCCCCTTTAAGCCCATTACAACTGCTCTGTCCCCTGGGACCAACGGGGGCCAAGGCTTTGATTATCAATAAAGTAAGTAACAAGTCACTCACTCTCTCCGAATGCTGTAAAGAAACAGACATTTCCCCTTCATAAGTCTGCCAGTTTTCTGTCATTTAAATCGCTAAAAACTGACGTTTGTCTGCCACGGTTTCGACATCTTCAGCAGCTATTTTTTAGCTTCAGAAGTCATCAACCAAGGAGCAGAGTAATGACAGAAAATACGCGTAACGGGCTGGTTGTCGTCGATAATGGTGAGGGTGATGAGGCGCTGTGTAACCTCTCAGGGAATCAGCCATTTGCTGATGTGTTGCAAGCTCGTCTTGGCCGGCGCGGTGTGCTGAAAGGCAGCCTTGGTCTGGCGGCAGGGGGGCTTTTCGGCGTTGGCTTAACCGGTTGTCTCAGCAGCAGCGACAGCAGTGATAGATCCCCTTCCGGCAGTAACGGTGACACCACAGGGGGTAGCGAAGTGGGTCCTTTGCTTGGCTTCCAGGGGGTTCCCGTTAGCGAAGCAGACAGGGTTGTGGTGCCAGAGGGTTATAGCTACCAGGTGCTGATGCCCTGGGGCGAGCCTATTACCGGCTCCTATCCCATGTTTCTGCTGAATAATTCCGGTGCCGATCAGGGTATGCAGGTGGGGATGCACCACGACGGGATGCATTTCTACCCCATCGAAGGGGATGATCCCTACGAGGGTAGCTCCACCGATGGTCTGCTGGTGATGAACCATGAATATGTTGAGCCGCGGTTTATGCATGCCAGCGCTCAGGGGCAGAGCCTGAACCGTGGCGGTGTGCCCGTGAAGGGGGACGGGACACGGGCCGCTGACGAAGTGCTTAAGGAAATGAACGGCCACGGCGTTACCATCGCACGCATTAACAAAGGCCTGGACAACCAATGGAGCGTTCGTGCGGATGCCCGTAACCGCCGCGTTACGGCACTGACGCCCATGGAGATTGCCGGGCCGGTGCGTGGCTCCAGCCATGTTGTCACCAAGTACAGCCCAGAGGGAAGCGCGACCCGGGGCACTATCAACAACTGCGCCCACGGTGTAACACCCTGGGGAACCTATCTGGCCGCTGAGGAAAACTGGGCCGGTTACTTTATCAATAAGGGCGCACGTCCCCGGGAGCAGAGCCGTTACGGTGTGCGTTCCAGCGGCACTGGCCGTTACGCATGGGAACTGGCAGATAACGGAGCCGATGAGTACGTGCGTTTTAACGTGACTGCCACTGAAGCGGATGCCACTCAGGACTATCGCAACGAAGCCCACTGCTTCGGCTGGGTAGTAGAGATTGATCCGTTCAACCCTGACAGCAAGCCCCAAAAGCGCACCGCCCTGGGCCGCTTTGCCCATGAAGGGGTGGTATTTCATACTGCAGAGGAAGGCAAGCCGCTGGTGGGGTATTCCGGTGATGATGCCCAGTTTGAATATATCTATAAATTCGTCAGCAAGAATAACTACTTCAAGAGTACTGCTGATGGCCGCCTGCTTGACGAAGGTACCCTGTACGTTGCCAAGTTCAATGATGACGGCACAGGTGAGTGGCTTGAACTCACTTTTGGCAAAAACGGCCTGATCCCAGAGAACGATTTCGCCAACCAGGCGGATGTGCTGGTCAACACCCGCACGGCAGCGGATTTTGTCGGCGCCACCCCCATGGACCGCCCGGAATGGGGTGCCATAGACCCGGCCAATGGGGATGTCTATTTCACGCTCACCAACAACAGCAATCGCGACAATAACAATCGCCCTGGTGTGGATGAGGCCAATCCCCGGCCACAGAACCGCCACGGTCACATTATCCGCTGGGCGGAAGATGGCGGTGACCCGACAGCAACAAGCTTTGCCTGGGACATCTTCGTACTCGGCGGTGATAGCGGCCAATCCGGTGTTGAGTCACAACGGGGCTTTGTGCTGGTGGGTGATGAGCAAATCCCCCTCACGGATGACAATATCTTCAGTTCCCCCGACGGGCTTTGGATTGATCCCGCCAGCCGCATGTGGATACAGATGGATATGAGTGAAGGTGTCATGAACACCAATCCCACCTACGCCATGATGGGGAACAACGCCATGTTGGCGGCCAATACCGGTACCGGTGAGATTCGCCGTTTCCTGACGGGTCCCCTCGGGCAGGAAATCACCGGTGTGATCACCACACCTGATCAGCGCACCATGTTCATTAACGTGCAGCACCCCGGGGCAACTACCACTGCAGAGGAGTGGGCTGGGGGTGAACTGAATGGCACCTGGCCGGATCATGACCCCCTTAATAAACCACCACGCTCAGCAACGGTGGTTATCTGGAAAGACGATGGCGGCGTAATCGGCAGTTAATCCTGCTAAAGCCGTCTAGCTCTTTGTTCGTCGGGTGTGGCATTTAATAAAGCCGCACCCAACCTCTCTTATTCTGGAGTACGGATTATGGGTATTGGTGGAGTCAGTGTTGGTTCCCTATTAATTTTGCTGGTCATCGTTATGCTGCTATTCGGCACTAAACGGCTGCGCAGTGTTGGAAGTGATCTTGGTGGTGCACTCAGTGGTTTCCGCAAAGCGGTAAAGGAAGGTGAAGAGGCCAGGGAGGAATTGCAAAAACTGGATGGGCAGGAAGTATCCTCCGCCCCGGTGGCACCGCAAACAGCTGCCCGTAACACGACTCAGGAGGTGTGAGTGTGTTTGACCTGGGCTTTGCAGAGCTGGTGATTGTGCTGGTAGTAGCCTTGCTGGTGGTTGGCCCCGAGCGCCTGCCCCGCCTGGTGCGTATGGCGGGGCTTATGGTGGGCAAGGCCAAGGCAGCCCTGGCGGATGTCAGCCGGGAAATTGAGCGGGAGCTTCCCACAGAGGAGGTGGAGGAGATCAAAGCAGTGGGGGAGTATCTGCGTTCCAGCAACGTCAGGCGGCGTCAGCCGATGGCCGATTTAAAGGCACAAGTAGGACTCCAGGATGAGCGCTGAAAATAGCGGCACCCTTTCACTGAAAGAGCATATCCGGGAGTTGCGCAATCGTTTGCTGCGGGCGCTACTGGTGTTGTTGTTAGTGTTCGCAGCCCTGTATCCTTTTGCCAATCGGCTGTTCCTGTGGCTGTCTGCTCCTTTACGGGCGGCGCTACCGGAAGGCAGCAGCATGATCGCCATTCATGTGGCGAGCCCATTTGTTATCCCCATGAAAGTGGCCCTGGTGGCCGCATTTTTCGTGGTCGCGCCTTATTTGCTCTACCAGGCCTGGGCCTTTGTGGCCCCCGGGCTTTACCGTCACGAACGCCGCTGGAGTTGGCCGCTGCTGGCATGCAGTGTGGTGTTGTTTTATCTGGGTGCGGCGTTTGCGGGCTTTCTGGTACTGCCGTTGGTGTTTTCCTTTTTATTGGGTGCAACCCCTGCAGGGGTGCTGCCCATGACGGATATTAGCGCGTTTCTGGATTTCGTGTTAATGATGCTACCCGTGTTTGCGGTGGCTTTTCAGGTGCCGGTGTTCACCTTTGTTCTCGTACGCAGCGGCATCACCAGCACGGAATTTTTAGCGGGGCAACGCTCTTACGTGATCGTCGGGGCTTTCGCTGTTGGCATGGTGCTCACACCCCCAGATATTATCTCCCAGACCCTGCTCGCGTTGCCGGTGTGGCTGCTTTATGAAGTGGGGTTGCTGGCCGCCAGATGCATTCCGGTTGAGCCAGTTGAGCCAGTTGAGGCAGTTTGAATTACTTATCTGCTTTGCCCTTGTCCTGATGCGCTGCCGGCCCTTTCTGGTGCTCTTTATCATTCTCCCCGGTTGTTGATTGCAGCCCACGGAAAGAAGCCCTGTTATCGGCGTCCGTGGAGGGGCCATATTGAGAGCAGACCCCATGAAACAGGGGTGAGGGTATGGGGGTGTCCATGACCGCAGTGGTCGGGGATGGTGACCACTGCGGCACCCAGTTTAGGCAGGCAAAGGAGGGGTGCAACTGGCCTTGCGACGGCTGGCCAGCCCCATCAGACCGGCACCCAGCAGAAGCAGGGTGGAGGGTTCCGGTACCGAGGCAACCGGGGCAGGTTCATCCGGCTGCTGGATATCCAGTTGAACGATCTGGTCATCCAGGGTCCAGGCAGTCAGACCACCGGGGCCGTAGACAGTGCTCAGGCTGATGGTTTCTGTGCCGGGGTTGGTGATGGTCACTGATAGCCAGTCATTGACGAGTCCGTCGCTATCGCCGGCCCAAAGAGGTGAAGGGGTGCCGATGGCGGTCAAGGTACCGGTGGCTTCGTCATAGACGGAATAGTCTGAGTTGACCAGCGCACCGTCCAGGTTGGTCATGTAGTCGGTATCAAAGGTGGCGGAGGTAAAGGCGTGGTTAACGCCATTTACATTGAGAAAGCCTGCGGGGTTGTGATTATTATGCCAGTGCAGGGCATCAAACCGAATTTCATCATCAATAAAGGTGTAACCCAGACCGACGATATGGGCCTGTGCCATTGGTGCTGTCAGCAGGCAACTCAGTAATGTGGCGGAGAGTAGGCTGTGTTTTTTCATGGTGTTGCTCCCTGTTTCCCTGAGTGTGAATACTTCTTCCGTTTACAGTCACTGTGCTCTGTGATGACCGCCCTGTTATGGACGTCCATTTTCCTTAGCGTGTGAAGGTAAAAACCGGTGCGGTATCAAGCAAGCACTGCTCCAGCTAAGCGGAACAAGCTTAAATATAGGAACTTATCTATATTTCCAGGGCTTTTTTCCCCAAGGCCAGTGAGGTGCATCACTTATTTGTAAAAGAATCTGACGCCCGGCACGGCTTGACACCGGAAAACACACGGTGGCCAAAAAAGAACAGGGTTAACCCGGTGAGAATCAACCCACTACCACCCGGCAGGTTCTGGCAGGTTACGTGGCCTGCCCCCTGGCAGGTTCCCGGGTTCTTTGTCGCTGCAACCGGCCTTTTTCCCGTCGCTCCTGCCGTGCCCCGGAAAAGTACGGAATGGGGCGGTGGCCATAAAAATAGCCATACAGTCTGGGGTAGGCAGGCTGATCGGCTTTCAAGGGTACGAAGGGGTTTTGTGTATTATGGGGCGATTTCAGAAATCGCTCCATGGGGAAAAGATAGTGCTCGTTCAGCAGATGCCCCCAGGAATTGCGCCCCCTCTGCACAAAAGCCGGGCCATCCAGTTCAATCATCGGTTCAGCATCCGGATCAGCGCTGGCAGGTTCCCGCAGGGGTGAGAGAATACCCAGGCGCGCTACCAGGTCATTCTCATTGGCAAAGCTCTCCATATAGGGGAGGCCCACCTCTTCATTGTTTTCGTTTCTGGCCACAATGGGATAGGTCATCCGGTCAGCGCAGTTGGCAAACAGGTAAATCTCCAGTTTCTGCAGCATGGCAATGAGTTTTTGCTTCAGCAGTTCTTCATCATAAGGGCCGGTATCTGACCAGCTCAGGTTGGTGGCTGCCTCCTGGGTCAGGTCATCCATCTGAGCGGTCTCTTCAGCAGTGGGTGGGCGCCGGAGATAATTGAGGGTATGCACGGCCTCATGAATGGCACGTACCACATTGGCGGCGATGATGGTGCCCTGGGAATGGGCGATCACAATGACCCGCTCCACATGCCGGTCGTGGAGGGAGTCCAGAATCGCCATGGCAGCCTTCAGACTTGGGGTGGTCATGGTCTGACGCTGGTTGAGGTTGGGGTCGGTTTTAAAGGTTTTGTCCACTGCACACTGGGCGAGATCCAGAAAAAAAGAGCTGGTCTGGTTGTGAATGGTAGTCGCCGGTCGCCGGAAAATCCGGTTCATCAGGTCGGTGTTCATCGTGGTTTTAATGGGGACAGACCCGGCAGTATCCCGTTCCGGTAAAGCGGGGTCTGTCCCCATTAAAATCCACACAGGCTGGCCAGGGCCTGGCCGCGGCCAACCTCGTGTTGGGAGGGCAGGCAACGTTAATCCCTGACCACTGTTTTTGCGGGCCGGGCGATGCCCCGCAGCAGGCGACCCAGGATGTCGGAACCGGTGACCACCCGGGGCTGGTCAGTCCATAACAGAATAATGTCTTCATCAATAATGTCTTCACCCACCTGGCTTGGTGACATCTGCAGGCGCTGAATCAGGTCCCCCAGCTGCCTTTTCGACTCTCTCACCAGGATTGGGCGGTGGCAGTATTGGTAAGGGTTGAAGTGCTCTGGTGTGAACAGGGCTGAGCGCAGAAAATCATCTGCCCGCAGCACCAGCCTGGGCTCGCCATCAGGATCGGCGATGACCACCCAGCTTTTGCCGGACTGGTGGATGGCACGAAGAAAGTGGTCATCAGCCCGGGCTGTGATGGGGGGGAACACTGGTCGCCCATTCTCGAAAGGCAGTTCAAGGATGCTCTGGGGGTCAACCGGCTCGCCTTCCAGCCCCAGGGGTACATCGTCGATTTCAAGAAAATTCAGTGCACCCTGGCCCTCTACCCGGGCGATCTCACTCTCACTGGCTTCCATATGCAGCAGGATCACCTGGCGCAGGTCCTTTTCCCGAAAGTAACGGATCTGCTCGCCGCCGAGCCAGCGGTCGAGTAACCAGGCTGTAGGGCGGGCTACCGGGTAGAGAATGATCTGATAGGCCCGCAACACCGGGTAGAGCAGGGACGCCATACGCAATGCATGGCGGGTAAAGTAGGACTGGGGCAGGATTTCTGCGAAGACCGTGATCACAACGGTGGAAAAAAGAAAGGCTGCCACACCGGTCATCACGGAGCCGGATAACAGGGCAAGAAGCACATTCACGCTCACATTGCCCCAGAGAATGGTTACCAGTGCAAAGTTGGCATTCTCCCGCAGATGCAGAACTCGCCGTGCCTGAGGGTTACCTTTTTTTGATTCCACCTCCAGTTCCAGCTTGCCCAGGGAAAACAGGCCAAGATTCATGCCAGACAAAATGGCGGACTGGGACAGACAAAATAGAATGCCTAACCAAATAAGCAACGACATGATGGCCTACTCCAAAAGGAAGGCGGATTTAATCACAAAGAGAAACTCTATCCCGTTGCTGGGCTTGAGTGAACCCTGGCTAATACACTGCAACAGTTTTCGTCACCGGGGCCGGGCAACCGCTCGAATTCAGCTGGAGGATGCGGTCAATTAACTCAGGAATCCCCTGACACAGGGAGGTTGAATTGCCCATAACAACAGAGCGGGCTGAACAATGAACACCAGGCGACGCCCAGTATGCCCTTATGTATACTGAGCTTTCGATGCACGAGGAAACAGGCAGGGATCCGAAAAAGCCGGAGCCCCCCACACTCGCCCAAATTAAACGAGCAACATAGCAAAATGAGGGAACATGAAAACCAGACCTGAAGTCGTAATCTCATCCCTTGATGCAGATAGACTTGACGCGTTGTTGAGCGCTTTATCCGATAGCGCCTTTCCCGGCAAAGCTGAACTGGAAGCTGAGCTGGCGAGGGCAAATATCGTTGAGCCGAAAGACGTCCCATCCACTGTGGTGTCCATGAACTCCACAGTCCGGTTTCGGGTAGAGGCGTCAGACGAGGAGTTTGAGTTGACCCTGGTTTACCCGAAAGATATGGATGCCAGTGGTAGCAAGATTTCCATTCTTGCGCCGGTGGGTAGCGCTTTGCTGGGCCTGTCCCAAGGTGATCAGATTCAATGGCCTAAGCCAGGTGGCGGTCTTCTGAATCTGCGCATTGAGGAAGTTGTCTATCAGCCAGAACGCTCGGGTGAATTCCACCGCTAAGTAGTGCCTTACCCAATAATGCCATGCCGGTAACCCCATCCCTATGGCGACAGGTGGCTGGGGTTTAGGCGGTGTCGGTGCCTGAAAATTAACAGCGTTTTACGCAGCCAAAACGCTCATAAAGAGCGGATGTGTAATACTGTGCAACCTTACCGGATTTTAACGCTTTTAGTGTCAGTGTTGGCTGTCTGGTTAATGTGTACAGGAGTGCATCAATGATTGGTTTTGCCAGGGCGTCGTCGGTTTCTATTTTATTGGGTTTGGGGGCGTTGTTGATGGCTCCCGGGGCCTCTGCTTTTGGCTTGTCAGAGGTTTACCGGGGTGGTGGCCATTATGGGCAACTCACCGCCGGGGGGATCCAGTATATTGGCGATGACGCCTTGGCGGAAACGGATCAGGAGGGGGGTATTTTTGGCTTGGGTGTTGGCTTTCGCCTGTCACCGTTCTTTTCAGTGGAGCTGAATTTAGCCCGCCTGACTGCTTTGGACCCCAGTGAACCAGTTAATGATGATGCTGAGCGGGGTATCGACAGCATTATTTTTTCAACCCTGTACCACCTTCACCTGAGCCGTTCTGTTGAGCTTTACGGCCGGTTGGGTGGCGGGTTTTTGTTCATTGATGATGAAGAGGCGGATTATGAAGAAGTCGCCCCTGCAGCTCAGGCAGGCCTCGGTCTGCAGTTCTGGTTAACCGAGAGTATCACTTTCAAGCTTGAAGCCTCTCACACCTATGCACGCCCCGATGATGAAGAAGGGGAGTCCGCCAATCTCCAGTTCCACGGGGCTACCTTGACCGTAGCACGGTTTTTCTAACTCGCGCTTAAGGCGCTGCAGATGGCGCTGGGCAGCCGCCCGGCTCGCCACAGATAGCCGAACCGTGGCAGCTCCAGCTCGACGGTGATTTCTCGCATATGCTGGCCGTGGTAAGGGTTGACCGTGAAGGTGTAAAACACATCCAGGTCACTCTCCCGGTAATTGTCAGGATTCAGATTACCCCGCAGATCACGACCCACCTTGACCCGCATGCGCCGGTCATTCATTTGCGCCTCTATGGGGACAAAACCCTGTTTCTCCAGATCAGCCAGCAGATAGTCCAGCAGGAAAGCATCCGAGACCGGCCCCACCGCATAGGAGGATTCGTAACGGGAATTGCCCAAAGAGCGTTGGCTGGTCACATCTGTCAGCTGATGGCATTCAATGGGGGCATCACGCACCAGCATCATAACCGGTCGGGTTGAACCTGACTGGTCATGGAACAGTTCCCGTCGCTCACTCCTGTAACCCTCGTGGCTGACAATAAATTCGTACTGACCGGGAGGGTAGGTTTTACCCGGGGTATAGCGATGCTCAGAGTTGACCATAGTTACGGTCGCGTTTTGCGGTTCTACAATAAACTCGATGGCCTGATTGGTGGGCCGGGCCTGGGACCGTTGTTGGCCACTGGCCATGGCAGACATGGTGGCCATGGCCTGGTCAGCGCTGGAGTAACTGCGTTCCTGCCCACCCCCTTGGCGCAAGACGATTTCACCCCCGACTTTTGCTATCAGCTCCGCCCCCTGATCCCGGATTTCGGGCTGGCGTGCCAGGCGCCGGATAACCTCAAAGGCGGATGAGGCAGTGGCTCTTGCTGCCTGTGAGTGGGCGGTCTCAGTTACCAGGCCGAGCAACATCACCGGCAACAGGGTCATTACACAGAGGCCGACGGCACCTCGTGTGGTGATACGCCATGAAACCTGATCACTAGTGGGTTTTTTCATTTGAACAACTCCAGACGCCATTCCAGCAAGGTTTCACTGATGGGATTAACTACGCTTTCAACCCGCAGGAACCACTCAAGGGCAAAGAAAACACCCTGTGGCAGTACCTCCTCGGCATGGTTGTGGAAATACGCAAGACCCGGGATTGCACTCATGTCGTAGTCCACGAAAACAAAGGGACCCAGAATCGCGAACACAATGGTAATCACACTCACCCCCAGCTGAATCCCCACAACCGTCCATGGACTGGCTGAGGCGGGAATAATCAGTTTCAGGGTGGTGTTGATCAGTGTCAGTGTGACCAGAATGAGCATGATCAGGGAAATGACCAGAGCGGCGGGAGGAATCAGCAGTGCTTCAACAAAGGCCCGGCCCTGTTCAGCATTGTCACCGGTCTGCCCCAGCATTGCTGAATGCTGTGCCTGATTTGTGAGTTGATACTGAATCCGCTGCTCAATGGTGGGATCAACAATAAATTGTTTGAATTGGGCTTCTGACCACTCAGTAGAGAAACTGCGGTTAACGGCCAGCTCCCCTAATGACGCCTTGAGGGCCCGTTGGATATTGGGGTGTGCCACAAACTGCGTGAAGTTCAGCCCCCGCTCCAGATTGATGTTCACATTCATCTCATTGGCAAGAATGCGGGGCCAGTCATTCGCCGCCTTTTCCCTCAGTTCTGACTCCGCCAGACGCATATACAACGCGTATTCCCGGTTCCAGGAAGAGGGTATCTGAATGCCGTGGGACTGAAACTGGCTGCGCATCCAGGCCGTGGTTGCTCTGGAGTATTCAAAACGGCTTTGTGATGTCAGGCCCGGTGGGTGGCCAAAATGCCGCTGCACAAACAGGTCTTCATTCAGCTCCAGGACTCGGGCCTCCAGGAAGTCTTTATCCCCTGGACACCGTGCGTTTCCCTCGGCGTTGGCAAGTTCGGAAAGGCCCATGGTCATGATGCCCTCGGTAACCCGTTGCCAGAAACCCCGTTCGACTTCCTGGCAAAAATTGCCCAACCCGGGCTCCCCATGCACCAGTTGATTAATTCCGTTTAGCAGATGGTGGCGCTCCCCCTGACAGCGTGCATGGGCATTGTCTGAATGACGCTCATAACAGCGATTAACCGGGGCCATGCGGGTTTCTATCACTTGATGTAACTTGGCGGCGATGCTGGCAGCTTCCAGTTTATAGGCCCGGTCATGCACCTGGTATTCATGCCAGATACCAGACAACTGCCCGTTAACATCATTCCAGATCTGCTGGGCCTGAGACCGGGCGTTGGCTTGCCGGCTTTGCAGTTGATCTTCGGCACGAAGGTAATGCTGGTAGGCCTCCCGCACCAGTTTTCTGTTGGTGTCGTATTGGGAGTAGTTCCTCGCAAACTGGCTCTCGAAGCGCCGGGTAATACCGCTGCGTATCAGTTCTTCCCGGTAGCCCCCGGTCTCCATACGCTGAAAAAAATCATCGGTGTTATAGGCCAGTGGTCCCATTACCGCCAGAAACGCCAGATGCTCAGGGCGTTCAACGGAAATCCCTTCTTTATCATCAAAAGCAATCAGGCCTTCCCGCAAGCCTTCCTTAAGATCAAGCAGTTCCCTGGCCCTGGCCCGCTGATCAGCAGTGGATGAAGCGATCACAGTTTCCTGGAAAAACTGCTGCTGGGCATAGATCACCCCTGGAACAACCAGGATGGTCGTTACCAGCACAATCAGAGCGCGATGGACAATGGTCAGGCTGGAGGAGCCCCAGGTAAAAAACAAGGCGGTTAGCAGTATCTGCACACCAATCGCCGGCAACACCATGGACAGGGTATCGAGCCCCTCAAAATCCAGTGAGGAACCGGCAATTTCCCCTGATGCGCGAAGCAGCTCAGCATGATTGGAAAGCTCCAGAGCAACAAACACAACCTGCAGAATCACAAGAAACAGCAAAACCCCTGTGGCTTTCCTTGTCACAACTATTTCTCCTCTGAGGCCTGAAGGTCGATCACGATTCGGTCCGGTGTCTCAAACAGTGCGGGTTCACCCTGATTGATGGCGGGAAGATTCACGGGATTGCGCGGTTGCGTGGCAACGAACTCCACAGATTCAAGTGGCTTGCGGTTACCGTTTACGTCCACATAGACCCTCTGGTAAACCACCCGGTTATATTGGTGGCAGGGCAGGGTTCGGTCAGCGTCATCCGGTAATGCTGCATAGAGGGCTTCCATATCACCGGCGGTAACGGAGGTGCCCAGACACACCGGTTTATCAGCCCCGGAACTGGCACAACCAGTAAGGACCAGAGCAAGTAACAGGGCAGTAGCGAAGCAGCGTTTAGGCGAGGCGGGGACAAGGCCTGCTATCCCTTGCGAGTGGGTTATTCCCATGTTGATGTTACCGTTCCGGGGGTGGGCGTGGTCAGGAAGTGTCGATGACAATGCATCAACGGGACCATTAACGCAATGTAATGGGCCAGTATAGTCAATCCCTTCGGCGCCTTCAGTAGGCATGAGCTGCCCCTGGTGATAATTCACAAGCCTTTACATTGCTGCGCTCGTTATTTGATCAGAAACCTTCAGCATCCCGGGTTAAAGAACCACTCTGGGGATGTATGGGTTCAGCGAAAACTGGCCGGGTCTATGCGGTATTTGCGGATTCTGGAGGCCAGTGTGGTGGGTTTAAGCCCCAGTAACTCTGCCGCACCCCCAGGGCCAGAGACCTTGCCCCGGGTCTGGCGCAGGGCGCAGATGAGGTTATCCCGGTCCTGTTGGCGTTTTTCCTGCTCCGTCAGGGGTTGCCCGGTAACGCCCTGTCGCAACGGCTGCTCTGGCATGGCTTCCACAGTCTCCGCTGTCTGGGGCAGGTCAAACCGCAGGCGCTTACCGGTGGCCACGATAACCTGTCGCTCAATCACATTTTCCAGCTCCCGGATGTTGCCGGGCCAGTGGTAGGACTGCAGGGCATCCACATCCGCCAGGGTCAGGCTCAGGCCATGGCGGTTGAACTTGCGGCAGGCATGCTCAAGGAATAACTGGGCCAAAAGGGGAATGTCTTCCGGGCGCTCCCGCAGGGGCATGGACTCGATGGGGAAAACATTCAGGCGAAAATACAGGTCTTTGCGGAAGCGGCCGGCGTCCGCCTCGGCTTTCAGGTTGCGGTTGGTGGCAGCGATTACCCGCACATCCACTTTGCGGGTGCGGGTGTCCCCAACCCGTTCAAACTGCTGGTCCTGGAGCACCCGCAGCAGCTTGCCCTGCAGCTCCATGGGGATTTCACCCACTTCATCCAGAAACAGTGTGCCTCCATCTGCCAGTTCAAACCGGCCCACCCGGTCATTCACCGCACCGGTAAAGGCGCCGCGAATGTGGCCGAAAAACTCACTCTCAAACAGATCAGCAGGAATTGCAGCGCAGTTAACCCGGATAAGGGGGCGTTCCCGCCGCTGGCTGGCGGTTTGAATGGCCCGGGCAATCAGCTCTTTACCGGTGCCGGATTCGCCGCTGATCAGCACATTGGCGTCGGTGGGGGCCACCAGGTCAATGCGCCGGATCAGGGATTTGATCACGTCACTGCGACCGACAATCTCATGGTCCCGGTGTTCCGCACTGAGTTCTTCCTGCAGGTAGGCGTTTTCCATTTCAAGCTTTTGTTTAAGGGCTTCTACCTGGGTCAGTGCCGTTGTCAGTTCCCGTTCCGCCTGCTTGCGCTCGCTCACATCCCGGAATACCACCACGGCACCGATGAGCTGGCCGTTGTCCATAATCGGCGTGCTGGTGTATTCCACGGGTAACTGACTGCCATCTTTGCGCCAGAAACAGTCGTCGCTGACCCGGTGTACGGCGCCGTCTTTGAACGCCCGGTAAATGGGACATTCTTCTAATTTATGGGGCCTGCCATCGGCATGGGTGTGGTGCACCACCTGGTGAACAACCCGGCCCAGCAGTTCATCCCGCTCAAACCCCAGCAGCCGCTCCCCGGCGCTGTTAATAAAGGTGGTGCGGCCCTCCGCATCTACCCCATAGATGCCTTCACCCACAGCCTCCAGTATCAGGTGGTTTTCCCGCTCGATATCCCGGAACAGGGTTTCAATGCGCCGCCAGTGAAGTAGCCCACCCTGGTGGTAGGTGTTGATTTCATGCTTTTCCCGTTGCTCCTGAAGCTGGTCCAGATTCCGCAGGTAAACCAGCAGGTGGCTGGCGCCTGGGTCTGTATCCATGCGGGCCATGGACAGTTCCAGGGCAATAAGACGACCCCGGGGGCCCTCTATGGTGAAATCCCGGCTCCAGCACTGGCCATTGATCATGGCCTCTTCTGTAAAGGTAATCAGCTGGGGTAACTGGCTACCAAAAAAGGTGGACACAGAGCGGGCCAGTATCTGGGCACGACTGGTGCCAAGCAGCCTTGCCAGGCGGATGTTGGCAGACAGCACATGGTCCCGGAACGGGTCGATCACCATGGCCGGATCGGGCAGGTAGTCAATCCAGCTGGCCTGATGCTGAACCGGGCTCAAGGGGGGCGGCTGCTGGCTGGCTGTACTTTCCATGAAGGGTGTCCTCTCGATCATCGCCAATCTTCGGGGGCAGGGCATCCGCTGCCACTGATCAGGAGGAGCAACAACCGGGCCAGAGCACGAAATGTCGTGATTCAGTTTCGCGATATATCGTTAATCACGAGTTTTCGTTGTTCTGAAAATCCAGGTTGAAAATCCTATCTCTCTGTTTTTTTCGCTGTTTTCCTGAAACTTCTGCTTTGGCATGGGAATCGCTAAAGACCCTTATAAGCAATGACTGTGGTTTAGCGGTTTTGACCTTGCCCTGATCAAGGACAGCCACAGTGCACAGTTTCAGGGCGCAACCACACATTGAGTGCACAACGAAGGAGTTGAATCATGGTGATGAAAAGTCTGGGTAACCCGTTCGATCCGGAGCGCAAGCTGTCCCACAGTCTGGATTGCAGCTGTGCCGATTGCACCGTTATGCGCTTTCAGAAACCCCAGGATGATGCTGCCCATACCCGGGCCCTGGAAAAGTACCTTTCTGAAAGCCCGATTCTTAAGCCAACCCAGAAAAACCTCAACCCTTCAGCCCAGGTGCCGGAAGAAACCCTGAACAGCTCTGAAGCAGTACTGGACCGCATGGTGGAGAGTGCCGTAGTGCGGGAAATGTTCGGCCACAGTGATGTGCGCCGACGCCAATTCCTCAAGATGGTGGGGGCGGGATCCTTTGCGGCGGCACTGAGTTCGGTGTTTCCCATGGCGGCCGCCAAGGCGGCGTTAAAAGAAGGGCTTGGCCAGCTTGAGCGCACAAAACTTACCGTTGGCTTTGTGCCCATCACCTGCGCCACCCCCCTGATCATGGCCCATCCCATGGGCTTTTATGAACGCTACGGCCTGGATGTGGACCTGCGCCGCACCGCAGGCTGGGCCGTGGCCCGGGATATGTCCATGTCCGGGCAGTACGACGCCTCCCATATGCTCACCCCCATGCCCCTGGCCATGACCATGGGTGCGGGCTCCACATCCCGGGATTTCATTATGCCGGCAGTGGAGAACACCAATGGCCAGGCGATTGTTCTGCACAATGACCACAAGGACAAGCGCGACCCCAAAGACTGGAAGGGCTTTCGTTTCGGAGTGCCGTTTGAGTACTCCATGCACAACTTTCTGCTGCGCTATTACGTGGCGGAGCATGGTCTGGACCCGGATGTGGATATCTCGATCCGGGTGATTCCGCCACCGGAGATGGTGGCCAATCTGCGGGCCGGCAATCTGGACGGCTTCCTGTCCCCAGACCCCTTTAACCAGCGGGCGGTGTGGGAAGGGGTGGGCTTTATCCACCTGCTGACCAAGGAAATCTGGGAGGGTCATCCCTGTTGTGCCTTTGCTTGTCCCAAGGACTTTGCCGAGGAGAACCCCAACACTTACGGGGCGCTGCTGCGGGCCATCATTGACGCAACCCAGTATTCCTCGGATCCCGCCAACCGGGCTGAAATATCAGAGGCAATAGCGCCCCGTAATTACCTCAATCAACCGGTGGCGGTGATTCAGCAAGTACTGACCGGACGCTACGCCGACGGTTTGGGAGAGGTCAAGGACGACCCGCAACGGATCGATTTCGATCCTTTTCCCTGGCACTCCATGGCTGTGTGGATACTGACCCAGATGAAGCGCTGGGGCTACATCGATGGTGAGGTGGATTACCAGGGCATTGCCGAGCAGGTCTACCTGGCCACAGACGCCCGCAAAGTGATGAAAGAGCTGGGCTACGAGGCGCCAGAAAAGACCTATCAGAACTACACCATTATGGGTAAAACCTTCGATTACACCCAGCCGGAAGCCTATGTGGACAGCTTTGCCATCAGAAGGAGTCGCCGCTCATGATGCAATCCGTAAAGGTGCGGGGCACCTTACTAACACTGCTGTTCCTGGTGATTTTTCTGGGACTCTGGGAAATGTCCATTAACCGCCCGGCCTTGCTGGGGGCGGAGGAGCTGTCTGAGTACGAGATGATGATGGGGGGCGCCGCCCAGAAGTCCGGGGTGCCAGCCCCGTCAGAGGTGTTTGCCCATGCGGTCAGGGAGCTGAGCGACCCGTTCTATGTGGCCGGCTCCAACGATAAGGGGATTGGTATTCAACTGGGCTATTCCCTGTCCCGGGTGCTGATCGGCTTCTTTATGGCGGTACTGGTGGCGATTCCCATCGGCTTCGTCATCGGCATGTCCCCGGTGATGTACCGGGCCCTGAACCCGTTTATCCAGGTGCTGCGGCCCATCTCACCCTTGGCCTGGATGCCCCTGGCGCTGTTTATCATTCAGGACGCCGATTCCTCTGCAGTGTTTGTGATCTTTATCTGCTCCATCTGGCCCATGCTGATGAATACCGCATTCGGCGTGGCGGGGGTGCGCAGTGACTGGCTCAACGTGGCCCGCACCCACGAACTGGGGAATATCAAAACCGCATTTCAGGTCATCCTGCCGGCGGCAGCTCCCACCATTCTCACGGGTATGCGCATCTCCATCGGTATCGCCTGGCTGGTCATTGTGGCCGCAGAAATGCTTGTGGGGGGTACCGGCATTGGTTACTACGTGTGGAATGAATGGAACAACCTGGATCTGGCCAGTGTGGTGTTCGCCATCCTGATGATCGGTCTGATTGGCATGCTGCTGGATATGAGCCTGGGGTATGCCGCCAAATTTGTCGATTATCAGGAATAACAGGAGCCCCTTATGACTAACGCCTTTTTGCAAGTGGACCATCTCAAGAAAGAGTTTCCCGCCCCGGATGGCAGCACCCTGACGGTGTTCCGGGATGTGTCCTTTGAAGTGGAGAAGGGGGAGTTTGTCTGCATTATTGGCCACTCCGGCTGTGGCAAGTCCACCATCCTGAACGTACTGGCAGGGCTGGATGAAGCCTCCGGCGGCAACGTCATCATGAATGGCAAAGAGATCTTCGGTCCCAGTCTGGAGCGGGGGGTGGTGTTTCAGAACTACAGCCTGCTGCCATGGATGAGCAGCCTGCGCAATATCATGTTCGGTGTGCGGGCCCGGTGGAAGAACTGGTCGAAAGCGAAGGTCCAGCAACACAGTGAGGAGTATCTGCGCCTGGTGGGCCTTGATAAGGCCATGCACAACAAGCCCTCCCAGCTCTCTGGGGGCATGCGCCAGCGGGTCAGTATCGCCCGGGCCTTCGCCACCCAGCCGGAACTGTTGTTGCTGGATGAACCCTTCGGTGCCCTGGACGCTCTGACCCGGGGGGTGATTCAGGACGAGTTGCTGAAAATCTGGGGGGAGACCCGCCAGACCGTGTTTATGATCACCCACGATGTGGATGAGGCGATTCTACTCTCGGACCGCATTCTGCTCATGAGCAACGGCCCAGAGGCCCGGGTGGCGGAAAGCGTCAAGGTGGATATCCCCCGGCCCCGGACCCGCACCGGCATGCTGGATGAACCCGCCTATTACCGCATCCGCAACCATCTGATCGACTTCCTGATCAACCGCTCTGAAACCAGCAAGCCTGGAGACGACGGCTGGCCACGGGTGGTTGATCCGGCCAAGGATGAAAGCATGGATAACGGGGCAGCCAAATCACCCGCCTCTGCAACACAAGCCCGGACTACACCCAGTGAGTCCGCCAAGGCATCCACCCTCTGAGAGGGTTGATTCACTTTTCTTTAAAACGCACCGCACAACGGAGAATGATGATGAACAGAGAACTGATGACCGTAGAAATCCTCAAGGCCCGTCACGAAACCGGTGTCACCTGGGCAGCACTGGCGGAGGCCATCGGCATGTCCCCCATCTGGACCACCTCCTGCGCCTATGGCATGAACAGTATGCCCGCGGACAAGGCCGCTGGCTTCTGTGAAACCCTGGGTCTGGGCAAAGAGGTGGAAGACGAACTGCAACGCTGCCCCAGCAAAACCTGGGACAAGGCCGTACCCACGGACCCCCTGCTGTACCGTCTTTATGAAGCCATTATGGTTTACGGGGACTCGGTCAAGGAGCTGATCCACGAGCAGTTCGGCGACGGCATCATGAGCGCCATCGACTACACCATGTCCCTGGACAAAGTTGAGGACCCCAAGGGTGACCGGGTGATACTGACCCTCAATGGTAAATTCCTGCCTTACAAGCGTTGGTAAGACAGCGCTTATCCAGATTGCGGGCAATCAGCCCGCTATCTGTCTCTTCCCACCAGTTCTCCCCACCCGTTATACCCACTGATCTGTCAAAGAAACCGCAAAAACCTGTGATGAATAATCACTGGAGTTCTCATGTGATCATGGATTGAAAGTTCGCTGCCCTGATGGTTTGTGGCGGATTTTTGCCTGGGGATAAAGTAACCTTATCTGGCATACCTGCACCCCCAATCACTGACTGGATAAGGAGATCAACATGTCAGAACTCACCTTCTATACTCACCCCATGTCCCGTGGGCGCGTTGTCCGCTGGATGCTGGAAGAGGTGGGTGTGAGCTACTCAGTAAAAGCCCTGGAGTATGGCCCGGAAATGAAAGCTCCGGAATACCTGGCCATCAATCCCATGGGCAAGGTGCCCGCCATTAAACATGGCAACACCGTGGTGACTGAGGTGGCGGCCATCTGCGCCTATCTGGCGGATCAGTTCCCTGAAAAACAACTGGCGCCGCCCCCAGAATCCCCTGAACGTGGCACCTATTACCGCTGGTTGTTTTTTATGGCGGGGCCCTTTGAAATGGCGACCAGTGCAAAGGCCCATGGTTGGACCATTGATGACGGTAACGCCCTGTCTGTGGGCTGTGGTCATCTGGAGGACACTATCAACACCCTGGAAAGTGTATTGGCACAGACACCCTATATCTGTGGCGAGCAGTTCACCACAGCGGATGTATTGGTGGGCAGTTACCTCTGGTGGGAAATGTCCCAGAAAAACATTCCTCCAAACCAGGTGTTCCAGGAATATGTAGCACGCACGGGAAGCCGGCCGGCGGCCCACCGTGCCAATCAGTTGGACGATGAGTTGGCGCAGCAGATGAAGCCCACCACTGCCTAAAGGTACATTCCTGCCTTACACACGCTGATGGGTTGATTACTGCCCGGTGCGCAGCCACTCCACACGTCAGGCTGCGACACCGGCGCTTCTTTTCAGGTGCGGAAATAAGGAACAAGGTTTACTTAACCCGTTATTTTAAGATTGCATTAAAAGGGTTAGCTATTACAGTTGAGGTGTTGAAGCCTGTAAGGCGTGCTTCTGTGAAGGAACTAATGTTTAGGGAAAGCCAGTATGTTGAAGTTATTAAAGCCGCTTGCGGGTATTGTTGTGGTATCGGTTTTTGTGGGACCTGCCCAGGCTGATGTGCCCAGTTTCAGTTACACCTCCCTGGGATTTGCCCTCGGTCAGACCCGTCTTGATGATTCTTTCTTTGTGGCGGGAGAGGAGTACAAAGACTTTGGTTTTGCCAGTATTCGGGGCGCATTCCAGGCAGCGGATAACCTGTATATTGGCGCCTCAGTTTCAGCGGAAGCGAATGATGGCCGGGACACAGAGGTAACTGTTACCGGTAGCGAACTGTTTGTTGGCTTTCCCATTGCCGTCGCCGAGCATGTGGATCTGGTGCCAGAGGTGGGTTTTGCCCGTGCAGAAATTGAAGTGTGCCTGAATAATGTGTGCATAAAAGAAAGCGACAGCGGTATGACCTACGGCGGCAGCCTCAGGATGTGGGCTGTTCCGGATACCTTTGAAGTGGGGTTTTCATTCTTTGACTCAACCCTGGATGATTCGGAAAGTGTTGTCGGCCTTGGGGCGGCATTATGGGCTGCAGAGCGTCACCGGTTTGGCTTGAGTTATTCACAATCCTCCAGCGCTTCGTTGACGGCTCTGTCTTACGCGTATCACTGGTAAAAGGTCAGAAGTTGTAACCCATGCCGACGGTGTAAGCGAAGGCACCGTCGTCTTTGAAGGCATCACCTGCATCGCCGGTACCACTGAAGAAAAACTGGTACTCCACACGGGCAAGCAGGTAGGTTTTGCCCCGCACATAATACTTGCCGCCAACCTCAAGGCCGGCAAAGCCGTCGTCTTTCACGCCATCCCCATAGATCATACCGAGGCTCGCGCCAAGGAAAGGCCGCATGCGGTCAGAAGGGGCGAACTGGTAGTTACCGTAACCACGGGTAGCCCCGTTCCAGAAATCATCCTTGAAGTTCTCACCCTTAATGCTGGCGTAGTTCAAGCTTTGCCGAATACCAAAGACCACGTTATTCCGAACATACCAGCCAATATCACCGGTGAGGCCGAAACTGCCGCTGTCGATGTTCCGGTCACTGCTACCAGTACCAGAAATGGAGAACTCCCGATCACCCTCAGCTGGTCCGAACGCTGGGCTGCCGCGCTCCTGTGCTGCTGCTGCCATGGGTAACGCCAATAAAAGGGCAGCCAGTATTCCTGTGGATTTAAATTTATTCATGGTGCACAGCTCCTTTGCACAGTTCCAGCAGTTTGATCCTGCGGGTCACCACGCCTTTAGCGGCGGATAGGCCTGATCTTCGAGACTCAGTTTTTGTGAATCTTGTTCAATGCCAAGCATGCACTGACGCACATTTTCCCGTCGGTACGGCACCGCACCGAAGTAATGGGGGTGATGGGATGGGGTAATGGGAGAGGCACTGACTACGCCGTTACCAATGGCGTGTCCGGGAAAAACAAAATGGCCCTCCTTGACAGAAGAAGGCTGGCAGGAGCATGTTGAACGTAAGTTCTATTTTCCAACGTTTCCTTCTGGTGTTCTCCATGCGCGTCTTTTCCAACCCTGTCGGTTCAGGTTCTCTCTGGTTCGACAACCTCACTACCGCCGACGGCACCCCTGTTGCCTATGACCCTCAGGCCCGGGCCTTTTTGCCCATGCCGCCGTTTTGCATCAACCGGGAAGTGATCGGCTGTAACTGGATTGCTCCAGAGCAGGGGGCTTTCTGCCGCTCCTGTGCCATGACGGCCCTGGCTCCAGATCCCTCCATAGCGAATGCCATGCCTAACTGGGCCAAGACTGAAGCCGCCAAGCGCTGGGTGCTGGATAACCTTGGCCGCTGGCACTGGTTTCGTCCGGAAGACCCCGGGGCACCGCCGGTGTTTCATATGTTGGCTGAAGGCCTGACACCCGTGGCCATGGGGCACGCGGGGGGCGTGGTGACCATCAGTGTGGCGGAAGTTGATCCGGTGCTGAGCATTACCCGCCGTGAGGCCCTGGATGAGCCTTACCGCACCATGATTGGTCATATGCGCCATGAAATTGCCCATATGCTCTGGTGGCGCCTGAGTTTGCGGGAGGATTTTCTGGAGGCTTTCAGGGCCATGTTTGGGGATGAGAGGGCGGATTATCAGGCTGCCCTGCAGCGCTATTACTATGAGGGGCCGACACCGGACTGGCGGCTGCGCTATCTCACCACCTATGCTTCTGCCCACCCCCATGAGGACTGGGCAGAAACCGCCGCTCACCTGCTGCACCTGACGGACATTGCCGACAGCTTTGTGGCTTCAGGTCTGTCCTCGCCACAGCTACCCCACCCGGGTTGGGACCCTTATTCTGAACCGGACGCCAGGCTCCTGATTCATGTGGCGGCCTCCCTAACCATGGGGGTTAACCACGTTAACCGCTCCATGGGCCTGTCGGATCTCTACCCCTTCGTGCTGTCAGAGATCGCCCTGCAGAAGTTGGTGTTTGTGCACGGGTGGCTGCGCCGCGGTGCTCAGGGGCTTTAGAGTGCCTGTACCCCTTAGCCCCATGCTACGGGATAGCGCCTATGTCACAGTCCTGATCATCAGTCCTGTGCTGGCGTTACTCTGGCTGTTCTGGCTCCAACCCTCTCCGGACGCACTGGCAGTGACCGCCGCCGGGGTGGTTTTCTTTGTGGTCATCTTCCCTGTTCTGGAAGAGCTGGTGTTCCGCGGCCTGATTCAGGGTTCACTCCTAAGGACCCAATGGGGTCAAAAGCGCTTTGTCAGTTTATCCCTGGCTAACCTGTTAACGACCCTGTGTTTTGCCCTGTTACACGGGCCACGGGGAGGAATAACACTGGCCCTGGCAGTGATTCTGCCCAGCCTGGCCCTGGGGGTGTTCCGGGAGCGCCACCGCAGTGTGTTATCTCCGGTGTTACTGCATATGGTTTTCAACGGCTCGGTAATGGCCGTTTTTCTGGTCTATCGCAGCGCTTAACTGACCCTGCCAGATTAAGCCGATTTTTTCCGGGCTTTCGGTTTTTGCATCGCGTCTGACAATTCCTGCCACAGCTTGCGATAGGCCAGGGTGGCCCGTCCTCTTGGCGCAAAGTCAGCCACCGGGCGGCGGTACTCCCCCATGCGCTCGCAATCGGCGGTATAGGGGATGCTGCTGTTGGCCAACCGGGAAAGCGGCAAAGGGGGCGCCTCAAGCC
>REBR01000052.1 GCA_007692645.1 Halomonadaceae bacterium | reverse complement strand
CTGGAGGTGTTTCTCGACACCTTTGAAGGCCCGTTGGACCTGTTGCTGTACCTGATCCGAAAACAGAATATGGATATTCTGGACATTGATGTCAGCGCTATTACCACCCAGTACATTGATTACATCAGTCTGATGGAAACCATGCGTTTCGAGTTGGCGGCGGAATACTTGGTAATGGCGGCGACCCTGGCGGAGATCAAGTCACGGATGCTGCTACCCCGGCAGGTTCAGGATGACGATGAAGAGGTTGACCCCCGGGCAGAGCTGATTCGCCGGCTGCAACAGTACGAAGTCTACAAGCAGGCGGCGGCTGATATGGACGCACTGCCACGGCAGGAACGGGATTTCTTCCAGGTTGATGCTGCCCTGCCTGTGCTGACCCAGGAGCGCCCTCAGCCGGATGTGAGTCTGCAGGAAATGCTGTTGGCGCTGCGTGAGGTGTTACGCCGGGCTGATATGTTTGAGCACCACCATGTCTCCCGGGAAAAACTCTCTACCCGTGAACGCATGAGTCAGGTGCTGGAACGTTTGCAGGGAGATCATTTTGTCAGTTTCCAGTCCCTGTTTGATATCAGTGAGGGGCGCCTGGGGGTTGTGGTGACTTTTATCGCCATACTTGAGCTGATCAAGGAACAGCTGGTTGAAGCGGTTCAGGCAGAGCCTTTATCACCGCTACATGTGAGAACCCGCATGGCCCAGTGATTGAAGCCCAGTACTTTTAACAAGCCCCCCGGTGACTAGTAAAGCCAAGCCGGATACCAGGCTCAGCCAGGAGAGCAGAACCGTGAGTGATGACAGTCTCAGCCAACTTCAGCGCATTATCGAAGCCGTGTTGTTGGCCAGCGACCGACCGTTGACTACGGATGCCCTGTTGGCGCTGTTCGCTGAACAAGAGCGACCGACCCGTAAGGTATTGGAGCTAGTTCTGACTCAAGTGGAAGAGAGCTGTCAGGGCAGGGGGTTTGAATTACGCAAGGTTGCCAGTGGCTACCGTTTCCAGGTGTGCCAGGATCTGGCCCCCTGGGTAGGGCGCCTGTGGGAAGAAAAGCCCCAGCGTTATTCCCGGGCACTATTGGAAACCCTGTCACTGATTGCTTACCGCCAGCCGATTACCCGCGGTGACATTGAAGATATCCGGGGGGTAACAGTCAGTTCCAGTATTATCCGTACCCTGCTTGAGCGGGAATGGGTGCGGGTGGTGGGGCATAAGGAAGTACCCGGGCGGCCGGCCATGTACGCCACCAGCAAACAGTTTCTGGATTATTTCAATCTTGAGAGTCTGGCTGCGCTGCCCCCCCTGGCCGAGGTACGTGACCTGGAAGCCATTGGCCGGGATGTGGAAGACCGTCTGCAGCAGGAGCTGGCACCGGCCACAGATGAGTCCGGCGAATTAACCCTGTCAGATGAAGAGCAGTACCCCTAAACTTCCTTTTTCAACGGCCAAGGCCCTGAACATGAGTAAAGACGTGAAGCGCAAAACCCCTGAAAAAAGCCCGGGCACCGGGCCTGGGGCTAAAACCCCGGCGGTTGATCCTGGCGAAAGAATACAGAAAGTACTGGCCCGTGCCGGCATCGGTTCCCGCCGCGCCGTTGAAACCATGATGGAGCAGGGGCGGGTGCTGGTTAACGGTAAACCGGTTACCCCCGGTGACCGGGTAACCGCAGAAGATCGCCTGTCTGTAGATGGCAAACCCCTGTCTATGGAAGATGCCATGCAACACCAGCGCCGGGTGTTGATTTACAACAAGCAGGATGGTGAAGTCACCAGTCGCAGTGACCCTGAAGGGCGTCCTACGGTTTTTGACCGTCTCCCGCGTATTGCGGGTCAACGCTGGATCGCTGTGGGTCGTCTGGACATCAATACTACCGGCCTGCTGCTGTTCACCACCGACGGGGAACTGGCTAACAGGCTGATGCACCCCTCTTATGAGGTGGACCGGGAGTATGCCGTACGTATTTTTGGTGAAGTGGACGAGGCCATGCAGCAGCGGTTGCTGGAAGGGGTACTGTTGGAAGACGGTCTGGCGAAATTCTCTGATCTCTCAGAAGCCGGTGGCAGCGGCACCAACAAGTGGTTCCACGTTACTCTGCTGGAGGGTCGTAACCGGGAAGTGCGCCGTTTATGGGAGTCCCAGGGGGTGAAGGTCAGCCGTCTGAAGCGGGTGCGCTACGGCAACATCTTTCTACCCAGTCGACTGACCATGGGGCGCTGGGAAGAGCTCGAGCAAAATGCCGTTGACAGCCTGAGCAATCGGGTCGGTCTGAAACCCATTGCCTTGCAGGACCAGACACCCCAGGAGGCCAAAGACATGCGCCGCAGGCAAAACAAACAGCCCCAGGCCCCCCAGGCGCGTCGGCGCCAGGCCCCAAGCCGGCGCCAGGGGCCCGGGGAGAAGAAGTCACACAGTGACGCTAAAAGTGCTGAAAAGGGGCGGGGAGGCTTTAAGCGCTAAGGCGGCGCTTTACTACCCGGTCGCGCCCATCCCTTTTAGCCTGATACAGGGCCTTATCGGCGTTACGCATCAATTCCGGAATACTGCTGCCTTTTTGCAGGGCAGCAATACCCACACTGGTAGTGATGGACACCATGCGATCGTCACATACCAGGCGGGTTTCGCGAATCGCCATGCAAATCCGTTCAGCCACATGATTGGCGGCTTCTTCATCGGTATGGGGCAGTAACACTGCGAATTCTTCGCCACCGTAGCGGAAACACTGATCACAGGAGCGCACATAGGCCGGTAAAAGCTCACCTATTCGCGCTAACACCTCATCCCCGAACAAATGGCCGTAATCATCATTGACCCGTTTAAAATGATCCAGATCCAGCAGTATCAGGGATAAGGGTGTTTTATGGCGGTTAGCCAGATCAATTTCTTTTTGCAGTGACAGCTGCAGGGCACGGTTATTACCCAACCCGGTCATGCTGTCTGTTAAGGAAGCATTGATGGCTTCCTGGTAGCGCCAGCCATTGCGCAGAGGCTGCACCAGCAGTGCAATCATTTGCTCTAAAACCAGTAGTTCATCATCACCAAAACGGGTTTTACGATTGATTCGCAATGTGCCCAGAGATTCCCCATTGAGGCTCAGGTTGTAGCTGCAGTGGTGGTTGCCCCCTTTACCGGACTGGAAGCCGTAATGACCATCCTTGTGCTGGCACTGGTAAGTCAGGCTGGCAAAGGGAACCAGGTTTGCCACTTCTTCGCTGAAGAAGGTCAACAGGGTGTTCAGTTCCAGAGTGCTGCCCAGCCGGCGCTGCAGGATGCTGAAACTGTCTTCGCTATGCTGCCATTGATCAATACGCTTGATATGATCGGCAATCAGGCGGGCCTGTTGCAGATTAACGGGGGCATTGCGATCTGTCGACTTGGACATGGTAATGGCGACCTTTTACGGAATGAGGGCGTAATTGCAGCGGATCTATTAGCCTTTATGTCTATATGTGGAAATAAAGCGAAATTAGTGCCAACAATGAAATATGTCGTTTAATCATTCATCTAAACATTAAATTCTGGCTGCCTGGCAAACTATTGCCGCCCATTGCCAAGTTGTTGACACCCTGTTCCCGGGCACCGGCTGTGCTAGAATGCCTTCTTTCTTGAACGACAGGGACTGCAGGAATTATGAGATTTCAGGCGCCAGAAAGTCTTTCAGAACAGATAGCCCAGCACTTGGGGCAGCGGATTATTGAAGGTGGCATGCGTCCTGGTGAGCGGATTCAGGAATTAAAAGTGGCCGGGGATCTGGATGTCAGTCGCGGATCGGTCCGTGAAGCCCTGCTGATCCTTGAACGTCGTCACCTGATTCACATATACCCCCGCAAAGGGGCAGTGGTTTCCGGTTTATCACCAGAACTGGTTCAGCATCTGTATGACATTTACTCAGGATTGCTGATTATGCTGGCCCAGAAACTGGCGGTTACCTGGCAGGATAAGGATCTGGAGCCCATGGCCAGACAAGTCCAGTGGCTGCTGGAGCGCATTGACGCCCCTGATGTGACTACCCCTGAAATCGTTCAGGGTGGGTTTGAGGTCATGCGCCTGGGTTATCAGGTAGTGGGCAACCCTTTCCTCCAGGAAACTCTTGAGAACTTCCGCCCTGCCATCAGCCGGATGTATTTTCTGGCCCTGCAACAGTATGGTCGTGAAAAGGCAGCCACCCGGGAGTTTTTCCATCAGTTGCTTATTGATGTTTATGCCCGGGACCATGGCGCCATTGAAAACACCATCCGCCGTTTTCGCGAGCACCAACTGGCGATTGTACTGGATACCCTGAAAGAGGATGCCAGCCTGACCTCTTCCGTTACGTCCTGAAGCGACCCCAACCATGCGTCTTCATTCCATCAAACTTGCCGGGTTCAAATCCTTTGTGGACCCCACCACGGTGCCATTTCCAGGCAATATGACCGCGGTAGTGGGTCCCAACGGCTGTGGTAAGTCCAATATTATTGATGCGGTGCGCTGGGTGATGGGGGAAAGTTCTGCCAAATATCTCCGCGGCGAATCCATGAGTGACGTTATTTTCAATGGTTCCACCAGCCGCAAACCCGTGGGCCAGGCCTCCATTGAACTGATTTTCGACAACAGCGATGGTTCTGCCCCCGGGGAGTACGCACCCTTCAGTGAAATATCGGTAAAGCGCCGGGTCACCCGGGAAGGGCAGTCAGAATATTTTATGAACAAATCCCGTTGCCGCCGCCGGGATATTACCGATCTGTTTTTGGGCACCGGCCTGGGGCCTCGCAGTTATGCCATTATCGAGCAGGGCATGATTTCCCGGCTAATTGAAGCAAAGCCGGAAGAGCTACGGAATTACATCGAAGAAGCCGCGGGTATTTCCCGCTATAAAGAGCGGCGCCGGGAAACCGAAAGCCGTATGCGTCGCACGGTTGAGAACATGGAACGGCTGACGGACTTGCGGGATGAGCTTGGCCGCCAGTTGGAGCATCTGGAGCGTCAGGCCAAAGCCGCTGAGAAATACCGCAACCTAAAACAGGATGAACGGCGCTTACAGGCTGAGCTTGCTGCCTTGCGCTGGCAAGCACTGGACAGTCAGCTGCAGCGTGCCCGTGGCACTATCAGTGACGCTGAACTGGCTCTGGAAAAAGCCCTGACTGAACGGTTGTCCACAGAAACCGGCATTGAACACCTGCGCCAGACACACAGCGATCGCTCTGACCGTTTCAATAAAACCCAGGGCGCCTACTATGAGGCCGGTGCTGATATTGCCCGGGTTGAACAAGGGCTGGAGCACCAGAAACAACGGGCGCAGCAAAGCGCCCAGGAGCTGGACCAGGCTCTGGCCAATCGCCGAGAACTGGAACGGGAACTTGAGCAGGACGAACAGCAACTTCACCAGGCCAGTACAGAGTTGGCCATGCTTGAGCCGGAATTGGCCAGTGCCAGCACAGCATCCACCCACTCCAGTGAACAGCTGACCCGTGCAGAAGAAAACATGGCGGACTGGCAACAACGCTGGGAAAGCTTTAGT
>REBR01000183.1 GCA_007692645.1 Halomonadaceae bacterium | reverse complement strand
TTGTGACCACGGGTTTCTGGGCCGGGCCCTGCTCATCAGCGGCAAGGCCCGTTACCTGGTGCTGGTGGACCAATTGCCCAACCTGGAGGTGCCCCTGCAGGGATTAATGGCAGACCAGGACCCGTCCTGTTACGACATCCGCATTGCCGACGCCTCCCGCCTGCAGCTGTCTCCGCAACAGCGCCAGCTGGTGATTGTCGCCGGAGTGGGGCAGGACACCGTACTGGCCATTGTGGCGGGGCTCTGTGCCGGTAACGATTGCCGGGATACTGAGTTTCTGCTGTCCCCCACCGGGGATATTCTGGCCCTGCGCCGACAGCTGCGGGCCATGGGCTTTGTGCTGCTGGGGGAGGGCTTTGTCAGCGAGCGTGGCCGGGGCTACCCCTTTATTAAAGTCTGCCTGTTTCACTCCCAAGAGACTCAAGCCCTGACTGATCTGGGGCAATTCTGGGACCCGGCCTGCCCGGATCAGCATCGTTACCTGTCCCGGCTGAAAGCCCATTACCAGCGCCAGCTATACAGCCCCGGGTTACGTGAGCAACTGACTCCGGCCCTGGAAGCTCTGGATGAAGTGCTTGCGGGCTAACAACCGATCAGTCCCCAGGTAAGGTCAGGTGGACCTGCCGCCGTTTAGGGTCTGCTGCCTGCTGTTCTGGGGTGAAGGCAAAGGGCACCCACTGCTGCCGGCTATAGGCCTCGGTCATGTCCTGAAAGTGGGGCGATGCCGGATCAGAAGACAGGGAGTTGGTGAGAAACCCTTCCGCCACCGGATTACCCTGTTCATCCCAGCTCACCAGCTGCAGGTAACTGTTGCCGTAGTTTACCTGATAGCCGCCGCTGCTCAGATCAGCAGGGCGTTCACTGGCAATCACATAGGCCCCGCTAAAGCCTTCTCCGCCGGCAATGGGAATGGGCTGCGGGTGTACGCCGGAGACCTGGATATCCCCCAGGGGGGCATCCAGGGGAATGTGGTTGTCTTCCAGGGCCCGGATGGCATCAGCGAAAGCGGTAAATACCACCGGATTCAGTGTGGCCAGCCCCGAGGGGGTGGTCATTGGGTGCTCCGGCCGGAAGCGACGCCACCACACGCCACCAGCCGTTTGCTGTTTGACATTCTGCAGTACCGGGAACTCCAGGCGGCGCCAGAATTCCCGCCACAGGTGGGCACCCCGGGAGTCCGGGTTCTCCAGACCATTCCACCGGGCCAGTACCTTGCAGGCAGGACGGATCTGTACCCGGCGACCATCAGAGCCCGGTAGCCATGACAGCCGGCACAAGTCGTGCAATACCTGTTGCCGGGCCAGGCGCTCGGACATCTGCCGGGTGTTCAGCACTACCTCTTTCAGGTTCTGCCGGTCAAAGCCAGGGGCTCCCGGTAATCCATCGCTGCCCTCAAGGCGCTTGACCACCCGGGTCATGCACTCACGGGTGCGCAGGCTGCGGGGGCTGCTTTCCTCGCCGATAATAGCGGCAAAGCCTGTGAGTGGTTGCCGGGGGTTGCTGAGCCAGTGGCTGTCATTGCAGTTATGTGCCCACTCAGGGTGTTCCATATGGGGTAGGTTGCCGGGACCAAAAATGCCCTTTGCCGGGGCGTCAGGGTCACTGGCCCATTCACAGTCTTTACGGGAGCCGTCCAGCAGTGCCAGCCCCGGTAGCACCTGGGTAATCACGGAGGACAGTCGGGTGGCGCATTCCCGGGCCAGGGTGTCCGGCACATTGGGAATGGCTGAGATTTCCCCGTAGTACACCGGCTGGCCGGGGCCGGTGGCCAGGGTATGCACCCAGGGCAGCCCCAGCACGCTCTGGTGCAGATCAATGAATTCCTGATAACTCCCCGCCTGTGCCCAGCGCAGGAACTGGTTGATCATACGGGGGTTTTCCAGGTTCACATCCCGCAGGGTATAGGCCCTGAAGGGGTTCCAGCCCAGCAGCGGCACACCCCCGGTATCCAGGGTCAGCATGGGGCCATAATGGGAGCTGTACAGCAGGCGGGTGTAGTCACTGACGCTGCCGTCGTCTTCCAGTACCGGTATGGTGATCAGGTGCTGGTGCATATCCCGGTACTCACCTTCATAACGGTAGCGGGTGGGGTTCAGTGGGTGTAACTGCAACTCATAGAAGGTAAAGCGGGATGCGGGGGAGACGGTGTGGCTCCAGGCCAGCTCCCGGTTAAACCCCATCAGTATCAGCGGCAGGCCCTGCAGGGTCGCCCCCATCAGGTCACTGCGGCCATTCACCGTCAGGTGGGCCATGGTGAAGCTGTTAATGCCCTGCCAGGGAAAATGGGGGTTGGCAAACAGCAATGGCTGGCCGTTGCGGCTGGCCTGCCCCGATACTGCCAGCATGTTGCTGCCAAGGCCCTGTTCCCGGGCCAGTCGTGCCAGTGAGTCCCGGGAGGGGTTGCCGCTGCTGGGATCTGCGCTGCCCGTCAGGTCCCGGAACCAGTGTAATAGCCCGGTGGGCTCCGCCTGGGTAACCTCTTCTTTCAGGGCCCCGCTGCTGGATATCAGTGCCGCCTGCAGAAAGCGCCGGTAAAGATCACTCTCCTGCATGGGCTGTAACCAGGGTGCATCACGGCAGTGTGCATGGCGCTCCGGGTGCTGGCCACTGCGGATCTCTGCCAGGTAGCTGTTATAGCCGTTAACGAACCCGGCGCTGGCTTCCATGGCCTCCTGGTCACTGTGGTCCCGCAGACTGGCAAGCACGGCCTCTGTGGCCATGTGGCGCCAGAAGATATCGGAATCCAGATTGCTGATGTCCCCTGCAAAGACGTGCAGTGCACGCTTCTCTTCAGCACCCCAGAAGCGGGAGCGCAGGCCCCGCAAGGTGATGCGGTTTTCCGCCAGCAGGCAGAGATTATCCTTGGCCTGAATGTAGCCGAAGCCGTAGCCCATGCCGGCAAAGTTGGCAGCCTGAATATGGGGGATACCATAGGCGTAACGGGTCACGGTGACACCTTCCCGGATGCGGTCTTCGAGGTTCAGACCCTGTGTGGGGAAGGGCGCCAGGGGGGCTGGTTGATGGGCCTGCACGCAACCACTGAGCAGCAGTAGCAGGGGTAGCAGGTGGCTGATGAAGGGGGTGCGCTTGTCCATAAGCGGCTCCTGTGAGGCCTTCCATTATGACCTTAAGCCATGCCCGATGAACTCTCTGCCAGGCGGTAATCTGACAGTCATGTTTCCGGGTATCCAGAATCATGGTAGCAACAGCAGATTACTGATGACTGTGAGACTGTTTGCGATTTGGCGGGAAGTGGTAGAAAGCACCCCTGGTGGAAACCTTAAGATTGACCCTGCTTTGGGAGCACCATCAATGCCCTGTTCCTGACAGGAGTGTTACACTTGCTCACAGATAGCTTCCCCCAGGGGCAAGTTAATGGAACACAACAATAATGCAGGACGTGTAATGCTCCCGGTTATGGGAGTTCTTATTTCAGGCATGGGAGAACAACAATGAAGCGTGTCGCAACGCTCGACGCATCCTGGTTAGTGGTGGAATCGGAAGACACCCCGATGCATGTGGGTAATCTGATGATTTTCTCACTGCCGGAAGGGGCTCCAGATACCTTCCTGCGGGACATGGTGGTACGCATGAAGGGCTGCAGCGACATCGAGCCCCCCTGGCTTTATCGCCTGGCCAGTGACAGCTTATGGGGGCGTGTAGTGGCCCCCTACTGGCGCACCGCCAGAACCATGGATCTGGACTACCATGTGCGCCATTCCGCACTGCCCCGTCCGGGCAGTGAGCGTGAGCTGGGTGTGCTGGTGCAGCGGCTGCATTCACACCCCCTGGACTTCTCCCGCCCCCTGTGGGAATGCCATATTATCGAGGGTCTGGAAAATAACCGTTTCGCCTTATACGTCAAGATGCATCACGCGTTAATTGATGGCATCAGTGGTGTGCGGCTGCTACAGCGGATGTTGTCCAAAGACCCCAATGAATTGAATATGCGCCCCCCATGGACGGTGCGCCCCAGCAGCCGGCCCCGTAAATCAAACCCCATGCCCTCCATGCAGGGGGCCTACCGGGAAGCACTGGAAGCGCTGAAGATCCAGGCCAGCAGCACCCCCAAGCTGGTGAAGGCCTTGAAACGCCTGGCCCAGGCTGGTGGGGATAATGAGCATCAGGCGCTCACTGCCCCGTTCAGTGGGCCCCGGTCCGTACTGAACAACCGGGTCACCGGTCAGCGCCGTCTGGCAACCCAGCAGTATTCACTGAACCGGCTCAAGGACATTGCCCATGCCGCGGGGGCCTCCCTGAACGACGTGGTGCTGTTTTTATGCGGTACCGCCCTGCGGCGTTTTCTGATCGAACAGAACACTCTGCCGGAAGATCCACTGACGGCGGGTATCCCGGTCAATATCCGCCCGGCAGACGATGAAGGCACCGGCACCGCCATCAGCTTTATGATCGCCAACCTGGCTACCAACGAGCCGGACCCGGCCCGCCGCCTGCAGGCGGTGATGCGCTCCACCAAAGAAGCCAAGGCACACCTGCAGACTCTGCCACGGAGCGCCCTGAATCAGTACACCATGCTGATGATGTCCCCCTATATCCTGCAGCTGATGACCGGGTTGGGCGGGCGTATGCGCCCGGTGTTCAATGTCACTATCTCCAATGTGCCCGGTCCCCAGGACACCCTGTATTATGAGGGGGCAAAATTGGAAGCCATGTATCCGGTCTCCCTGATCGCCCATGGGGGGGCGTTGAATATCACCTGTGTCAGTTATGCCGGCTCCCTGAATTTCGGCTTTACCGGCTGCCGGGACACGCTGCCGAGTATGCAGCGCCTGGCGGTGTATACCGGTGAAACCCTGGATGAACTGGAAGCGATGGTGTTGCCGGGCTCAGTGGGGACTAAAGCGGATACAGTCCCTAAAACCAATGGCAAGACACCCCCTTCCACGGCAAAACCGGCTGCGGCTAAAGCCCCCGCAAGAAAGCCCGCAGCAAAAAAACCCGCTGCAGCCAAATCGGCGGCCAGGAAGCCGGCCCCAGCCAGGGCCTCCCTGGCGCCCGGTAAAACCTCCTGAGGCTAGGGGGCAGCCGTTGAGTACAAGTCAGCGGCTGCCCTTCATGACAAACTTCATTCATGTGATTTAATACTCCCGGGTGCCTGACACCTGGGATCTGATCAGTGAAAGGAGAGCAGAGCATGCGCAATCTGGCGGAATTTCTTGAAGCCTACGGTGAAAGCCACCAAAACCCCGTGAACCAGTGGGTTCATTTCATCTGTGTACCGGCCATTATGATTTCCGCTTTGGGGTTGTTGTGGCTGATCCCCCTGGGGCAATGGTTAAGTCTGCCCGGGGCAGCCGCATTCTGGGTTAATGGCGCCACCGTCACCGGGGTATTGGCGGGGGTGGTTTATCTGAAGCTTGGGATTGGGGTGTTCTTGTTGATGACTGCCTGGTTCGCCCTGTCCCTGGGGATTATTCTGGCGGTGCTGAGCTCCGGCGTGTCCCTGCTATGGGCCAGTGTTGCGGTGTTTGCCCTGGCCTGGGTTGCCCAGATCTGGGGGCATAAAGTGGAAGGCAAAAAACCCTCCTTTATTGAAGATCTGGTGTTCCTGCTGATCGGTCCGGTGTTTGTCAGTGTGGAAATCGGTGCCCGCCTGGGCCTGCCGGTACCCCATTCCAGCCATTCCTCCTGATGCCTACTGGCGTTATGCTTGTGGCTGACATAACGCCAGCCAGGTTGATGCCGTGACCGAATTAACAATGCCCGATCCCAGTGACCCGATTAAAGGGTCACTGTTTCTTTGGCCCGACCATTGGGCCCTGTTTGGTCGTCTGGCTGCCAACCGTACCCACCAGCACATTAGCGCCTCTTTGCTGGTGAGTCTGGATGCGCCCTTTGCCCTGGAAGTCCACGGCCAGTGGCGCCAGACCCGGGCTGCCCTGGTAGCGCCGGATGTGCCCCAGGCCCTGGATCCCCAGGGCCAAAGCCTGCTGATAGTGCAGCTGGACCCGGATTCCCCCCGCTGGCGGGCCCTGTGTCAATTAACCGGTAATGAAGCCTCGGTGGATTTGCCGGGTCTTGCCAACCAGTCTGTGTGGTTGCGGGAAGTGGCTGCAGCCAGCCGCTCGGGGCAACTGGAAACCCTGAATGCGGACCTGATGTGTCAGCAACTAAATGCCATGATTCAGGCGGTGGGTCACCCACCACTGGATCTGGAGCCCCGGGTTCTCCAGGTGTGCCAGCAACTGCGGGAGTCCCTGCCGGAACGACTGGATCTTAATGCTCTGGGGGATCAGGTAAACCTCTCTGCCTCCCGCCTGACTCATATATTCAGCCAGCATGCCGGGGTTACCCTGCGACGGTTTCTGTTGCACCTGAAAGTGGGCCGGGCCCTGCGGGAATGGCAGCCGGGCATGAGCTTTTCCACCCTGGCCGTAGAGGCGGGGTTTTATGACCAGCCTCACTTTGTGCGCACCGCCCGGCGTATGTTTGATGCCCTGCCTTCAGCCTATGTGGCATCCGGTAAGCTGCAGCTGTTTCGTTGTTGACTCCTCAGGGGTTCAGGGGGCGGCCATTGATGAGGATTTCGTCAGCGCCACTTAGGATAGCCCGCTCAATGTCTTCCCGGGTTTCCGGCAGGTAGGCCAGAAAACGGGCCCCCTTGCGGTGGTACTGCTCCAGAATCTGTGGTGAAAACAGTGACCGGCCAAAGAACCGGGGGGGCAGGGAGTAGGTGCGCTGGGGGTGGATGCCCCCCAGCTGAGGCAAGCCACTGAGAATGGCCAGCCCTGCCCGGCGACACTCTTTTTCGTCTGCCAGCAAATGGGCGCCGGGGAAGGTCTTCTCCAGCAGCATTCGCTGCTTGGGCTGCCAGACCAGAAAGCGGGCATGGGCAATCAGCCAGTCTTCACAGCGGTTACGCTGGGCCCAGTCTTTGAGGGCAAGAATGGTGCGTTCCCCCTGTTCCGGCTTGATATCCAGAATCCAGCGGGCATCATTAAAATGTTCCGCAAAGTCTTCAAAGGTGAGTATCCGTTGTCCGTCCCGGTATTGCACCTGGGTGGCTTCATCCAGTGACAGTGCGCTGACCGGCGCCCGGTGCCCGGCAGTGCGTCGCAGGTCCGGGTCATGGTGAAGTATCAGGCGCCCGTCCCGGGTGCTGCGCAGATCCGTTTCCAGGTGATTAAACCCCACATCCCGGGCCGCCCTGAAGGCATTGCGACTGTTTTCGGTGCAATCCTCGTCCAGTCCCCGGTGGCTGATCCATTCCGGTTCACTCATGTTGTTACCCTGTTTGCGTCAGTTCACCAGCATAACAAAAAGACCCGGGCCTGTGCCCGGGTCCAGGGTGATAGCGCTGTCCGGGGTTACCGCAGTTCGCTGGAGCTCTTGTTCAACAGGCGCCGGGCAATGATCAGCAGCTGTATCTGCTGGGTGCCTTCAAAGATGTCCAGGATTTTTGCATCCCTGGCCCACTTCTCCAGTAACTCCTTTTCTCCATAACCGAGACTGCTGCACAGGGATACACAGCTTAGGGTGATGCGGGTACAGACCCGTCCGGCCTTGGCTTTTGCCATGGAGGCTTCCCGGGAGTTGGGCTGGCTGTTGTCTGCCATCCAGGCGGCTTTAATGGTCAGCAGGCGAGCCGCTTCAAGTTCTGCTTCCAGCAGGTGCAGTTCTTTGACCGCCGCCGGCTGTAGCCAGCTCTGGTACTGGTGGCTCAGGTCCACCCCGGCTTCGCTTAACAGCTCACGGGTGCGTTCCAGAGCAGCCTGGCCCAGGCCCACCGCCATTCCCGCCACCAGGGGGCGGGTATTATCAAAGGTCTGCATCGCGCCGGCAAAGCCCTTGTCGGCTTTGATGTCCGGGTCACCCAGCATGTTTTCTTTGGGCACCCGGCAGTTGTCGAAGCGGATGGCGGCGGTATCCGAGGCCTTGATGCCCAGCTTCTTCTCCAGGCGCTCCACAGTCATGCCCGGGGTGCCTTTCTTCACGTAGAACGACTTGATGGCGGCCTTACCCCTGCTGCGGTCCAGAGTGGCCCAGACCACAATCACATCGGCCCGGTCCCCGGCGGTGACGTAGATTTTTTCCCCATTGATGACGTACTCATCGCCATCCGCAGTGGCGGTGGTGCGAATGGAGGCGCTGTCAGAGCCGGCGCCGGGTTCGGTAATGGCCATGGCTGCCCAGCAGCCGTTGAGCTTTTCCAGCTGTTCATCATTGGCCACCGCTGCAATGGCGGCATTACCCAGACCCTGGCGGGGCAGTGACAGGGCCAGGCCTACATCCCCCCAGCACAGCTCCATAAGCCCCAGGGTGGTGCGCATGTTATTGCCGTTGCGCACGGTGGTATCGTCTTTATTGGCGCCACGGCTCATGCGCCCGGCACCGGCGCCGGTATCCCCCAGGCCATCGTTCATGCCGTCCAGAATAGAGGCCAGCATGTCCAGTTCCTTGGGCTGTTTGTGCTCGTGGGCATCGTAATAGCGGGAAATGGGCCGGAAGATGGAACTGGCCACCTGCCGTGCCTGGTTCACCATGGGTTGAAAGTGACGGGGTATTTCCAGTTGCATAAGGTGTTCTCCAAGTCAGGCGTGCAGGCCGCCGGTGAGGCTGCCGATGGACCGCAGATCCCGATACCAGCGTTCAACCGGGTATTCTTTGACGAAGCCGTGGCCCCCCAGTAACTGCACCCCGTCACTGCCGATGGTCAGGGCATGCTGGGCGGCCAGGGCCCGAGCCTGGGCGGCCTGGGTGGCAAAAGGCAGGCCCTGTTCCGCCAGACTGGCAGCCCGCCACAGCACCAGGCGGATGCTGTCCGTCTCAATGGCCATATTGCTGATGGCAAAGGCCACTGCCTGGCGGTGGCTGATGGGCTCGCCAAAAGCCACCCGGTCATTGCAGTAGGGGATGACAAAGTCCTGAATGCCCTGGCAGGTGCCCACGGCCAGGGCGCACTGCATCAGGCTGGCGTAGTCCATCAGCCGGCTGCAGTCTGCGGGGGTCTTTTCACCCAGCATGGTGGACTCATGTACCGCCACATCTTCCAGTACCAGTTGGCCGGTGGCTGCCGCCCGCAGGCCCATGGCCGGGTCTGGCGCGGTGTACAGGCCACTGGCCCCGCCTTCCACCAGGAAGAATCGGGGCCCCTCGTTTTGCACCATGGCGAGCACCAGATACAGGTCTGCTTCTGCAGCCCGGATAACCGCGGATTTGCGGCCATTGAGGATGTACTGGTTACCTTTGCGGTAAGCCAGTGTGCCGGGTTTCATGGGGTCAAACAGGACCGCGGGTTCATCCACTGCAAACACTGCTGTCAGGGGGGTGTCCTGGCAGAAGGCCGGCAACAGGCGCTGCTTCTGGTTATCACTGCCCCAGCGGGCCAGGGCCTGGGCCACGGAGTAGGTGGAGAGGGCAGCGCTGGCAATACTGAAGTCGCCCCAGGCCAGCTGTTCGGCAATCAAAACCGATGTGACCGGATCCGGTTTTTCTGCCACACCGCCGTATTCCGCCGGTACCGCCTGCAGGGTCAGCCCCAGTTCATGAATGGCATCGTGAACCTCTTTGGGGACTGCCATGGCCTCGTCTGCGGCATCGGCGGCGGGGCGGATGACTTCCTCAGCAATCTGACGCACTGTTTCAGTGATCATCTGCTGGTCTTCAGTCAGGCTCAGGTCGAACAGGGCCCGGGGGGCGGTGTCCGGGTCGCTGCCCGAGGCCATAGCCCCGCGAAAACGGCGCCATTCTTTTTGGGTGGTGTTAATGGCCTGAAAACCCGCTTTGGTGCCGGTGTAAACAATGTATTCCGTGGGTTTACGCAGCTTCAGCCGGTCCAGCCAGCTGGATCCCGCCAGACGGTTTACGGTTGACAGTGCTATGCCCATGGGGTCACGGCGCATGGGTTTCTCCTGTTTATGGGGGGGGGGTTACAGCATCTGGTACGAGTGTCCCCGGGTGGCTGTTTTCAGGCATTGGCAGTGCCGCCGGAAGTGGCGGGCAATACTGTCAGCATTCGATGCCCTGTGTCGTTGCAGTCTTGCAACAGCGGCCTTTCAATGGCACTATTCCAGCGTACATATGTACTCTGAAATTGTGCATCAGCAGCGTTTACTGTGGTTAGCCGCCACCAGAGCCGCCACCGGTCACTTCAGTCTTAACAGGCAAGCAGACAATGAGTAAGCAAACAGTTACCCCTCACCCTGGGGCCGGTTATTCTCTCCGGGAAGAGCAGCTTAACAGCCTGACCCATGGCCTGGGGGTTGTATTGGCCCTGATCGCAACGGTGGTGATGGTGGTGGCTACCTCGTTCCAGGGCGACCCCTGGAGTATTGTTGCCGTGACCGTGTACGGCCTGACCCTGATCAGCCTGTTCCTGGCCTCCACTCTTTACCACAGTGCCCGCCAGCCCCGTTGGCGTCAGGCATTCAAGATGTTGGATCATTGTGCCATCTTTCTGCTGATCGCGGGGAGCTATACCCCGTTCTTGCTGGTGAATATGCGCAGCGGTTCTGGCTGGATGTTATTTGCCATTATATGGGGCCTGGCAGCGGTAGGCATTACCAGCAAGTTGGTGTTTGGTCACCGCTTCAAGCTTATTCAGGTGGCTACTTATCTACTGATGGGCTGGCTGGTGGTGGTGGCATCCGCGGAATTGCCGGAAATTCTCAATAACACCGGTTTGTGGTTACTGGTGGCAGGAGGCCTGGCCTATACCGGCGGGGTGGTGTTTTACCTGATGAACCGGATTCCCATGAATCATGCCATCTGGCATTTATTTGTGCTGGCTGGTGCTGGGCTGCACTTTTTTGCGGTGTGGTTTGGTGTTGTAAATGGCTGACAGGTTAGTGCCTACCCACAGCTGTAACAGATTGACTTAAAACTCTCTTAATAGTGTCAGACAAGTCTGGCTCAGGTTGTGGGCAATGCTATGATGGCGGCATGAGTTCTCACCCCACACGCACACCCTGCCGGCAGCGACCAAGTTACCTGGCACTGTTTCTCTGTTCCCTGCTGCTGATGGCAGGGGCGGCCCATGGTGGTCGGCTGGAAATTAATGTGGAGCCGGCCAACGAGCAGGTGGAAGACAATATCCGTGCCTACATCGGGGATGTGTCCGAGCGGGATTTTGCCTCCCTGCGGCGCTTCTCCAGCCATGCCCGTGATCAGGCCGTCAATGCCATGCGGGCCCTGGGTTACTATGAAGGTCGGGTGCGTTTTCGGGTGCTGGACAAGGAGATTCCGGTGCTGCGCCTGAATGTGACCCTGGGGGAGCCGGTACGCCTGCGCAACGTGGACATCCGCCTGGAAGGGGAGGCCGCTGAGCTGGGTGTTTTTCAGCTGCCAAGGCAGCTGCGCCTGAACAGTGGGGATCAACTGCAACACAACCGCTATGAGGCGATAAAACGCTTTTATCGTAACCAGGCGTTACGCTTCGGCTTTTTTGACGGGGGGTTCACCATCCAGCGGTTGCGGGTAACCCCGGACGAACGGGTGGCGGATATCACCCTGGTCTATGACAGTGGTCCTCGTTACACCCTGGGTGAGGTGGTATTCCCGGAAGATGCCTACTTCAACCACCGGCTGTTGCAGCGTTTTGTCCGCTTTGAACCTGATACGCCTTATGAAAGTGACCATGTGGTCCAGCTAATTCAGGATCTTCGGGGCAGCAACTATTTTCAGAGCGTGGTGGTGGATGCTGACCCACAACAGGCACAGGAGCGAAGGATACCCATAAAGGCGGAGGTGGAAGAGCGTAAACCCCACTCTCTCAATACTGGCCTGGGCTACTCCACCGACGTGGGGCCCCGCTTCCGTGCGGGTTGGACCCAACATTATCTTAATGACATGGGTCACCGCCGTGGGGCGGAGCTGGAAGTGTCTGAACCGCGCCAGAATATCGCCACCTTTTACGAAATCCCCCTGAACCCCCCGATGACTGACAGCTTGCGCTTCACCGGTGGCTACCAGACCGAAACTATCCAGGACACTGAGTCGGAGCGCTTCACCGTCGGTACCCAGTGGAACAGGCGACTGGATACTGGTTGGCAGCAGGTGGTGTCGTTACGCTATGACCAGGACCGTTTCCGTGTCGGCGACGATTCCCGCAGGCGCAGTGACTTGCTGCTGCCAGGTCTAGGGTACACCCGGGTGGTTCGGGACGCCCCGGCAGACCCCAGCCGGGGCTACCGTCTGCAGGTGCAAGCCACTGCAGCCCAACGGGAACTGATTTCAGATACCGATATTCTTAATATTACCGCCGAGGCCCGGGGGTTGATCACCCTGTTTGGTGGCCACCGTTTTCTCGCCCGGTTGCGCTTAGGGGCAGTGGGCACCAACGACTTCAGTGGAGTACCACCCTCATTGCGTTTCTTTGCCGGTGGCGACCAGAGTGTGCGGGGTTATGGGTTCCAGCAGCTGTCGCCCCAGGACGAGAACCGCAACAGGGTGGGGGGCCGCTACCTGGTGGTGACCAGTGCCGAGTACCAGTACCCCCTGTCCCCCTCCTGGCGCCTGGCCGCCTTTGTGGACCATGGTAATGCCGTTGATGATCTTGGGGACCCCCTGAAAACCGGTGTCGGCAGCGGGGTGCGGTGGATTTCCCCGGTGGGCCCGATCCGCCTGGATATTGCACGGGGCCTGGATTCACCAGAGAGCTGGCGGTTGCATTTTTCCATAGGGTCTGAGCTGTGACGCGACTGCTTCGAATCTCATCCCGTGTACTCAAGTGGTTGGCAGTACTTCTGCTGGTGCTGTTACTGGTGCTGGGCGGTCTGCTGACCTGGCTGCTGACCACTGAAAAGGGCGGCCGCTGGGTGCTGGAGCAAGTACCGGGTCTTGAGGTCCAGGGGTTTGAGGGTCGGTTAAGCGGGGAGTGGTACGCCGAGGCTCTGAGTTACCAGGACGGTGAACTGTCCCTGAGGATTGAGGCCCCGCATTTTGTCTGGCGCCCTGGCTGTCTATGGCGCATGGGTGTTTGTATAGACCGGCTGCACAGTGGCGACATTACCCTGCAGTTGCCTGGGGATGATGAAGAGCTTCTTGATGACGGTGAGCCGATCCAGTTGCCAGAGATCAACCTGCCCGTAAGGATACTGATTGCCGATCTGGACATTGGGGCCTTCCACCTGAACGGCGAGAAAATGATCAATGGCGCCAACCTCAGCGCCCGCATCGGCGCTCGGGATATGGAGATTTATCACCTGGAAGTGCTGCGGGACGATGCCACGGCTCAGCTTGAGGGTACCCTGGGCATGCAGGGTGACTGGCCCCTGGCATTGCAACTGGCCGCCACCGACTCGCTGCCTGATGAGATGGAGCCGCTACGGCTGAGCCTGCGCCTGGATGGCACCGTGGCACAGCTGCAGGCCCGGGCCGAGATTGCCTCTCCCTGGGTGGCGGTGATTGAAGCCCAGGTAGCCCCACTGGATCCGGATCTGCCCGCCACGGTGACTCTGACTGCAGATGAGTTTCAGCCAGACCCATCGCTACCCGCGGAACTGACCCTGAAAGATCTCCGGCTGGTGGTAGATGGCAACCTGTCTGCCGGCTGGGACATCACTGGCGACAGTCAGCTGGCCACAGAGCCGGCCCTGGCGTTGCGGCTGCGTGGCCAGGCAGACCTGCAAGGGGCTCGCCTGGAAACTCTTGGGTTGTTCGCCAGTGAGCAGCAGTATGTCGCGCTGGCAGACAGCCAGGTCAGCTGGCATGAGGGCCTTAGTGCCACTGGCAGCCTGGCATGGCGTCATTTCCCCTGGCAGCGGCTGATGCCGGAGATGGAGGTGCCACCGGTAACCCTGGAAACCCTGGATATGGATTTCCAGCTGCAGGATGAAGATTACAGTGGCAACCTGATCGCCCATGCCACCACCCCTGAGGGCCCGGTCAGCCTGAACAGCCCCTTTGCCGGGGATTTCTCCCGCATCAACATGCCGGCGCTGAGTATGGTGGCTGAGCAGGGAAGTTTGAGGGGCAATGTGGCGGTAGGATTTGCCGACGGGGTGAGTTGGGATGTGGATCTGGCCCTGGCCGGACTCAATCCGGCCATGTACGTACCGGAGCTACCTGGCAGCCTTGACGGACACATTCGCTCACAGGGTCAGTTAGTGGATGCCGTGCCTGACCTGACCGCTACGGTGGCACTGAACGGGCGGCTGCGCCAGCAACCCCTGAGTCTGGACCTGGATGCGGAAATGGTGGGGGAGAGCTGGACGCTATCCAGCCTGCAGGGCCACTGGGGAGATAATCGTGTGCAAGGCAGCGCCAGCCAATCTGCCGCCGGTGAGCTGGCGGCCAGCCTGGAGCTGGCTCTGGAGCAGCTGGATCAGTTCTGGCCGGGACTGCAGGGCAGCCTGAACGGCATGTTTGCGGGTCAGGATCTGTTGCAGAAACCCTCAGGAGAAGTGACCTTAAGGGGCCGCTCCCTGGGGTACCGGCCTATGGAACTTACCCTCGCCAGCCTGGATGTTCAGGGGGAGCTGGACACCAGCCAGCGGGGCAGCCTGGGGCTGGACTGGTCTCAGTTAACCCTGGATGAACAGGAAGTGGAAGGGGGTGATCTGCACCTGAGTGGCACCGAAGAGGACCATCAGCTGAGCTTCTCTGTGGTGCATGAAATGATTTCCCTGACGCTTGGGTTGCAGGGCGGACACAGTAACGGTGCCTGGCGGGGCAGCCTGGAAAAGGGTGAAATACAGACCTTGGATCAGGACTGGCAGATGGACCAACCGGCGGCGCTGGTGATTGATCCACAACAGCAGATTACCCTGGGTGAGCACTGCTGGCGCTGGCAAGAGGCCAGCCTGTGCATGGAGGATCAGCTGCTGTTCCCCCAGCAGCGGTTGCGAATTACCTTGAGTGATCTGCCCACCGCCGCTTTTGCCCAGTTCCTGCCAGAAGAGGTGCGCTGGCAGGAAACCCTGAATGGGCGGGTGGTGCTGGATATGGATGAAGACGGCCCCAGGGGCGAGGTAGTGGTGGATGCCGGTGAAGGCCGCCTGGAGCTGCGCCAGTTACTGGATCCGGATGATGAAGAAACCCAGCACCTGATCGATGCCGGCGACGGTGAACACTGGATTGAGTTGAGCTATCAGGAGCTGCGGCTCAGTGCAGATTTGAAGGAAGAGGATGTACGGCTGCGCTTCGATCTGTTTGGCCATGAACTGGGTCGGGTGGCCCTGGACGCCCACATTGATACCCGGGATGACAGCTACCCCCTGGAAGGGGAGTTCAGCCTGGATAACCTTAACCTGGCCTTAGCCCGCTCCTTTATTGACCTGCAGGTGATTGAAGGCCTTATTGATGGCCAGGCCAGCCTGCGGGGCACCCTGGCAGAGCCTGAACTGGCAGGGCAGCTGTCCCTGTCTGATGGTCGATTAAGAGACCCGACGATTCCCATGGTCATTGATTACCTGGCCCTGCAACTGGATTTTACCGGCACCGAGGCGGAACTGGCCGGTGAGCTGCATAGCGGGGAAGAGGGCCGCGCCCAGATCACCGGCACCGCGAGTTGGCTGGAAGGGCTGCGGGTGCTGGTGAATATCGATGGTGATCAATTGCCGGTCATGGTGGAGCCTTTCGCCACCCTGACCATTGTGCCGCGCCTGGAAATCCGTTTTGACCAGGAGCAGGGGCTCTTTGTGGGCGGGCGGCTGGGGGTTCCCCGGGGGACCGTGGTCATCCGGGAATTGCCGGACTCTGCCATCCAGGTATCGGATGATGAAGAAATTGCCGGTGAGGAAGAGAACGGCGACCCCATGGATCTGCGCATGGATCTGCTGGTGGTGGTGGGTGAAGATCGGGTCAGTTTTGACGGGTTCGGGGTCACCGGTAATCTGGAAGGGCGCCTGCGACTGGTGGATGATATGCAGGCCCGCGGGGAGCTGGCCCTGGTGGGCGGCCGCTATCAGATTTATGGTCAGCGGCTTAACATTCGCCGGGCCCTGGTGACCTTCTCCGGTCCCCTGGATCAGCCCTTTCTGGATATCGAGGCGGTGCGCGAGACCCGGAATGTGGTTGCCGGTATCCGGCTTACCGGCCGGGCCGACGACCCCCAGGCGGAGATATTCTCTGAACCTTCCATGAGTGAACAGCAGGCCTTGTCCTATATTCTGTTGGGACGGCCTCTGAGCAGTGAAGGGGATGGCAATGTGGTGGGGGAAGTGGCGCTATCCCTGGGACTTGCCCAGACCGCGCCGATGACCAGGGGCATTGGTGAGCGGTTTGGTATTCAGGACCTGCAGCTGGAGACAGAAGGGGCCGGTGATGATGCCGCCGTGGTGGCCTCCGGTTACATCACCGAGCGCCTGAGCATCCGTTACGGGGTCGGTCTGTTCCAGCCGGTCAACCGGGTAGCCTTGCGCTATGACCTGACCCAGCGCACCTTCCTGGAAGCCGCCAGCGGCCTGGCTAACTCCCTGGATATCTTTTACCAGCGGGATTACTGAGGGAACGGTTGATTTTCCCCGGCCGTATTGGCATCTTGAATCTATCACCGGATTCAGGATGTGCCTATGCTGGCCCATGGCGACCAGATACGTTTAACCCCCAAAGAGCGCAAGGTGCTGCATCGGCTGACCGGCATTGATCCGCATTTCATCCGCACCCGCCAGTCCCTGGCCCGCTTCACCGAGCACTACCTCGATAGCCGAAAAACCGATTCCGCTGAAATCCGCATGATCAAAGTACTGCTGCGCAAGCATATCGGTCCCCTGCAGGAGTAACCGCTGCCCACCCGGGCATTAACGTTCAGGGGGCTGGCTGGCAGCCTGGTAACGCCGTGCCGCAGAGGTGAGTCCGGCAAACAGGCGCCGGTGGGCCGGGTGGTATAACAGGTATTCTGGGTGCCATTGCACCCCCACCTGCCAGGGGTGCCCCGCCATAGACTCAATGGCCTGAATAAAACCATCCCGGTCTGTGGCGACCACCCGTAAGCCGTTACCCAGCCGGTCTATGGCCTGGCTGTGCAGGCGGTTGGCACCGAGCAATTCCCGCCCCAGAGTCCTGGCTAGCCGGCTCCGGGGCTGCACCCGCACCGTCTGTAACGGCAGCAGCATGGCCCGGGCCTTGGTGTGCTCCCTCAAGGGGGTGATGTTCTGGCGCAGATCCCCATCCCTGGCCACATTCAATATCTGGGAGCCCCGGCAGATGCCCAGCAGTGGCACCCCCCGCAGCCAGGCCCCCCGGGCCAGGGCAAATTCCAGTTGATCCCTTGGCAGGTTATAGGCGGCGGTCACTTCGCTGGGCTGGTGAAACCGTGCCGGATGAATGTGGCTGCCCCCGGCGAGCACCACCCCATGGAGCCGGGACCAGGGAATGGTCATACCGGGCAGCAGCCACAGGGTGCGCGCCCCCAGCAGTGCCAGTATCCCTCTGATCAGCCTGATGTCTGCCTTGTGCCGGCCATGGCCGCTAACACCGATCAGGACGGGGTTTTGCCGTCCAGCCATAACTCGGATTCCTTGACCCAGTTGTAGGTGAGGTTGTTCAGGGAGAAACTGTGCCGTTTCCGGTAGCTGGCCCGGAAAGCCGCCAGGCGGTCAGGATCACAGGCCAGTTCCTCAAGGGCCACCCAGTCATTCCACACGGTGGCAAACTGCCAGTCGTCGTTGTCGATATCGCAGTCTGGCAGCCGGTAGTGCAGGGTGGGGCGGGGCTTGATACGTTTATCGCCGATTTCCTGCTCAATGCGCTCAGGGCGCAGATGGGCAAACAGGGGCATCAGGTCCAGGGCCCGGTTACGGGTCGGGTTGTGCGCTATGTAATCCGTGATCAGCTGGTCCAGGTCGGGCTGGTAGTCATCGTCCATGATCAGCCGCACATAGGCCTCTGGCCAGGGGTCGATGTACAGGGTGAACTTGCGGCTGATATCCAGCTGGTGGCGGGACTTGAGCAACGGATAAAGTCCGGCAAAGGCTTGCAGGTAACGCAGAATACCCGGGGCATCCAGGCTCGGTAGCTCCGGGTTCAGTTGCAGACCAAAGGCGTAATACAAGGCATGGCGGCTGCCCAGGGCCCCCTGGTCACACAGGTGTTCACACAGATCCTCAATCAGCTGCAATTTGGACATGGCCAGGGGTGGGGCGACGATTTCTAAAGGCACAATGCGCTCCGCGGCGGCATCAAACAGGTCCATGGCCTGCTCCGCCAGTTTCCGCAACGGCTCCGGCAGATTCTCGTCGGGGCCTTCCAGGTCTTTCACCGGGTCGGAATCCAGCTCCACCAGAAACTGACCGTCCACGGTTTCTATGGCATCTACATAACGGCCCTGGCTGCTGGACTTTCCGTTCAGAAACCGGGTGGTGATAGCCACCAGTTCATCGTAGTCGATTCCAGAAAGTTCAATCTCCACACCCACACGACGTTCTTCACCTTTCTCATTGTGTTTCAACGGTGGCATCTTGCAGCTGACAGGACGGTACATGGGGGGCTCCTTGGGATAACTGATAGGCGACAGCAATAGGGGTCAGGATACGTTGCCCCCTGGGTGAACGCCAACATCCCTGGGCTCCGGGCTTGAGTGGTTCAGAAGTGCCCGGGGGTCTGGCGCAGCCTTTAATGACAAATAATGGGATGTGAAAGACAAAAATTGATCCCAGTCAGTTGTACTGAGGTGGGGGTGAGCTACCTTTACAGAATGAACGAAGTTAATAATCACTTCGCCTTCAGCAAAACAACAGCAGGGTTTCTGTTATGGGTAACTCCCCGAAAGCCGGTCTTCCTAGCCGTAAGCAGCAGGAGCGCCGGCTTTTTTTGTTTTTGGTGATTTTCCTGTTTCCACTGCTGGCGGTGGGGATTGTGGGTGGTTATGGCTTTCTGGTGTGGATGTATCAGGTATTTGCCGGTCCTCCGGGGGTTTCATAATGGGTGATAAGGCCATGGCTCAGCCGGTGATAAACAGCCTGCATATTGCCAGCGTGTTGGTGCATGTGCAGCCCACCCAGCTGGCAGCCACGATCGCCTGGCTGCAGCAGCACAGGGGCTGTGAAGTCCGGGGGCAGGACCCGGGGGGCAAGATCGTAGTGGTGCTCGAGAGTCACCAGTCCCAGGGTGGCGAACACCGCATTCTGGACCTTATTGCTGAAGCCCAAGCCCGTACCGGAGTTGTCAGTGCAGCTCTGGTGTATCACCAGCAACTGGACCCGGACACCGCAGATGAGCCCCAACCGGGGGCTGTAAACACCACCGCGACAGCCGATAACTGATCGGCGTAAGAGGATCACTGCAATGGAACTGACCCGCCGTGAGTTCGCCAAGGCCAATGCTGCTGCCGTGGCTGCAGCCGTCGCCGGTATGGTGATACCCGCCGGTGCGAGCAACCTGATTACCAACCGGGAACTCACCGAACTGAAATGGAACAAGGCCCCCTGCCGTTTCTGCGGCGTTGGCTGCGGCGTCATGGTGGGCACCAAAAACGGCCGCATTGTGGCCACCCACGGGGATATCAAATCCGAAGTGAACCGGGGCCTTAACTGCGCCAAGGGCTATTTCCTCTCCAAGGTGCTCTATGGCCGGGACCGCCTGACCCGCCCGTTGCTGCGCAAGCGTGATGGCAAGTACCACAAGGACGGGGACTTCGTGGAAGTGTCCTGGGATGAAGCCCTGGACCTGATGGCGGATAAGTTCAAAAGCGCCATCCGGGATCACGGCCCGGAATCCGTGGCCATGTTCGGCTCCGGCCAGTGGACCATCTGGGAAGGCTATGCCGCCAGCAAACTGTTCAAGGCGGGCTTTCGCAGTAACAACCTTGACCCCAACGCCCGCCACTGTATGGCCTCTGCGGTGTTTGGTTTTATGCGCAGTTTCGGCTCCGATGAGCCCATGGGGGTCTATGACGATATCGAACACGCCGATGCCTTTGTGCTGTGGGGCTCGAACATGGCGGAAATGCACCCGATCCTGTGGAGCCGGGTGACGGACCGGCGTCTCTCATTTCCGGATACCCGGGTAGCGGTACTATCCACCTTCAAACACCGCAGCTTCGACCTGGCGGACAACGGCATGGTGATGAAGCCCAATGGGGACATCGTCATCCTCAATTACATCGCCAACCACATTATCCAGTCCGGCAAGGTGAACGAAGACTTTGTCAGCAAACACGTCAACTTTGTCCGTGCCGTAGACAATATCGGCTACGGCCTGCGGGATGAAGACCCCCGGCAACAGGCTGCTACCAATGCTGATAAACCCAATGAATGGTCCGACATGAGTTTCGAGGAATTCCGCGACCATGTGGCGCCGTTTACCCTGGAACGGGCGGCCCGGGAGTCCGGGGTCAGAGCGGTGCAGCTGGAGAAAATGGCCGAGATGTATGCGGACCCCAAGGTTAAAGTCATGACCTTCTGGACCATGGGGGTCAACCAGCACACCCGTGGCGTCTGGATCAATAACCTGATTTATAACCTGCACCTGCTCACCGGCAAGATCTCCGAGCCGGGTAACAGCCCGTTCTCACTTACCGGGCAGCCCTCGGCTTGTGGCACTGCCCGTGAAGTGGGCACCTTTTCTCACCGGCTGCCGGCGGACCGGGTAGTTACCAACCCCGAGCACCGCCAATTCGCCGAAGAGGTGTGGAAGCTGCCCCCGGGCACCATTCCCTCCAAAGTGGGCTTTCATGCGGTGGAGCAGAGCCGCAAACTCAAGGACGGTGTCATCAAGGTGTACTGGACCCAGGTCACCAACAACGTCCAGGCCGGCCCCAACTCCATGCAGGAAATCGTCCCGGGTTGGCGTAACCCGGAGGCTTTTGTCATTGTTTCAGACATTTACCCCACCGTGTCGGCCCAGAATGCCGACCTGATTCTTCCCGCCGCTTCCTGGGTTGAGAAAGAAGGGGCCTTCGGTAATTCAGAGCGGCGCACCCAGTTTTTCCACCAGCTGGTGGATGCTCCGGATCAGGCCCGTTCCGACCTGTGGCAGACCGTGGCCCTGGCCAAGCGTATCCGGATAGATGAAGTCTGGCCCGAGGAACATCTGGCCCAGGCCCCTGAACTGAAAGACAAGACCCTGTTTGACCTGCTCTTTGCCAATGGCCAGGTAGACCAGTACCCCCTGGAGGATATGCACCCGGATCACCCCAATCAGGAATCCACTGAACTGGGGTTCTACCTGCAAAAGGGCCTGTTTGAAGAATACGCCCGCTTCGGCCGGGGCAAGGGCAAAGACCTGGCGAGCTTCGATACCTATCACCAGACCCGGGGTCTGCGCTGGCCCGTGGTGGACGGCAAGGAAACCCTGTGGCGCTACCGGGAAGGCCTTGATCCCTATGTGGAGAAGGGTAAAGGCTGGCAGTTTTACGCCAAGCCCGATGACCGGGCGCTGATTTTTGCCGTACCGGATGAGCCCCCGGCGGAATCCCCGGATGAAGATTACCCCCTGTGGCTGTGTACCGGCCGGGTGCTGGAGCACTGGCACACCGGCACCATGACCCGCCGGGTACCAGAGCTGCACCAGGCAGTGCCAGAGGCATTGCTGTACATGAACCGGGATGACGCCGAGGCCCAGGGCATGCGCCGGGGCAGTGAGGTGAAGATCATCAGCCGCCGGGGTGAGATGCGAGCCCGGGTAGAGACCCGTGGCCGGGTGACTCCGCCTCCTGGACTGGTGTATGTGCCGTTCTTTGATGCCAACCGGCAGATCAACAAAGTCACCCTGGATGCCACAGACCCGATTTCCAAGCAGACCGATTTCAAGAAATGCGCGGTGCGCCTGGAACTCATAAGCCTGGCATAGGTAGCCGACAAACCAGAAAGCAAGGAGTCAGTAATGAAACTGTTCGGTGCCTTATTAGGCGGCTTGCTGGTAGCGGTGCTGGGCCTGGCTATGGCCACAGAGCGCACCGGTTCCTCTGCCCAGGACCCTTCTGCCCCGGATGGGCTGCGCAAAGGGGGAAGCTTTCAGCAGACACTGCCTGCGCCACCCATGGCAGGGCAGGCCAGGGAGGCTGGCAGGGAAACCCGTAACTACCCGGAGCAGCCACCGGTGATCCCCCACAGTATCCGCGGTTACCAGGTGGATACCCGGGTTAATCAGTGTCTGGACTGCCACAGCCGCTCTACCGCTATCCGGGCCGGTGCCCCCATGGTCAGTGTTACCCACTTTATGGACCGCAACCAGCAGGTATTGGCTGCAGTGTCTCCCGGGCGCTATTTCTGCACCCAGTGCCATGTGCCGAAAACCGATGCTGCGCCCCTGGTAGAGAATGATTTCAGAACCGTGGACGAGGTACTCCGTGACCTGGCCCGGGAGAGGAGGTAACCCATGAAGGATTGGCTGCGCCGTTACTGGCAGATTCTGTCCCGCCCCAGCGTACATTTCAGTCTGGGATTTCTGACCCTGGGGGGCTTTATTGCCGGCATTCTGTTCTGGGGCGGCTTTAATACGGCTATGGAAGTGACCAATACTGAACAGTTCTGTACCAGTTGCCACGAGATGGAGGCCAATCCATTCCAGGAACTGCGGGGCACGATTCACTATGATAACCGCTCCGGGGTGCGGGCCACCTGTTCAGACTGTCACGTGCCCCATG
>REBR01000174.1 GCA_007692645.1 Halomonadaceae bacterium | reverse complement strand
GGGGTAACAGTCCCATCAGTCAGCCTCCCGGGTGGTCAGGTCGCTGCGCCACTGGCGAATGTCCTGTTGCTGATGAAAGCGTGTCTGCAGGGAGCGGTCATGGCTGACAAACAGCACGCTGGAGCCATTGGCCCGGGCCTGGCCGAGCAACAGATCCACAAACTGGTCCCGGTGATCATGATCCAGTGCCGAGGTGGGCTCATCTGCCAGCAGGATTTCCGGAGCGCCAATCAGTGCCCTGGCGGCAGCGACTCGCTGCTGCTGCCCCATGCTCAGGTGGCGCACATCGCGGGGTAGCTTGGCCGGGTCAAGGCCCAGTGCTGCCAGCAGGGATTGGGCCTGTTCCCGGGGCACCGGACCCGCCCGTTCCCGGCGCCGGGCCGAGAACTGGCAGGGCAGCAGCACATTGGCCATGGGGCTCAGGTAAGGCACCAGGTTGAACTGTTGGAAGATCAGCCCCACGTGGTCTCCCCGGAAGCGGTCCCGGGCCCGGCGGGAGGCATTCTCAAGGGCATGGCCCGCCAGTTGGATGCTGCCCTGATTCGGGGCGGCCAGACCGGCCAGCAGCGACAGCAGGGTGCTTTTGCCGGCGCCACTGGGGCCCAGCAGAAAACAGGTGTCCCCCTGGTCCAGGTGAAAGTGCGGGACCTGTAGCTGGAATTCGCCTTTGCCGGGCCAGCGAAAGGCCAGATCCTCTATCAGTACTGCCGGGGGTAACCCGGCTGCGGACTGTTCTGGTGTTGTGCCTGAGCTTGGCGTTATGCTTACTGCCATGAATGACCTTCCTGGGAGAAAAGCGCAATGAAACTGACTGTCTGCCTGTTGTCCGGTTTACTGCTCGGGCTGGCGTTACCTCTGGCGGCGGCTGAGCCCGCAGAGGTGGAATGGATCGAGCTGATGCCCAAGGAAGACCTGGAGTTCCTGCAGAACATGCCGGAAATTGACCATGATGGCAATGAGCCTGTGTCCCTGCCAGAGGAGTTGATGACCGGTAATGTGGTGGACGCCATGGACCAGAAAGTCATAAAAATTCCCGGCTTTGTGGTACCCTTGGAATACACCGACGATAAGCGGGTGACGGAGTTTTTCCTGGTGCCGTACTTCGGTGCCTGCATTCACGTGCCGCCACCGCCACCGAACCAGATTATCCATGTGAGCTACCCGGAGGGCATCCATGTGGACGCCCTGTATGAACCTTACTGGATTACCGGAACCCTGCGCACTGAACGGATCAGTAATGATGTGGCAGATGCCTCTTACATCATGACTGCCGATAAGGTGGTGCTTTACTAAAATCCCCTCAGGGGCGGAATTGCTGCTGCCCCTGGGTCAGCTCCTGGCTGCCCTGGCCACCGTCCCCCAGCCACTGCAGCTGCAGTGATTCAATATCCGGCCAGTCGGTCATGACGTTAGCCTGCACCCGGCTGCCTGCCAGGGCAGAGGAGCACTCCAGGGTCTGGCTCACGGTGATATCCCCATGGCTACCCTCGAAGTCTGCATCCGCCAGGGGGGTCTCTACCGTGGCGGACACCACCTGGCAATCCCCGTTGGCGGGGTGCACCAGGGCCATTTCCCGGAAATAGTTCATGGCTTTATCCAGGGCTTCTTTCTGGGCATCGGTTTCAGGCCGGTGCTCAAACCCCAGCAGGTTGACGGCAGGGGAGGAAAAAAACAGATCCACACCGGTGCCCTCTAGGGCCAGCTGCAGGTTGGCCTGGCCATGCACATGGGCGCCAAGGCTGCCTTCATCATGGTCATGGTCATGTTTGTGGTCATGTGAGTGTCCACCGTTCCCATGGTGCCCTTTTTTCTCTTGTTGCGCCTCACCGTGGCTGTGGTGGTGATGGCCATGGTCGTTATGGGCCAGAGCGCCGCTGGCGGTGAGTATCAGTCCGGTAACAACGAGGGCAGCTCGCATGGGAGGTCTCCTAAGTGCTCATGGGCCCGGTAACGGGGTTGGTGTTATGTTATAACATGTTTGATTTGTCCGGGTATAGCGGGCTTAAACAGGGCCTGAATCATGCTAGCATGGGCCTTTTAATCACTGCAGCAGAGGGCGATCTGCCATGGGCAATCCGCAATACCCCGGTGAAGAACAGGAACAGCTGTTTGATTTTGATCTCTGGGCTGACCTGCATCTGCGCCACTCAGCCATTAACCACCCCAGTGAACTGCACGGCCTGCTGAGTGGTCAGCTGGCTGCCGGCGAGCGTTTATCCCCGGAGCGCTGGGAACACCTGGTCTGCGAACACCTGGGGGCAGAGCAGCTGCTGCCGGAAATGGGCACAGAACTGCCCAGCCCGAAAGTGCTGTTGCAGGGCTTTTATGATCGCTCTTTGAGAGCGTTGCAGTCAGAATCCATGGATTTCCGCCTGCTGCTGCCGGGGGATTCCGCCCCCCTGTCACAGCGTCTGGAAGCCCTGGGCTCCTGGGTGCGGGGCTTTTTGGAAGGTATGGCCCGTGCTGCCGGTGAAGGGCTGAACGATGCGCCTCAGGATGTACGGGAGCTGATCAAGGACTTCGTCGCCATCAGTCAGATTGAAATCGATGAAGACGACACGGAAGACGGTGAAAAAGAGCTGTCAGAAGTGATTGAGTATGTGCGCATTGGCGTATTGAATGTGTTTGCTGAGTTCAACCGGCCAGCACCGGACGATGCCACACTGCATTAAACCGTCAGGCATTCAGTGCCCCTGATGCTGCCAGCCCGTCGGGCTGGCAAGCCACCGGCAGGGTGGCTGCGTAAGACTCTCTACTCTCACTCCGGACCCAGGATAGTCTGCCATGAATACAGCAGAAACCAGCAGCCCGCGGCAGGTGCCCCTGGCGGAATATGGCCAGCGCCGCCAGCGCCTGATTGAACAGATGGCGCCTGAAAGCATTGCTATTGTCTCCGCCGCGCCGGAGCGCACCCGCAGCCGGGATACCGATTACCCCTACCGGCAGGACAGTGACTTTTATTATCTCACCGGTTTCGGGGAACCGGATGCGGTGTTGGCGCTGATTCCGGGCCGTGAACACGGTCAGGCTGTGCTGTTTTGCAGAGAGCGGGACCCGCAAAAAGAGCTCTGGGACGGTTTTCTTGCGGGCCCGGAGGGGGCTGTGGCGGATTACGCCATGGACGATGCGTTTCCCATTGCGGATATCGACGATATCCTGCCGGGGCTGATTGAAGGCCGTTCCCGGGTTTATTATTCCATTGGTCGTGATGCAGGCTTTGACGCCCGGGTTATGGAGTGGGTGAACACCCTGCGCAGTAAAGTCCGCAGTGGCGCCAAACCCCCTGGGGAGTTCGTGGCCCTGGAGCACAGCCTGCACGATATGCGCCTGTACAAGAGTGCGGCTGAGCTCAAGGTGATGGAACGGGCTGCGGCCATCACCGCCGAAGCCCACTGCCGGGCCATGACCCGGTCGGCCCCGGGCCTGCGGGAGTACCAGTTGGAAGCCGAGCTGCATTACACTTTCATGGACCATGGCGCCCGTCATCCGGCCTACTCCACCATTGTCGGAGGCGGTGCCAATGGCTGTGTGCTGCATTACATCGACAATCAGGCGGTATTGCAGGACGGGGATCTGGTACTGATTGATGCCGGTTGCGAGCTGGAAGGTTACGCCGCTGACATAACCCGCACCTTTCCGGTGAACGGGCGCTTCACTGCACCCCAGAAAGCCCTATACGATGTGGTGCTGGCGGCCAATCTGGCGGCCATTGCGGCAGTAAAGCCCGAGAACCACTGGAACCGGCCCCATGAGGCAGCTGTCGAAGTGCTGTCCCAGGGGCTGCTGGATCTGGGGCTGCTGAAAGGCACCCTGGAAGAGGTGATCGAGCAGAGCCTGTACCGTCCCTTTTTCATGCATCGCACCGGCCACTGGCTGGGTCTGGATGTGCATGATGTGGGGGATTACAAGGTGGGGGGTGCCTGGCGGGTACTGGAGCCGGGCATGGTACTGACCATTGAGCCGGGATTGTATATTCCCCCCCACGACCAGTCCGTAGAGCCCCATTGGCGGGGGCTGGGGATTCGTATTGAAGACGATGTGGTGGTGACCCGCGACGGCTGCCGGGTACTGACCGGCGGTGTACCGAAAGACACAGCAGAGATTGAGGCATTGATGGCCCATGAACACAGCTGAAAACGACGTTGATATCATCATTGCCGGTGGCGGCATGGCTGGCTCGTCCCTGGCCCTGGGCCTGATCCGCCAGGTGCCAACCCTGAGTGTGGCAGTGGTGGAAGCCACCACCATCGCTCCGTCCAACCTGGACACCGACACCTATCAGCCCAGCTACGATGCCCGGGCCACGGCCCTGGGCTACGGCTCACGGCTGATTTTCGAGGATCTGGGGGTCTGGCCACAGCTACGCAGCCAGGCAACGCCGATCCAGCATATCCATGTTTCCGAGAAGGGCAAGCCCGGGCGAACCGGGATGCATGCCTCTGAGCATCAGCAGGGGGGGCTTGGGTATGTGGTAGACAATCAGTGGTTGGGCCGTTGCCTGCTGCAGGCCCTGCAGGGGACCCCGGTGAACTGGTTGGCACCGGGCAAGGTGATCAGTGCCCGCCGGGAAAACGACCGCACCCATCTTGAGGTGGATCTGAACGGCGATATGCAGCAATGGAGCTGCGGTCTGCTGGTGGTTGCAGACGGTGGCCGTTCCGGGTTGCGTGAAGCACTGGACTTCAAGGTAGATACTCAGGACTACGAGCAGCACGCCATCATTGCCAATATCAGTACCAGTAATCCCCACCATGGCACTGCGTTCGAGCGCTTCACCCCGGAAGGTCCAGTGGCCCTGCTGCCCAGAGGTGGTTCCGATGGCCGGGACTGTGGCCTGGTCTGGACCCACCGCAGCGAGCAGGCGCAAGAACTGCTGGAGATGCCGGAAGACGAGTTCCTGGGGAAGTTGCAAAAGGTGTTTGGCTGGCGTCTGGGTCGCTTTGTTAATCTGGGCCGGCGGGACAGTTACCCCCTGACCCTGACCCGGGTGGCACAGCCTGCCCGCCCTGGCATGCTGCTGGTGGGCAATGCTGCCCATACCCTGCATCCGGTGGCAGGGCAGGGCTTTAACCTGGCCCTGAGGGGGCTGATGCGCCTGGCGGAACAGATTCGCCTGGCCCATGCCGCCGGCAACAGCCCTGGTGCCATGAGCACCCTGCAGGCTTACCTGGATGAGCACCAGCCCGATGAAGACGCCATTGTGGGTTTCTCCGACTCCATGGTGCGCCTGTTCAACGAAGGCCCGCCCATGATTAACGGTGCCCGGGATCTGGGCCTGGTGACACTGGATCTGATCAATCCGGCCAAATACTGGTTCGCCCGCCAGGCCATGGGTCTGGGGCGGCGGCGTTCTTCACTGGGAGCCGCTGACTCCACGACACAGGCGCACTGATATGCCATTACGGGATCAACCTCCGGTCCAGGCCGATGTGGTGATAGTGGGGGGGGGCATGGTGGGGGCCACCCTGGCCCTGGCCCTGTCAGAACTGCCCCTGCAGATTGTTGTGTTGGAGGGGCAGTCCCTTAAGGATATTTGCGCGCCGATCCCCGCCGCTACCACAGTGGCGGATTTTGAGCCCCGGGTCAGCGCCCTCACTGAAGCCACCCGCACCCTGCTGGATGATCTGGGGGTGTGGGACCACTTGGGCCAGGTGCGCTTCTGCCCTTATCAACATATGCGGGTATGGGATGCGGAGGGCACCGGTGAGGTGCATTTCGATGCCGCAGATCTGCAACTGACCCGCCTGGGGCAGATTGTGGAAAACCGGGTGCTGAATAAAGCCCTGACCGAGACCCTGTTAACCCGTGACAATATCCAGCTGTTGGATGCGGTGCACGTGAAGCGCTGGCTGCCGGGGCCCCGGGGGGGCGTGCTGTCACTGGATGATGGCCGCAGTGTCTGTGGCGACCTGGTGGTGGGGGCCGATGGTGCCCGCTCCCGGGTTCGCCAGTGGGCCGGGCTGGCGACCCGGGAGTGGGATTACGACCAGCAGGCCATTGTCTGTACCGTGCGTTGCAGTGAGTCCCACCAGTACACTGCCTGGCAGCGGTTTATGGCTACCGGACCCCTGGCGTTTCTGCCATTGGCTACGGAAAGTGGCGATAATCACTTTGTCTCAGTGGTCTGGTCCCAGGATACGGATCAGGCGCTGGCCCTGGCGGCCCTGGACGATACCGCTTTCATGGCCTCTCTGGGCCAGGCCCTGGAGTGGCGCCTGGGTGCCATCACCGAGGTTTCCCGGCGCTTTCTGGTGCCCCTGCGCCAGCGTCATGCGAAAGACTATGTGCGGGAGCACCTGGCACTGGTAGGGGATGCGGCCCATAGCATTCATCCCCTGGCGGGGCAGGGGGTCAACCTGGGTTTTGCCGATGTGGCGGTGTTGGCGGATGAAATCCGCCGTGGCCATAAACGGGGTTTATCCCCTGGGGATGCCACAGTGCTGGGGCGTTACCAACGGCGCCGCAAAGGGGAGAATCTGGCCATGATGGCGGCCATGGAAGGCTTCAAGCAGCTGTTTGGCCGGGATGAGCTGCCGCTGCGCTGGTTGCGCAATACCGGCATGCGCTGGCTGGACCGCCAGGGGCAGCTGAAGAACCGCATTGCCTCAGAGGCCATGGGGCTGCAGCGGGAACTGCCCCGTTTCGGAGCTCCCCGGGGGCCCCTGGATGCCGGTTCGAATCTGGCCCGTCAGTCCCATTCCTGAGTTGTGGGTAATAATGCCTGGATGCTTGGGAGAGGCTGGAAGTTAATCGCGGCTATAGCCGCTCCCATAGTTGGGGGATAGCGGTCAGAGGTAGATTAAGACTGGGGCTGGAACTGTGGGAGCGGCCATGGCCGCGATCAGGTTTTGTGCCAACAAAACCTGCTTTAGTGTTCCACCCCTTTAGAACAACCTGGCCAATAACGCCGGTACGGCATTCTCCACCCGCAATATCCGCGGCCCCAGGTGCACCGGGGTAAACCCCTGAGCTTCAATCAGCGCCACTTCATAGTCCGTAAAGCCCCCTTCCGGCCCGATACACAGGGTCGCCGGCTGCGCCAGTGCCCGGGGGCAGGGGGTGCTGGTGCCGGGGTGGGCGATCAGCTTCAGGGAATCTGCGGCCAGGGTGCCCAGTTCATCTTCCACAAAGGGTTTGAAACGCTGGCGCAGCTGAATGCGGGGCCATACCGTGTCTTTTGCCTGCTCAAGCCCCAGAGTGATCTGTTCTGCCAGGGAGTCAGCACCCAGGCGGGGTGTCTGCCAATAGCTTTTCTCCACCTTGGTGCTGTTTATCAGCACCAGCTCCTTGACCCCCATGGCCACCAGGGTCTGTATCACCCGGCGCAGCATTTTTGGCCGGGGCATGGCCAGTATCAGGGTCAGTGGCAGGGGGGCAGGGGGCGGTTGCTGGCAGTCCAGAGCCAGCTCCGCATGGTCATCGGCAAGGGAGACAACGGTGGCCTGACCCTGGTTGCCATCAATGATGCCGACGGCAAAGCAGTCCCCCACTGCCAGGTGACGGATGCTGCGCAGGTGCGCCAGTGGCCGGCCTGTGACCCGGGCCCGGTCCGGGCTGAGCAGGTCAGCCGGGCCCAGTAACAGCTGGTTCATGGCAGGTCTTCGCTTTCTGCCTTTTTGTTTTCCCGGTCCCGCTCAATCAAGCTGCCAAACAGAATGCCCACTTCAAACAGCAGCCACATGGGCAGTGCCAGCAGAGTCTGGGAAATAATATCCGGGGGGGTCAGCAGCATGCCGATAATAAAACAGCCCACCACCACATAAGGACGCTTGCTGCGCAGGGAGGCCACGGTGGTGGAGCCGGACATGATCAGCAGTACCGTGGCAATGGGGATCTCGAAAGCCACACCAAAAGCGAACAGCATCTTTAGTACAAAATCCAGATAGCTGCTCATGTCAGTCATCATGGTCACTTCAGCAGGACCCACAGAGGTGAAAAAACCAAACACCAGGGGGAACACCACAAAGTATGCAAATACCGCCCCCATGTAGAACAGGACCACGGAGGAGGCCAGCAGGGGAATGGCCAGCTTCTTTTCATGGCGGTACAGCCCCGGGGCAATAAAGCTCCATATCTGGTAAAGCAGGTAGGGAATGGCCAGGAACACCGCCAGCACCAGGGTCAGCTTCAGGGGCGCAAAGAAGGGTGCCGCCACATCCGTGGCGATCATGGAACTGCCTTCCGGCAGGTAGACCCGCAGCGGCTCTGAGAGCCAGGCATAGAGGGTGTTGGCAAACGGGTACAGTGGCAGGAAGACCACCAGTATCGCCAGGAAAGACCGCAGCAGCCGGTTACGCAATTCAATCAGATGGGCAACCAGTGGCATGGTCTGGTCGTCGATGCGGTTAGGGTCGCTCATGAAGGGTCGCGGTTCTGCCTTGAGGTGGAATTAGCGGAATCCGGAGCGCCGGCATCGCTGTCGGGGCTACTGGCCGGTGTGTCTTTGGGGTAATACCTAGCCCGGTCGGCGGGGGCCAGATCGTCTTCCCTGGGCTGGGCTTCCGGCAGAATCAGGTGCTCATAGTTCTTTGCCTCATCCAGCGCTTCCTGGACATTGCGCTGGATATCTTCGTAGCCTACTTCGCTTTCTTCCCGGCGAAGCTGGGCGCGGATTTCATCCACTTTTACCTGGCGATCCAGCTCATCAGTAAACTGGCGGCTGACCCGCCGGGCACGGCCCACCCACTGGCCGGCCGCCCGGGCTGCACCGGGAAGACGCTCAGGACCCAGTATCAGCAGCGCAATCACGCCGCAGATCATCAGTTCCAGGAAGCCCAGGTCGAACATGCGGTTGCTGCCCTCTGCGGTGATTAAAGGCGGTTATTGGCCACTTTTGCTGTGCTCATTCTGCGCTTTGCTGTCCGTCTCCGCAGACTCGGACTTCTGCTGCAGTGACGCCGGGTCCTTGTCTTCCAGGGTGGGCTTGGTTTCTTCCTCTTTCATGGCGGATTTAAACCCCTTGATGGCGCTGCCGAGATCGGTACCTACACCGCGCAGCTTCTTGGTGCCAAACAACAGCGCCACAATGCCCAGTACAATCAGCAGCTGCCAGATACTGATACCCATGATGTTCTCCTTATCCTGAGCCGGTAACACACCGGCATCGATGTCTGACTTCATTGTGCCATGTTTTACCGGTGCGGCCTATCCGCCCTGGCGGCCTTCTCGTCCAGGCCAGACAGGTCAAAGCGCCGGGCCAGTTCCCCCAGTACCGCTTCGGCACTGGTGCCCCGGTGGGAGAGCATGACCAGGGTGTGGAACCACAGGTCGGCGGTCTCAGCGATCAGCTCGCTGTTGTCACCGCTGTGCTCACTGTCTTTGGCCGCCAGCAGGGTCTCGGTGCACTCTTCACCGATTTTTTCCAGAATCTTGTTCAGGCCTTTATGGTGCAGCTGGGCCACATAGGAGCTGGCGGGGTCCGCTTGTTGCCTGCGTTCTTCCAGTACGGCGGTCAGTGCCGTGAGAACATCACTCATGGGGGTCTCCGCTTAGGTTGAGGAACCGTAAATGGTAGCCGGGTCCTTGAGGACCGGGCTGGTGGTGACCCATTCGCCGTTCTGGTATTGCTGGAAAAAACAGCTGCGACGGCCAGTGTGGCAGGCAATGCCGCCTTTCTGATCCACCGCCAGCAGAATCACGTCGTTATCGCAGTCAATGCGTATGCTGTGCACGGTCTGAGTGTGTCCGGAGGTCTCGCCTTTGTGCCACAGGGACTGGCGGGAGCGGGAATAATACACGGCCTCGCCTTTCTCGGCGGTCAGGGCCAGGGATTCCCGGTTCATCCAGGCCATCATCAGCAGGGTGCCGTCCTCGGCATCCTGGGCAATGGCGGGGACCAGTCCCTGGTCGTTCCAGGCCACCTGATCCAGCCAGTGGTTTATGGTGCTGTCAGACATGGGGTCCAGACTCCTGTCATGGGTTTGTCGGGCGGCGCAGCAGCGCCGGCAAAAGTACAGCGCCTGCCGCTCCCAGCAATATCCAGCTGGCGGTGGGCCATTGGCCGAACCATTGCTGCAGGGCCGGCTCAGCCCAGATCACTGCAGCCAGTATACAGACACTGGCAAGCCCCAGGCGCCACCAACGGGGCTGTTTTGTTACCGGTGGTGCGCTTCGGGGCGCCGGGGCCTGACTATCACTCAGGCGAAACAGCGCATCATGGAGCAGTTGCGGCATCTCCGGGGCCTGTTCCAGCCAGTCCGGCAGTTGCTGGCGCAGGTTGGCCAGCAGCCCCACCGGGCCGATGCGTTTCTGCATCCACTGCTCAAGGTAAGGGTGGGCGGTTTGCCACAGGTCCAGGTCCGGGTACAGCTGGCGCCCCAGACCTTCAACATTCAGCAGGGTTTTCTGCAGCAGCACCAGTTGCGGCTGCACTTCCATGCGAAAGCGCCGGGCGGTTTCAAACAGCCGCAGCAGGAACAGGCCAAAGGAGATGTCTTTCAATGGCCGCTCAAAAATCGGTTCACAGACGGTGCGGATGGCAGACTCGAATTCATCCACCCGGGTGTCTTCCGGTACCCAGCCCGACTGGATATGCAGCTGTGCCACCTGGCGGTAATCCCGGTTGAAGAATGCCAGCAGGTTGCGGGCCAGGTAACTCTGGTCTGACGGAGTCAGGGTGCCGATAATGCCGAAGTCGATGGCAATATAGCGGGGGTCCGCGGGGTCTGTGGCATCCACGAAGATATTCCCCGGGTGCATGTCCGCATGGAAGAAACTGTCCCGGAACACCTGGGTGAAGAAGATTTCCACCCCCCGTTCCGCCAGTACCTTCATATCCACACCGGCGGCATGCAAAGCGGCGGTGTCTGCCACGGGAATACCGTAGACCCGCTCCATCACCAGCACCCGGCGACGGGTCAGGGGCCAGTGGATTTCCGGGATATAAATCAGCGGTGAGTCCGGGAAGTTGCGCCGCAGCTGACTGCCGTTGGCGGCTTCCCGCTGCAGATCCAGCTCATCAAAAATGGTGCGCTCATAGTCCGCCACCACCGCCACCGGCCGCAGCCGCGGGCCTTCTTCCCAGAAGCGTTGCAGCAGGCCCGCCATCAGGTACATCAGGGCGATGTCCTGGCGAATGACTCGCTCAATGCCGGGGCGTATCACTTTCACCACCACTTCCATGCCATTATGCAGCCGGGCTGAGTGCACCTGGGCCACAGAGGCGGAGGCCAGGGGTTCCGGGTCGAAGCGGGCAAAGCAGGTGCCTACCGGGGCTTCCAGATCCTGCTCGATAATGGTCCGGGACAGGGTGCTGTCGAAGGCGGGCACCCGGTCCTGAAGCTGTTGCAGAGCGTCGGCCATGTCCTCTGGCAGCAGGTCCCGGCGGGTGGACAGGATCTGGCCGAATTTGACGAACACCGGCCCCAGCTCTTCCAGGGCCAGGCGCAGCCGCAGGCCCCGGTCAGCCTTGGGGCGGGGAAACAGGCGCCAGGGAGTCAGCCACAGCAGCAGCCGCAAACCCAGTGGTAATGCCAAGGGTTTGAGAAAATCATCCAGGCGGTATTTGCCAATAACCCAGCTAATGCGAAACAGGCGTTGCAATCGTGTCACGGAGTCTCCGGGGGTTCAGGTGGCGCCGGCTGCAGCCGGTCTATTCTGGCCTGCAGGCGGTCAGCGGCCAGGCGCAGGCTGGCGATGTCTTCAAACATCGCTTCACTTTCATTGCGCCCTGGCAGTGCCGGGCTTTCTTCGTGCAGGTATTCCGCCACCATGGCCTCAAGCCCCTCATTAACTGAGCGGGCCCATTTCAGGCTGCGGCGCAGTTGCCGGGCCAGCAGGTGTGCGGGTACATCCCCCAGGCGTTGGGCCAGAGCCCCTTCCCAGTCCGGGTCCAGGTGCTCGATCAGGGCCTGCAGCCGGCCGGCCAGGGCGGCGTCCCCCTCCAGCACCACCCGGCCCTGTTGCAGTGGCGTGCGATCCCCCAGTGACAGGGCCAGCATGCCCAGCAGGCTGCCCCGCACCTGTAAGGCCGGGGGTTCGGCGCACTGGTGCTGCAGGTGCAGCTGTTCACCGTCCCCCAGCAGCCAGAAGGTCAGTTCCGGTGTGGTCAGGGTCACCTGAATGGGGCCGGTAAGCGCCTGCTGCAGCGCCCGGTTGCCAGCGGGGTCAAGGGCCAGGCCCCGGTTAAGGACCTGCTCCACCGCCATCAGGGCGCCCTGGTAAAGGGTGGAGAACATCAGGGCTTGATCCCACTGTGCAGGGCCACCACGCCCAGGGTCATGTTGTGGTAGCGGCACTGTACCAGGCCCGCCTGCTCCATCATGGCCTTGAGGGTGTCCTGGTCCGGGTGCATGCGAATGGACTCTGCCAGGTACTGGTAACTGTCCCCGTCACCGGCCACCAGACGGCCCATAATCGGCAGGGCGGTGAAGGAGTAAAAGTCATAGGCCTTGCCCACCAGTTCCTGGGGGGGCTTGGAGAACTCCAGCACCAGCAGTTTGCCACCGGGGCGCAGTACCCGGGTCATTTCCCGCAGGGCCTGGTCTTTGTCGGTGACGTTGCGCAGGCCGAAGGCAATGCTCAGGGTGTCGAAGGTGTTGTCCGGGAAGGGCAGGGCCTCGGCATTGGCCTGTACATACTCCACCCGTCCGGCATAGCCTTTGTCTGTGAGACGGTCGCGGCCCACCTGGATCATTTCCTGGTTGATGTCCGCCAGAATCACCTGGCCTTCTTTACCCACCCGGTCAGCAAACTGCATGGTCAGATCCCCGGTGCCCCCGGCAATGTCCAGTACCTTGTAACCTTTGCGCACGCCACTGAGTTCAATGGTGAAACGTTTCCAGATGCGGTGCACGCCCATGGACATGACATCGTTCATCAGGTCGTATTTGCCAGCGACTGAGGAAAATACCTGGCCTACGCGGCGGACTTTTTCCCCCCGGGGTACCTGCTGGTAACCAAAGTGGGTCGAGGCGGTATCGTCTACCGGTGGCTCGACCGGGGGTTGTTGTTCAGTCATGGTGATCACCCTGAAGATGGTTTTGACCTATTCTAACGACAGGATCTGCCATTGTCTTTGTATCGGGCGCTTGATTGCCTGCCAGGGGGCCGTAAAATGACCGCACTTTGCCTGGGACTGACCGTTACGCCCGGTGCTGTAACCGGAATAACACATAGGGGAACACCATGGCTGCCATTGATTTACACCGCGAGCATGGCATGAGCCGGGAAGAGGCCCTGGCGGGGGCTGACCGGCTTGCCGCTGAGTTGGAGCGTAATTACGACCTGAAATACGAATGGGATGGCAACTTTTTACGCTTCAAGCGCACCGGCGCCAAGGGCTGGCTGAAAATCGAGGCAAATGTGATCAGTATTCACCTTGAGTTGGGACTGTTTTTGCGGGCGTTTAAAGGCCGTATTGAGCAGGAAGTCAGTAAAAATCTGGATGAATTTATTGCCGGGCACTAAACCGGCGCTAATGGGCCGGTTCAGCCAGCTCCGGGGGTAACCGCTCCGGTAACTGCTTTCCCGCCAGCATCTGCTCCAGCAGCCAGTTCTCCCGGCTGACCACCCGGGCGAGCAGCTCATGGACTCCGTCCATATCCCGGAACACCCGGCAGCCTTCCCGGATAAACCGGTGCAGCTCCTCAAGCCCCGCCATGGTAGCGGGCCGCTCGCAGGCCCGCAGGGCCATGCGCAGGGCCCGGTTGGCCACATAGCGCTCCAGCTCCTGACCAATACCCGCCACCAGGGCGATCTGCCGCAACCGTTTTTCATGATCGCCGCAAAAGCGGTAACCCCGGGCGTAATCGTCGTAACTCAGTTGTGCCATATCCCCCTGTGTGACCCCCAGGTGCCGGTGCAGGGCCGTGGCCAGATTCATATCCAGCTGCTGGCTGATCAGATTTAACTCCACCAGCTGGGCCAGGGTCGCCAGGGGTTTTTCCGGCAGCAGGCGAACCAGGGTGGGGAAGATGCGGTCAAAATCATCGTCACGGCGGGTGAAGTTACGGGGGGCGTAGAGATCATCCAGCAGAAAATCCAGCCCTTCCTGATACCGGGGCATGGAGTACAGGTCCCGGTGGGTGGCCCGCAGGCGAGCCGCCTGCCACTGGCCCAGGGCCTCAATCAGGCCGCTCAGGGGGTGGTCCTGGCGGGCCTGGCGGAAGTCATGGTAGGTCAACAGTTGATGCTGCAGGTTACGGGCCGTGGCGGACCTGGGCCGGGTCTGGGTCAGTTTATAACGGTACACGTCAGGCAACCCGTGGCGTGGCTTCCAGAGGAGGCGACCAGCTGGCATCGTCCAGGGTGATAAAGTGGCTGCCTGCCTGGGTTTCAATCAGTCGTACTGCATTGGCAGAGAACTCGGCGCTGCGCTTCATGGCGCCGCGGTCGAGTATGCGGTCTACCCGGGGCAACAGAATGGTGCCGTGGCGTATGGGTTCGTAATACTCGGTACCGGCTTTTTCCATCCAGGCGAGGATGTTTTCCAGGTTACGCACAATGGTCAGATGATCACGGGTAGCGGTGAACATCTTGGTGAGCAGTTTCTTTTTACGGGGATTCATGCGGCCGAAAAAAGCCTGACCATAGGCGGAAGAGGGGGTGCTGTTAATGGCCCGCACCAGCCAGGGCCACATGCCGTGACTGATAGGCTCGAGCATGGCTGTCACCAGGGGGTGTAGCTGCCCCTGGGGCAATACCGGTGCTTCCAGCACCACATCCACATCACGGAACAGTTCCGGGCGCTGTTTGGCGGCTTCCAGAATCACTGCACCGCCACGGGAATGGCCATGAACACGCACCTGATCAGAGCTGAGCAGATTATCCATGGCCTGAATCAGAATTTGGGCGTCATATTCGATAGTGGCTTCCGGGTGCTTGATGGCACGCTCCCAGTCGGGGATTTCCACCACCGGGCCACTGACAGGAATGTGGTAATTGGAACAGGTCACCAGAACCAGTTCAGTGGTGGGTTCCTGATAGAGTTGGGTAAAGTAGCAATGGTTCTCCAGAAACCCATGCAAACCGATCACGGTATGCCGGGCTTCGCCACTGTGGTTGCGCACAGAGACGGCGCCTTTGCCCACCTGGAAAACACGGCCAGAGAACATCTCTGTGTAACTGGGGGTAATAGGCTGAATCAGTTTGCGTGCATGGCTTGCTTTCATACCGGGTACAACTCCAAGTCGGCTATGAGAATTTGGCCTGCCCTAACAACGTGTCATCATTACTCTAAAGGGTAGTCCTGATTACAGCATTTTTAAACGATGCACCTACACTCTACCATCGCCGTAATGACTGCAAATTGCCATTATAGGGTCATTATAGAACAGGTCTTAGTGGTGTGCCCCGTTTTCCAGTGATTCAAGACAGTCAGTATATGGATGAATTCAATAGGGTTTGTAGTAATTTGTAATATCTGGTTTATTACAGACAACCGGCGTAGCCGCAGGTTTTCGGCCCATAGGATGGCCTGCGCGGCTGCCTTTTTCGGGAGAAGTTGTGACCGTAGTCGAAAAACGCTTGCTGGCCCCGGTAGATGCTGCCTGGCTGAACATGGACAGCACCACCAACCCCATGGTTATTACCGGGCTGGTGCGGGTTACCGGGTTGGATGGTGCCGGGCTGGCGGCGTTTCTGCAACAGCACTGGCTGTCACTGCCCCGTTTTCAGTGCCGGCCTGTCTCCGTGGGCGGCACCTGGTGGTGGCAGCCACAAGCGGCCCTTGACCTGTCTCAACACCTTTATTGTGCCAGTGGCCCCCTGGCAGACGACGGGGCCCTGGAACAGCAGCTGGCCCTTTGCCAGCAAGAGCCCCTGGCCCGTGAACGGCCCCTGTGGAAGTTCTGGCATTTCCCCATGGCAAACGGGGATCACGCCGTGGTGATTCGCCTGCACCACTGTTATGCCGACGGCATTACCCTGGTGCGCTTGTTTGAATCCCTCACCAGTGACAGCCCCGAATCCCCCCCCGCTGCCGCCCTGGCCCGAGCTGAGCGGGAGAGCGCTGCCCCTGAGCCCTGGCAGGACAGCCTGCTGACCTGGTTGCGCAGCCGTTTCTCTGGCCTGGGTTCCATGGAGGAGCTGAGCGATGCCCTGGATCAGCTGACCCTGACTGGGGGCCGGTTAATCAAAGAATTGGGGGAGTTCCTGTTACAGCCGGCGGACACCCCCTCTTCCCTGACCGGGACCCTGAGCGGACAAAAACACTGTGTCTGGTCCGCCCCCGTGCCTCTGGATCGGATCAAGACCCTGAGCCGCGCCCGGGGCTGTACCCTGAACGATGTGTTGCTGGCCTGTGTGGCCACCGCCTTGCACCGGCAACTGTTGCGGGCTGGGGACAGGGTTCAGGATCGTCAGTTACAGGCAGCCATGCCAGTGGATGTGCGCCCCCTGGTCCCACCGGCATTGCTACCGGCAGCGGGGGGGCTGGGTAACCTGTTCGGCACGGTGTTTGTGCCCCTGCCCATGGATGCACAAAGCCTGTTGGAGCGGGTTTATCGTATCAAGCATGAGACCCAACGGCTGAAACACTCCTGGCAGCCGGGTCTGTCCTGGGGACTGTTGGGGGCTGCCGGTTATCTGCCACCGCAATGGCAGGCGCCGTTGGTGGCCCATTTCAGCAGCCGTGCCAGTGCGGTGGTGTCCAATGTCCCGGGGCCCCGGGAACTGCGTTACCTGGCCGGGTGCCCGGTACGACAGCACCTGTTCTGGGTGCCCCAGACCGGTAATATTGGGTTAGGGGTCAGTGTTATCAGCTACGCGGGACAGGTGCAGTTCGGGGTGCAAGCGGACCGCAATATTCTGCCCAGCCCGCTACCACTGCTACAGGATTGCCTGGAGGCACTGGCGGAATTTGAACAGGGAGAGCACTGACATGAGCACAACACGTACGGAAAAAGACAGCCTGGGGGAGGTGCAGGTACCAGCAGACGCCCTTTGGGGCCCCCAGACCCAGCGGGCCATCAACAACTTTCCGGTGGCCCTGCGGCCTTTGCCCCTGGATTTTATTCACGGGGTGGTGCGGGTCAAGCGCTGCGCCGCTGCCAGTAACCAGGCCCTGGGACTACTGGACCCGGCCCGTGCCCAGGCCATTGAACAGGCCTGTGATCAGATCCTGAGCGGCGCCCATGGAGATCAGTTCCCGGTGGATGTATACCAGACCGGTTCTGGTACCAGCACTAATATGAACGTGAATGAAGTACTGGCCACCTTGGCCAGCCGTATGAGCCCTGAGCCGGTCAATGCCAACGATCACGTGAATATGAGCCAGAGCAGCAATGACGTGATCCCCACCGCTATCCATGTGAGTGCCTGGCTTGCGGTGCGGGATCAGGTAGTGCCGGCCATAGAGCACCTGATGGGGGTGATCGCTGACCGGGAGGCGGACAGTGCTGATGTGGTCAAGACCGGCCGCACCCACTTAATGGATGCCATGCCGGTGACCCTGGCCCAGGAGCTGAAAACCTGGCGCCTGCAACTGCATAGCGCCCGGGACCGCATTCAGGGGGCGGCAGAGGGGCTGTTGCCGGTTCCCCAGGGCGGCACCGCGGTGGGCACCGGCATCAATGCTCACCGGGAATTTGCCAGTCGCTTCGCCCAGTCACTCAGCGAACTGTGTAACAGCGCTTTTTCCCCCATGGAGCATCCTTTTACCGGCCAGAGCGCGGTGGATGCCCCCCTGGCTCTGTCGTCCCAGTTACGGGGTCTGGGGGCTGTGCTGATGAAAATCGCCAACGACCTGCGCTGGATGAACAGCGGCCCGATCCATGGTCTGGGGGAAATCACCCTGCCGGCGCTGCAGCCCGGCAGCAGCATAATGCCGGGCAAGGTCAACCCGGTAATTCCGGAGTCCGTAGCCATGGTTTCGGCCCAGCTCACCGGCCTGGACAGTGCCATTAACACCGCGGCCCAGTCCGGCAATTTCCAGCTCAACGTGATGCTGCCCCTGGTGGCCAATAACCTGCTGGAAATGACCGGGCTGGTGTCCCGGGTTATGGTGTTGCTGGCAGACCAGGCAATTTCCGGTATGACCGTCAACCAAGAGGTAATGGCTGAGGCGGTTGGGCGTAACCCGGTGCTGGTCACCGCCCTGAATCCGGTGATCGGCTATGCCAAGGCAGCAGAGGTGGCAAAAAAGGCCTACGCTACAGGGCAGTCGATCCTGGATGTGGCTGCCGCAGAAACAGAGGTGCCCCGGGAGACCCTGGAGCAGCTATTGGATCCCATTAAACTGACCCGGGGAGGGTTGCCAGAGGCTTAGGGTGCAGCAGTTCCGTTACGCCATGCTGTATAGACACCGGGCCAAGGGCAGTTAATACCATGCCAATTATTATTGAAATGTTACTGCTTCTGATTGTGGCCAACGGCAGCCCGGTGATTGTCGCCTGGATTATGGGCTCCTGGCTGGCAAAACCGGTGGACAACAATTACCACCTGGTGGATGGTCACCCGCTGTTTGGCAAGAAAAAAACCTGGCGCGGGCTTATTGTTGCGGTTATCACCACGGCGGTGGTGGCCCAGTGGCTGGAGCTGGGGCTGGTCTTTGGTGCCATGTTTGGTCTGCTGGCCATGGTGGGGGATTTGTTCTCAAGCTTTGTTAAACGGCGCCTGCGGCTGGACGAAAGTGCCCGTTTCCGCGGTCTGGATCAACTGCCGGAGGCGGTGCTGCCACTGCTGCTGGCCTTTCCGGTGTACAACTTTGGCTGGGGGTCCCTGGTGGCGGTGGCGGTGATTTTTATGCTGCTGAACCTGGCGGTTTCCCCAGCCTTGTACCGGCTGGGTATTCGCCGGCGCCCCCACTAGTGGTTCAGGCTTTTTCTGCCGGGGCGTAGGGCCCCTGAGTCAGGGTGTGCAGGGTGACTTCCGGCGGGCAGTTCAGACGCACATTGAGCACCGAGGTACCGGAACCGGTGGAGGTGTAACCCTGCATCTCTCCGTGGCGCCAGGCGCCCCGGCCCAGCCGGCGGGGCATGCGGGCGTCCAGGGTGATGGGAATGCCCCCGGGCAGACACAGCTGGCCGCCATGAGTATGGCCACACATGAACAGGTCGAAGCCCCCATGGGCCCCCTGGCGGAAGATTTCCGGCGTATGGCTTAATAACAGGGAGCAAACCCCCACGGGAATCCCTTCCATGGCCCGTTCAATATTGTCGACCCGGTAGTAATGGGCGTCATCCACTCCTGCTACCCAGAACGTGTCTTCACCCCGCTCAATAGTGCAGTGTTCATTCATCAGCATCTCATAACCCATGGCCTCCAGATCCGGCACCATGGTGATGCTGTCATGGTTGCCCAGCACCGCCAGTGCACGCCCCTTCAGGTGTGGCCGTAACCGGGCCATGCCCGCCAGGGCCGGTTCAATGTCCCCCCAGGTATCCCGGCGGAAATCCCCGGTCAGTACGCACAGGTCATAATCCAGGCCCTGTACCCGGCTTATCAGGGCGTCCAGGTTGGCCTCATCCATGTCGATATGCAGATCACTGAGGTGCAGTATGCGAAAGCCTTCAAAGGCGGCGGGGAGGTGGGGCAGAACGAAGCGGTTCTGGTTTAACAGCAGTTTGCGGCTGTTGCGCATGGCGCGCCCATAGAGCCCGACACAGCGCAGGCAGAAGCGGATCAGGCTGGGCAGGGAATAAAGGTTTTCCAGATGCACATGCTTGCCACGGCCGCGGAGCACCGTGGCCTGCTTTTCCGCTTCCAGCCCCAGACGCTGGCGGGAATAGGCCGCCCCCAGGCGTAATTGCAGCTGGTACAGTCGCTGGTTATCCCGTGCTTCACGGGTGTGTTCCAGTGCTCCATGCATGGTGTTCCTCCGGCCCTGAACGCTGTAATTCCATGAGTATAAGCCAGAATAACAGGAGTCGCTGCCACTGTACCGGTCGCCTGCCCTTAATCTGCCCATTGCCGGGTTCAGGTGCGCTGTGGCAGTGCAAAAACCCGGTAGTAAAAGGCGCTGCCGGTAAGGGGGAAGTGCTTTGAAGCCCCTTGCTGCGGCCTTATTGTGAAAGCTGGCACGTTTTCTGTAAGGGTAATCATGGATTTTAATGCCGCACAGTGTTGTGACGGCCACCACCATTTGGTAGCAGATCGACCCGGCAAAGGCGCCGTCCCCAGAAGTTAACCCGGGGGCTGGCGTTTTTTTTTGCCTGACATAAAACAGGGAGAGACCATGATGAGCCAACACCAGAAACCTGCCCCCACCGGGCGCCGTATTGCCAGTACCCGAACAGGCGCATGCCTGCTGGGCAGTGCCCTGCTTGTGTCCGGGATTGCGCCGGCGGCCACGGCCAATGAATTGCTCAGTGCCCTCAGCAGCGGCACCACCAGCCTGGATGCCCGCTACCGCTATGAAGTGGTGGACCAGGACAATGCCCTGGATGATGCCCGTGCTTCCACCCTGCGGGTGCGACTGGGTTACCTCACCGGTGACTTTCACGGCTTTGACGGCTTTATTGAGGCGGAGCACATCACCGCTATCGGCCCGGAAAATTACAACAGCACCATCAATGGGGTAACGGACCGTTCTGTGGTGGCTGACCCCACGGGCACGGAAGTCAATCAGGCTTATCTGCGCTACCGGGGCCTGCCCGGAACCGATGTGCGTTATGGTCGCCAGCGCCTGGCCCTGGATAACCACCGTTTCATTGGCACCGTAGGCTGGCGTCAGAATGAGCAGACCTATGACGCCTTCACCCTGGTGAACACCAGTCTTGCGGACACCACCCTGACGGCAGGCTACCTGTATAACGTTAACCGCATCTTCTCTGACGCCAGCCCTGTGGGAAACTATTCCCTGCGGGCACCGGTTGTGAATGCCCGCTACCAGGGCCTGGAGGCGGGCACACTGAGTGCCTACGGCTATCTGCTGGATTTTACTGACAACGAGACCCAGTCCACCCAAACTTACGGCCTGCGCTTCACCGGCAGCAGCGATCTGAACCCGGAGACTGCACTGCTATATACCCTGGAATACGCCTATCAGGCGGATTATGAGAGCAACCCGGGGAGTTTTGATCTGGACTACTATCGCCTGGAGCTGGGTCTGCAAAGGGCAGGGATTACCGGGCGACTGGGCCTGGAGGTACTGGGGAGCGACGGCGAGACCGCCTTCCAGACCCCCCTGGCGACCCTGCACGCCATGAATGGCTGGACCGATCAGTTTCTGGCCACGCCGGTTACCGGTCTGCGGGATGCCTATGTCTCCCTCAGCGGCTCACTGGCAGGGGTGAATCTGATGGCTGTTTACCACGACTTCACCAGTGACCGGGACAGCATTGATTACGGCAGCGAACTGGGTTTGCAGGCCACTTATCCCGTAGCACCAGGGACGGTTGTCGGCATCAAGGCCGCCAGTTACAACGCCGATGAGTTCGGGGTAGATACCGACAAATTGTGGTTGTGGGCCAATTACAGCTTCTGAAGGCGCTGTGGCCTAACCGCCGATAGTGGCAGTGGCCCCCGGTCCCGGGGGCAGGCCAAACAGCACCCACAGGCCCAGCAACAGTGGCCACACCACCGCAAAGGCCAGGGCATAGGGCAGCATCAGTGCCATCAGGGTGCCCAGGCCTGCCTCTGGCCGCCAGCGCTGCACGAACGCCAGCACGATGACCCAGTAAGGATTCAGGGGGGTGATGATATTGGTGACGGAGTCGCCGATCCGGTAGGCCGCCTGGGTCAGTTCCGGGCTCAGGCCTGCCTGCATCAGCATGGGCACGAACACCGGCGCCATAAACGCGTATTTGGCAGAGGCAGAGCCGATAAACAGATTGGCAAACATGGCAATCAGGATAAAACCCACCGCCAGCAAGGGTGCCGGAATGGTCAGGGCCGCCAGGGCCTGCCCCCCGGATACCGCCAGTAACAACCCCAACTGACTGTAATTAAACGCCGCAATAAACTGCGCCGCCACAAAGGCAAGCACAATATAGGGGGCCAGGCCGGCAATGGCCTGGGCCAGCATATTGGCTACATCATGGGTGTTTTTCAGGGTGCCGGCGGCAAAGCCATAGCCCAGCCCCGGTAGCAGAAACAGCACCAGCAACAACGGCACCATGGCTTCTATCCACCGGGCAAACACCTGGCCTTCACCGTGCAATGGTGCCCCCGGGATCAGAATCACCAGGGCCGCCAGTGACAATACAGCCGCAAACAGGACACCCGCCATCCGCAGGCCCCGTTGGGGGTGGCTGCCATAGGTTTGGGCGGGGACCGGCTCATCTGAGGCAACGGTCAGGGCCTGCTGGCGTGGCTCAACCAGGCGGGCAGTGACCCACCAGCCCACCCCGGTCAGCACCAGGGTAGAGACAATCATCAGCCACCAGTTGGCGGTGACTGCAACCCGATAATCCGGGTCGAAGATCCGTGCCCCTGACTCCGTGAGCCCTGCCAGCATGGGGTCCAGTACCGTGATCACCAGATTGGCGCCAAAGCCTGCAGAGACCCCGGCAAAGGCCGCCGCCAGTCCCGCCAGGGGTGAGCGCCCGGCGGCATAAAACAGCGCCGCAGCCAGCGGCGGCAGTACCACGTAACCGGCATCCAGAGTCACTGAGGA